>SSGT01000043.1 GCA_008017065.1 Crocinitomicaceae bacterium
CCATCTTCTTTTTCAGTAGGAGAGAGGTGTGCCCACGCATGACCGATACCAAAAAATGGTGCTTGAAGAATTGCGGTTCCTAAAAAGTATTTATCGTAGCGCTGACCGTTCTCCAAACGAGGATAAAATACGTCTGCGATCATTGGATCGTCGTAAAAATCCGTTTGAAGCGTGTCGAGGTAAGACAGTGTTAGGTCCTCGTAAATAAACGCTGCGGGAAGAAATTCATAGTATCCCCTTCCATCTGCTTCGATAAGATTGGGTCGTTCTGCTAAAAAATTGTTGGATACGACAAAAAACAGCAGCAGTATCAAAACTTCACCAACGAGTGAAGTGGCGTATTTTAGCAAAAACCTCAATGTTATTAATCAAATTGCATTTCAGGTACATCCGATGGGATAACAAGATCACCTTCTGTTTTGGAAATGATTTCTTCAACACTTACTCCTGGTGCTCTTTCTACTAAATGAAATTTTCCGTCTTTAATTTCAAGAACAGCAAGTTCAGTCACGACTTTTTTAACGCATCCAACACCTGTTAAAGGCAAGGTGCATTCTTTCAAGATTTTTGATTCGCCTGCTTTGTTACTGTGCATCATCGCAACAATGATGTTTTCTGCGGATGCAACCAAATCCATTGCGCCTCCCATTCCTTTCACCATTTTCCCAGGAATCTTCCAGTTGGCAATGTCTCCGTTTTGAGATACTTCCATGGCTCCTAAAACGGTCAATTGAACATGTTGACCACGAATCATGGCAAACGACATCGCAGAATCAAAAAACACGGCTCCTTTTCGTGCTGTAATTGTTTGTTTACCTGCATTTATTAAATCGGCATCTTCTTCTCCTTCAAATGGAAAAGGTCCCATTCCTAATATCCCATTTTCTGATTGAAATTCAACTTCAATTCCTTCAGGAATGTAGTTAGCAACTAACGTTGGAATACCAATTCCAAGATTAACGTACCATCCGTCTTTTAATTCTTGCGCAATGCGTTTTGCAATTCCAATTTTATCTAAAGCCATATCCGTTTAATTTTCGATCAAAACTCATGTTTTACGTGAGTTCAAACATGTTGTCAAATATAATCTTATTTTTTTGTTCCTTTCAATTCACGCGCTTTTTTAAACTGGTTGAATCGCAATTTTTGGACAAAAAAAATCCCGAACTCCTTAGAATTCGGGATTTTTAATGTATCGTTATGTCTTATTTGTTTACAACAACATTGAATTTGCTTACTGTTCCGTTAGCCATTTCTAAGTTGAATAAATACATTCCGTTAGTCAATGAAGCTGTATTTACTTTCGCTTGACCATTTTCATTGATTGTGATTGTTTGATTCATCACTGTTTTACCAGCTAAATCTGTTACTGTCATTACAGCATCACCATTGAATCCGTTGATTACAACATTCACTTGATCTTTTGCAGGATTTGGGAATACAGATGCTTGAACGGTGTTTGTTTCCATGATTCCAGCTTCAGCAGCTAAGAATGTTTTTACACCCATTGCAGGTACTGGATTTCCTTCGAAACCAATTGACCATGTATCTCCATTTTTGATTGGTCCAATTGGTTGTGGGTTCAACAAATCCAATTGATCGTATTTAGTTTCAGTGTCGTACGCCAAGAATACAGTTGTACTTGTTGTAGTCACACAAAACAAATAACGTTGGTCATCTTCCATCATGAATGGAGTATCAAACGCTTGGTACAAAGTTGAGTCTTGGTAGTCACCGTCGAACGTGTAAGATCCAGAACCTAATTCCTCTAGAATTGCATCCGATAAATCGAAATTAGCATCGTTCATATCTACGAAATCAGCATTCCATTTGAATCCTTGAATCAAGAATTCTTCTCCTGTAATTGCTCCGTCAGCTGCATTTTTCAACGCTCCAAAGTAAACTCCTTGTGCACCAATTCTGCTTCCGTTTGCATTTTGGAAGTGAATACATGTTGTAAAGTTTCCATTCTGTGGGTTCGGTTTACTTCCGCTGCTTATCGCTGGAAGACCATCTTCGTCCACTTGTGCTAAACTGTATACATTATCTGTCATCACAAATTTTGTAGTAATTGTATTGTCTGCAGGATAATCGTCCGTAACAGAAGGTGTCAAGGTGTATGTGATTGCATATTCACCTGCTTGGTACGAAGTTGGAGCGAATGGAGGGAACGTAACAACTACGCTATCTTCTGTCGCTGAACCAGCTACGAAATTGATTGCTGCAGATGTTTCGTTGTAGATGGATGTACCGTTGTATTTTACTTCAGCAGTAACAGTAGCACCTGTTTGTAAAACAGAACCGTAGTTGAAAACAACAACACCCAAGTTAACTGGGAATTCAGTAGCATTTTGAGCTACTTCCAATGGAATCGCTTGTGCAGGTGCCGTTAGGATTTTAGAAAAATTAGTTCCTAAGTCATTTTCGTAGTAATTTTCTTTGTTACCAATAAAAGCAACTACAGTTTCTCCCGCTTTCAATCGTGCTTTGATCAATGCACCTGTAACATCAGATACCATCACAACAGGAATTGTTACGTTCAAACCTTCTGTACCACCTGCCATTCCGACTGGTTCTCCAGAAATGTTGTTTACGATAATTACTGCGATTGCTCCCGCGTCTTGTGCATTTTTAGCTTTCACAGAAAAATTACAAGTACCTCGGTAAAGTAGTGCGATTTTACCCGCAAGTGATCCAGGAGTTGCTCCCAAACACATCAACGAGTCAGCAGTTGGACTAGTATCCTCTGCAAGTTTAACGGTGTCTAAAACCGCATTTGCAGTAATCGTCATGTCTGGAACTGCCCAGTCAGTGATTGCTGCATACGTTAAGCTATATCCTCCAGCGATAGAAGCAGGTTCTTCAACCGAGAATATTACTTGTGAGTTCGCTCCAAAACCTGCGAAGGCAAGGGCAAGTGTAAGTAATGTTTTTTTCATAATTTTTGAGTTTTGTACGTGTAAAAATAGCGAAAGATTTCTTTAGAATGAAATTTTGAGCAATGAATCGACATTTTTTATCGAATTATGTTGGATAAAATGAAGTTTTTTTTTAAAAAAAGAAGGCTACCCGTGATTGGGTAGCCTTCTTTTCCATTCAAAGTATAATTTTATGATTCTGCTGTTACAGCAGCCATAAGGAATTCGCGGTTCATTCGAGCAATGTTTTCCAACGAGATCTCTTTCGGGCATTCCACTGCGCATGCTCCTGTATTCGTACAGTTTCCGAAACCTTCTTCGTCCATTGTTCGAACCATATTTAGAACGCGTTCTTTTGCTTCCACTTTTCCTTGTGGCAATAATGCTAATTGTGAAACTTTCGCCGAAACAAAAAGCATTGCTGATGCGTTGACGCAAGATGCTACACAAGCACCACATCCAATACAAGCAGCTGCTTCAAATGCTTTGTCAGCGTCTGCCTTTGGAATTGGAATTGCGTTTGCATCCATCGTTCTACCAGAAGTGTTCACGGAAACAAATCCTCCCGCTTGCTGAATGCGATCGAATGCACTTCGGTCTACAACCAAGTCCTTGATCACCGGAAAAGCTTTCGCTCTCCAAGGTTCAACGTAGATGGTTTCACCGTCTTTGAATTTACGCATGTGCAACTGACATGTTGTTACTGCGCGATCTGGACCGTGAGCTTCTCCGTTGATGTATAGTGAGCACATTCCACAAATTCCCTCGCGACAATCGTGATCGAATGCGATTGGTTCTTTGCGCTCATTGATTAATTGTTCATTCAATTGGTCTAACATTTCCAAAAATGAACTATCTGTAGAAACGTTATCTAATTTGTACGTTTCCATACTCCCTTTTGCATTGGCATTTTTTTGACGCCAGATCTTCAGGTTGATATTTATAGTTTTTGATGCCATATCTTTTAATTATTAGTTATCGGGAAATAAGCCTTAGAGATGCTTTTTTCCGAAATGCTATTTTCCAGATTATTTATAATTTCTAGCTGCAATTTTAATGAATTCGTAGTTCAATGGCTCTTTGTGAAGAACTTCATTGTTGATGTCATCTCCTTTGTATTCCCAAGCACCAACGAATTTGAAGTTTTCGTCGTCTCTCAACGTTTCTCCTTCTTCATCTTGGTATTCTTCACGGAAGTGACCACCACATGATTCTTTTCGCTGAAGTGCATCGATTGCCATCAATTGACCTAATTCAATGAAGTCAGCAACACGAAGTGCTTTTTCTAATTCTGGATTCATTTCGTTCGCCGATCCTGGAACGAAAACGTTTTGGTGGAATTCAACTTTCAATTGAGCGATTTCTTCGATCGCTTCTTTCAATCCTTGTTCGTTTCTTCCCATTCCAACTTTATTCCACATAATTAATCCTAATTTTTTGTGGTAATAATCAACCGATTTGGATCCGTTATTGTTTAGGAATTTATTGATTTGATCGTTTACACGTTGCTCTGCTTCATCGAATTCTGGAGAATCTGTTGGAATTGCACCTGTTCTGATTTCGTTTGCTAAGTAATCTGAAACGGTGTATGGCAATACGAAATAACCATCCGCCAATCCTTGCATCAATGCTGAAGCTCCCAATCGGTTTGCTCCGTGATCAGAGAAATTTGCTTCACCTGCAACGAAACATCCTGGAATTGTTGATTGTAAGTTGTAATCAACCCAAACTCCTCCCATCGTGTAGTGAACAGCTGGATAGATTTTCATCGGTGTTTCGTATGGATTTTCGTCGGTGATTTTCTCATACATTTGGAATAAATTCCCGTATTTACTTTCAACCCATTTTTTACCCAACGCAATGATTTCTTCCTCACTTGGATTATGGTTTCCAGCTGCGTATGCGGCTTGTTTTCCTTTACTTTTAATTTCGGATGAGAAATCCAAGTAAACACCTTCGTTGGTGTCATTTGCTTCGATTCCGAAACCAGCATCACATCTTTCTTTCGCAGCACGAGACGCAACATCACGAGGCACCAAGTTTCCGAAAGCAGGATATCTTCTTTCCAAGTAATAATCTCTATCTTCTTCTGCAATTTGTGTTGGTTTTAATTTTCCAGCACGAATTGCTTCAGCGTCTTCTTTTTTCTTCGGTACCCAAATCCTTCCTGAGTTACGCAATGATTCTGACATCAAAGTTAACTTAGATTGATTTGTTCCATGAACAGGAATACATGTTGGGTGAATTTGAACGTAGCATGGATTTGCAAATAAAGCACCTTGTTTGTGAATTTTCCATGCAGCTGTTACGTTACTTCCCATTGCATTTGTTGATAAGAAATATACGTTTCCGTATCCTCCCGTAGCAATGATTACTGCGTGTGCAGAATGTCTTTCGATTTCTCCTGTGATCAAGTTGCGCGCGATAATTCCTCTTGCTTTTCCGTCTACTTTAACAACGTCTAACATTTCGTGACGGTTGTACATTTTGACACGTCCCAATCCGATTTGACGAGACAATGCAGAATAAGCCCCTAATAACAATTGTTGCCCTGTTTGCCCTGCTGCGTAAAATGTACGTTGTACTTGTGTTCCACCAAATGAACGGTTGTCCAATAAACCTCCGTATTCACGTGCAAAAGGAACACCTTGAGCTACACATTGGTCGATGATGTTTCCTGAAACTTCTGCTAAACGGTGAACGTTTGCTTCACGTGCTCGGTAATCACCTCCTTTGATCGTATCGTAGAATAAACGAAAGATTGAATCTCCATCATTTTGGTAATTCTTTGCTGCGTTGATACCTCCTTGAGCTGCAATTGAG
>SSGT01000033.1 GCA_008017065.1 Crocinitomicaceae bacterium
GGTAAACCTGTTTTCCTTGTGGACTAATGCCGTGATATTTCGCTTCTTGAATCGTGATTTTGTTGGTGGCGTTTGGCGTGTTTTCTGAAAAATAGGTGATTCCATCTTTCTTTACTTTTACTTTTGCCATGAAATCCCATGGCGTAAAATTCGATTCAATCAAGTGAGTAAAATCGGCAAAATTTTTCCCGTTCAACGTTCCGTCAATCAATATTGTACGATTTATTTTTGCACCATTGGTAAATGCTACTTCGGCACGAATTAAGTGACTGCTGGAATCGAGATTCATGTTTAAATCCAAAGATGATCCAACGTATGTTTCATTGTCAAACCATTTCACAGATTGCATTTCTCCCAATGATTCGTCCACCCAAACTTGTAAATTGTTGGTCGGACCGTGGTAAAAATTGAGTGTAAAATCGGCGTTTTTTTTATATCCAACGAGTAATTCATTGCAAATGGTTTTGGTCGAATAATCGTTGAAAGTCACCACCGCACAAACGTTGTATCTGCCGGGTTTGGAAATCACCAAATTGTTGTTCATTGGTTGACTTGTGCCGTTATTATCGGTCAATGTCCAATCAATGGATAAAAATGCTTCGTGGTTTGGAAGTGAATCTTTAAAAACTTCAATAAGCGGTTCATTCGTGAGTTCAGCCAACTGAATTTCAGTGACATTCAAAAAGTCGGGTGTGTTTTGTGTTTCAATGTCCAAATTTCCAGGGAAAATTCCCAATTCAATTTCTGTGGAGCCATTTCCCAATACCCCTTTGTAAAAAGGCACTCCGTTGACAAGTTCAACTTCTGAAACCATGACTACGCCTTGGTCGCCTGCATTTAATTGAATGAGGTTGCTACCAAACGTTCCCACGGCTGTAAACACAGGATCGTTGCTCGCAGGTGGCGGAATGATTTCTTTTTTGCATCCTTGAATGATTAAAAAACTGAGTGCAATCAAGATCAATCGGACGCTATGTTGGAGATTTTTCATGAATTAAAAAAGTGTTTTTCGAATGGTTAATTGACCAATTAAAGGGAAATTTCGTGCTTCTCCGGCAAATTGTGTGAGGTCGATTTGATCGAGCAATTGCGTTTGAATTTGAATTCCAACTTGCCAGGCTTTGCTGACTTGCATTTGGTAACCAACATGTGGTTTCAAACTCAAGGATTTTAAACCGATGCGTTGCCCCAAGTAGTTGCTTTGTTGTTCCAACGTACCATTTTCAAATTCGCGCACTTTCACCAATGAACCGAGGAGGTAACCTGGAGTCAATCCAACAGAAAATGTGTGGCGATTTTTGATCATCGAAACTGCAAGCGGAATTTCCATGGTGTACAATTGCTTGATCTGAATTTCTTGTTGATACGTCGTAGAAGCAAAATGATATACGCGGGATGTTCGGTTGATTTCCAATGAATTGACAAACATGTTTTGCACTTGTAATCCTGCTGAAAACGCGAGGTTTGCAACTTGTTTTTGGTAACCAACTCCAATGCTAAAAGTAGGAGAAACCGTTGACGCTTCGCGTAAATAAGCTTGCGAAATTCCTGCATTTAGCTGTACAAACCAAGGATTGCTTTTTCGGTTTTTCAATTGCAGTTCGATGTTTTTACTTGGCTGTAAACCGATGGAATTTGACATCGGACGGAAAAGCAAACGGATTTCTGTTTCAGTTTGGTTTACAATGTTCTGATAAGAAATTGGGGTTAAAAATGTCGGGTTTATTTTTCCAGTGTTAGACGATGTATGCGCTGAAATAGCACCTTCGGTAAAGAATGGATTTTTGGAAGCGCGGTTTTGGAAGCGCGGTGCGTGATCGTTGGATTTGAAATTCGTGTGTTGTGTTTTTTCTTCTACGGTTGTCTCCATAGTTTTGTTCGTTTCCAATAAAGTTGCTTGCGCAATGGGTGAAATTGCTACAACGTTTGTTGGAGTTGAGTTTGCCGTAGAAACGGAATTTAATTTCGCGGAAACAGGTCGTTGCGTTGGGTACAAAAACGTACCTGCAATCATCACAGCGATGACCGTAAATGAAGCACCAAAAACCCAAAAGAATCCTTTTTTCTTCTTTTTTTGAGGCAGCATCGCTTCCATTTCGTCCCAAAACGAATCTTGAAACGGAACATTGACTTGATTCGCTGATTCACGAAATAACTTGTCTATATCTTTATCTTCCCAACTCATATCACTAATTTTTGAGGGATTTGTGTATTCATTTTTTCTAATTTTTCGCGCAGTAGCTTTCGCGCAGTGGACAAGTGCCATTTGGATGTGCCTTCCGACATATCTAACAATTCACCTATTTCTTTGTGCGAATAGCCATCAATTACATACAGACCAAATACTTTTGCAGATGCATCGGGTATTTGCGTCAAAAGTTTTAAAATAGACTCGCAACCAAATTCACTTTCCGCATCGTTTTGAATGATTTCTGCATGAATGTCTAGTTCACGCTCCGTCTCTTTTCCTTGATAATGTGAAAGGTGTTTTTTTGATTTTCTGTATTCGTCAATCAACGTATTGGTCGTAATCCGCTTCGCCCAAGCATTGAAGTTGAGTTCTTTCAAATCAATGGATTCCAGTCCGTTGATTATTTTTAAAAAAGAAATATTCAGTGACGAACGCGCATCTTCCTCGTTGTTGTGGTAACGCAAACATACAGGCATCAAGGATCGGAAGCAGTATTCATACAACTGTTTCTGTGCTTTTCGATCTTGTTGAGCACACGCTTTGAGTACCTCTAGAGTTATTTGCATGCAAATTCGTGTCTTTCACTTTTTGTGTCAGCAACGCAAGTTACAATTTTTTTGATTTGCACTTTTGTTTCCAACTTAGAATCTAAACGAACCATTGATTGAATAGGTTGGAAAGTTGAATTGTTTTTTGCATTTTTGTTCAAACTAATAATGCTTTCATGAAACTTCACTTACTTCGTCATGCCAAAACACAGGCGATACAACCCGCAAAAACGGATTTCGAACGCAGATTACTCCCAAAAGGTGAAGAGCAAGCGCGCTTGATCGGAAATTATCTCAATGATCGGTTGTCGCGTAAAATCACCGTTTTTTGTTCTTCGAGCGCTCGAACGCGTCAAACTGCTAAAATTGTTCAACAGTATTTTGAATTCAGAGACATTCGATTTGAACAAAAACTGTATTTGGCAGATCGGAACGCATTGCTCGATTTTATTTGGAACCTTGAACATAACGACGATGTGCTTCTCATCGGTCACAACGAAGGGATTTCGGAGTTGGCGAGTTACTTTACGGATTCATACATCGGTCTCCAAACCGCCGGTTATGTGTGTATCGAGTTTGACGTCACTTCGTGGAAAGAGACGTCTACTGGACTAGGTCGATTGGTGGATGCTTTTCGTCCGGATGTGACGACTTCGTAGATTCTTGTTTGGGTTTGTAGTTGTAAATAACTTCAAAATCAAACTGTTGTTGTTTGATGGCTTCGGCTCGTTCTTCAGCAAGCCGTATGTTTTCTCTCCATTGACCTTCCAAGTCGGGCGGCTCGATTCCCATTTCTTTCTCAATTTCGTATCCGTATTTCGGGGCTTGTGGACCTTTTTCGCGAAACAAAAAAGCAAGTACAATTCCAGTCACTAAACCGGATAGATGTCCCTCCCACGAAACGCGCTCCTGAAGTGGGAAAATCCCCCAAATCATGCTTCCGTATACAAAAACGACAAAAAGCGAAATGCCTTGAAGCGGGCGATATTTTCGCAGTGTTCCGCTCACAAAGAGGAAACCTGCCAGCGCGTAGATCACACTACTCATGCCGATATGATAGGCTCCGAAGTTGTGGGCAAAAACCCAAACAAGAAGTCCAGAACTGATCCAGCTGATTCCAACGATCCAAAGCGCAATGCGCCGATAAAAGTAAATCAATGCGCCAAGCAATACAGCGATTGGGGTTGTATTGTTCAGGATATGAGAGAAGTCAGCAGTGGAATGCAACAGCGGTGAAAACAAAACGCCCCGCAGTCCGATCCAATTGTTGGGTAAAATTCCCCATTGATACAAGTGGAGCGGCGAGATTTTATCGATGATAAAAACACACCACATCACGAGAACGAGCAGAAACGGATACAAAATCGTTTCCAACGTACTACCAAATTCGGGATGCTTTTGAAATTTCATGCTTCGGGACCGACAAACAACGTGCCTGAACAAAATGACTGACATCTAGCTGACAACGTGGCACAAAAAAGCCCGTCATCTTTCAACAACGGGCTTTCAAAAAAAGTTATAGACTAATTTTTTGGAATGAAAATCAATTGCATTTTTTGATCTTTTGGTTCCAAAATCATTTTATCTCCAGACAATTCGCGAACAACGAAAATTTGCTCGTCACCCTTGATTTCAGCAGTCAATGTTTTTTTGTCTTCTGAAAGTTTCCATTTTCCATTTTCTTTCGTTGACGTTCCGTCCATACTTGGATTTTCCGCCGTGAAAACACCACCTTCTTTGAATTCCAAGGTAACTTTTCCTTTCGTCTTCGCCATGTTCTCTTTAGCGCCTTGACGCATCATCTCTTGACTTTCTTTTGGCATTTCTTTCAAAAGTGCGTCAATATTGATGTCATCTAATTTCCATTTTTTTAAAATTGGCTCTCCTCCGCAAGAAACTAACAAGGTCAAAGACAATCCAACTAATAGTGCATTTACTAATTTCATCGTGTAATTTTATGATTGAAGGCGCAATTTACGAATAATATTTCTACAACTGCATTTTTCTAAATCTTTCCTAAAATTTTGATTTCTACGAACAATGTTGTGTAATTTTGAGACAAACAGTTCGTCATGGAAGAAATTCGTAATAAAATCAAAGAAAGTGGGTTGGTTAGTATCGATTTGGCAGATTTTAAGCCCGATCGGAGTTCCATCGTAGGTTTCGATATCGCGGATCAACTTTGGCAAGGGTTGGTGCTGAAAGAAAAAGACTTTCGAAATTTTATCGCCACCAACGATTGGTCGGTGTTTGCGGGGAAGAATGTGTATGTTTTTTGCTCAGCAGATGCGATCGTTCCAACGTGGGCATACATGTTGGTTTGCTCCAAACTAAAAGATATTGCTGCTTTTTCAATTGCTGGAAATGAAATTGATTTACAGAAATTTTTGATTCAACAAAAAATCGATGCGTTTGACTTGTCGCAACACAGCGCAGGTAGATTCATTGTCAAAGGTTGTGCAGATATTCCGTGTCCTGAGTTTGCGATGGTGTCGCTGACTCTCAAATTGCAGACTGTTGCCAAAAGTATCATGTATGGTGAGCCTTGTTCAACAGTTCCGATTTACAAAGCGCCAAAAAAATGATTAAATTTTTGCAATTTCAATGCATGCACTTTTGATTTCGAAGTTCACGCTTTTGCCGATTTCAAGTACTTCTCCATCCACTTCTAAATAGGCGTTTCCGGCTATCACCTCTATATTTCCCTTGGTACATGTTGTATAATTAACTTCCGGATGCTCGATTATTCGCCCCGTTTTCAACTTGGGCAATTGTTTTAGATAATCAATCACCGAGACATTTCCGATGCACGACAGGTTAAGTTTCCCGTCCTGACTTGTTGCCTCCGGGTTGACTTTTAGACCATTTCCGAACGTTGAACCGTTGCAAATGGCGATGAGCAGGAATTTCCCCTCAACACTCGTATCGTTCCAAGTCACTTGTAACGTCGGGATTTTGAAACGTACAAATGCCCGTAAAATCGCAAGTGCGTATGAAAATTTTCCAGAAATGCGCATCGATCGCTGTTTGTTGAGCAAGTGAATCACGTATCCACCAAATCCAATATCCGCGATGTTTAGACCGTAATAGGTTTTTTGATTTGTCTGAAGTTGGATCAAGTCATGGGTTTCCCACGCTCCATTTTCTAGGCAATTTTTGAGTTTTGGAAGTGAAAATTGCTGGTTCAACCCAAGTAAAAAATCGTTTCCAGTTCCTGCTGCAATTAAGATTAAACGAGGCGCAGGCAACGAATAGTCAAAACCGTTAATAATTTCGTGAAATGTACCATCGCCACCGGCAACCAATAAAATTTGCGCATTATTTAGTTGTGCTTGACCAGCTAATTCACTCGCATGAAGCGGATACTGTGATCGTTCTATTTCGAGGTGATACGCACTGTTATTCTGAAAATAGAGGACAGCTTCGCGAATCGATTTCCGTATTTTTTTGCTTCCGTTAAGGATCGCAACAACGTTAATCGGCGCGCTACCTGCCGTCTCCATCCAGTAGATTTCCTAATCCGCCCAAAATACTTCCTTCCTCTTTTCTCGCTCCTGATCCATACGCGAGAATACGTGAAGCCAACCGCGAAATTGGCAAGGTTTGCAACCACACTTCTCCGGGACCTTTCAACGTCGCAAAAAACATTCCTTCACCTCCAAACAAGGTATTTTTAATGCCTCCGATGAACTGTATGTCGTAATCAATTGACTGCGTGTATGCGACGATACAACCGGTATCGACACGGAGGATGTCGCCAGCTCGTAAGGTGCGTTTTACAATGTGACCGCCTGCATGGCAAAACGCCAATCCGTCGCCCTCGAGTTTTTGCATGATGAAACCTTCACCTCCAAACAATCCAGTGCCTAATTTGCGTTGAAATTCGATGCCTACCGATACGCCTTTTGCAGCGCAGAGAAACGAATCTTTTTGGCAAATGATTTTCCCGCCTAATTCGGATAAATCGAGTGGAATTATTTTTCCCGGGTAGGGAGATGCAAATGCAACGCGTGCTTTTCCGATTCCCATATGTGTGTATGCAGTCATAAACAAACTTTCGCCAGTCAACAAGCGTTTTCCAGCACCGAGAATCTTCCCAAAAAAACCACTGTTTTGTTGTGTCGATCCGTCGCCAAAAATTGTTTCCATCTGAATACCGTTGTCCATGTACATGAATGCACCCGCTTCAGCGATCACGGTTTCTTGTGGGTCTAGTTCAATTTCAACCAGTTGCATTTCTTCTCCTTGGATGAAATAGTCGATTTCGTGATTTGTTTTCATTCTACTTGTGTTTGAAATTCAAACCTACACAATTTTTTTAATCTGTGAAAACAATTATCCCAATGCTACATCGAGAATCATCATGACTAAAAATCCTCCGATAAATCCGAGAACAGCAATGTCGGTAAATTTATCGCGTTGCGTTTCTGGAATCACTTCTTCTACGACTACGAAAATCATTGCGCCAGCAGCGAACGCCAACGCAAAGGGTAAAATCGGTTGCATGTAAATTACGGCTACCGCGCCAATGACTCCCGCAACGGGCTCCACAATCGCAGACAGTTGACCGTACCAAAAACTTTTGCGGCGACTGAATCCAATACGTCTCAAGGGCATTGCTACCGAAAACCCCTCTGGGAAATTTTGAATTCCGATTCCAATGGCCAACGCAATCGCCGCAGGAATTGTGGCACCATCAATCCCTAAACCAGCTGCTCCAAACAAAACTCCTACCGCTAATCCTTCTGGAATGTTGTGCAAGGTGATCGCCAACACCAGTAAAGTAGATTTGTGCAATTGCGTTTTTTTTCCCTCCGATTCGTTTTCTGCAAAATTCAAATGCAAGTGGGGAAGGATTTTATCTAAAAAATACAAAAACATGGCCCCAAGCAAAAAACCAACAGCGGCAGGCATCCATGACATACTCGGGTACATTTTTTCCGACATTTCAATGGCTGGATTTAAGAGCGACCAAAAACTTGCAGCAACCATCACACCTCCGGTAAAGCCAAGCATTCCGTCCAAAACAGCACGGTGCATGGTTTTGAAAAAGAAAACAAGTGAAGCACCAGCGGCAGTAACCAGCCAAGTGAACGTAGTTGCAATTAAAGCAGCATAAACCGGATCAATCGTTGAAAAAAAATGTTCTAATTCGTGCATAATCTTCCGTTAATGTATGGGGTAAAAGTACAAAATTTTAAATACAAAACATGAATTGTTAGACGAATCTAAAAGGTTATAATCTTTTATTTTTGAGAAATATACTTAATTTTGCGGCTATGAATTCAACAGGACACTCTAAGAACGCACTCATTTTTATTCTCATCACGATTTGCATTGATTCCATTGGTTTAGGGATAATCATACCTTCGTTTCCGCGCTTAATCGCCGAAACGGCGCACGTAAGTTTGTCGAAGTCTTCTGATTATTTTGGCTGGGTGATGGGAACCTACGCCCTAATGCAATTCGTTTTTTCACCCTTGATTGGAAATTTAAGTGATCGTTTTGGGCGTCGACCTGTATTGCTTACTTCAGTGCTCGGAATGGGCTTGGATTACATTTTTATGTACGTTGCTCCAGATTTGTTTTGGTTGGTTTTAGGTCGCGCAGTTTCTGGAATTTTTGGCGCAAGTTTCACATCGGCAGCGGCGTATATTGCAGACATTTCAACACCAGAAAAACGAGCTTCTAACTTCGGAATGATAGGTGCAGCGTTTGGTGTGGGATTCGTGATCGGTCCTGCTATTGGGGGATTGTTAGCTGATTTTGGAACGCGAGCACCCTTTTTAGCTGCGGCAATTTTATCATTGTCCAATTTTGTTTATGGATTGGTGGTATTGAAAGAGTCACTGCCCGAAAATGACCGCAGAAAATTTGAATGGAAACGTGCAAATCCGTTTGGAGCAATCGGTCAATTGAAACGTTTCAATAAACTGAAGTATCTTTTCGTAGTTACTTTTTTGGTTCTTTTTGCGAATATGGCGGTGCATTCCGTTTGGAATTATTACACCATGGAAAAGTTTGGCTGGACGGAACGTTATGTGGGTATTTCGTTGGCTGTGATCGGTGTGTGTTTTGGAATCGTACAGGCCGGACTATCTGGGTTACTGGTTAAAAAGCTCGGCGAGAAAGGAGCGGCTACGTTGGGAATATTTATCTTAATATTAACGACGGTTGGCATCGGGCTTATCCCAAACGGATGGATGATGTACGCGCTCATTTTACCGTATGCTTTTTCTGGTATCGTTGACCCTGCCATTCGTTCAATTGTTTCCAACCAAACAGAAAACAACGAGCAAGGCGAACTTCAAGGAATTTTTACCAGTTTGATGAGCTTGGCAGAAATCATCGGGCCACCGAGTATGATGTTAATTTATTCTGCGTCTAAATTTTACGGTAACAAATCTCCGATCTCATTCGGAGGACCATTTTTTGTAGCAGCGTTTGTGGCTGTGTTGGCACTGATTTTAGTGCGATGGACCTTGAAACATTATAAATCTGAAAAACTAGATGCCTAGTTGTTTTGCATTTCGTGGGTGATATGACAGGATGGCTTCGCGCATGAAGCGCTGGTCGAGGTGCGTGTATATTTCAGTGGTTGTAATGGATTCGTGGCCCAACATTTCTTGAATCGCACGCAAGTTGGCACCTCCTTCGAGTAAATGCGTTGCAAATGAATGCCGAAATGTGTGTGGACTGATTGTTTTCTTGAGTCCGATTTCATGGGCTAGATTTTTGATGATTGTAAAAACCATGACACGCGTAAGCTTGGCTCCTCTGCGATTGAGAAATACAATGTTTTCGTTGCCAGGTTGAATGTGTTGGTGGCGGCGAATGAATTGCTGGTAGATTCCAATTTCATGTTCTACCGTCGGACTAACAGGCACCAAGCGTTCTTTGTTTCCTTTTCCAAGGATACGAACGAATCCCTCTTCGAAAAAAAGATCTGAAAATTTCAGGTTGACGAGTTCGCTTACACGTAAACCACAACTGTACAGAGTTTCTAGCATCGCGCGGTTACGATGTCCTTCGTTTTTGCTCAAGTCAATGGCTGCGATTAAACGGTCAATTTCCTCCATATCGAGCACTTCGGGAAGTTTTCTTCCAATTTGTGGCATTTCGAGTAGTTCGCTTGGATCGTTTTGCAAGGCATCTTCCAAGAGTAAAAACAGAAAAAACTGTTTGATTCCAGAGATGATCCGCGCTTGACTTCGTGCTCCGATACCAAGTTGATTGAGTTCGAATAAGAAATTTTTTAAATGCCCGATTTGAAGTTGTTTTACTTCTAAGTGCTGTTCAACGGCGAAATCCATCAATTTTTGAACGTCGCGTTGATAGGCCAAAATGGAATTTTCTGCCAATCCTTTTTCGATTTTCAAATACGAAACAAAATGCTTAATATAGCGTTCCCAAGTCATTGCATGCAATTATGAATACAAATATGAACATTTTAATCATTAACGGACCCAATTTGAATTTGCTTGGACAGCGAGAAACGACCGTTTACGGGGAAAAATCCTTCGAAGATTACTTGGAAGAATTGAAAACAAGAGTAGCTGCGCGCATCACCTACTTCCAATCCAACGTAGAAGGAGAACTAATCAATGCACTTCAAGCTGCGCAAGTTGATGGAATTGTATTTAATGCGGGTGGTTACACGCATACGAGTGTTGCATTACGCGATTGCATTGCAGCGATCCAAATTCCAGTAATTGAAGTGCATATTTCAAACGTGGTTGCGCGGGAATCTTTTCGGCATACATCACTAATTGCGCCCGTTTGCAAAGGGTGTATCGTTGGATTTGGTCTTGCTAGTTACGAAATCGCAATAAATGCATTCATGTTGCACTGATTGATATCCTGCGTGGGATCGCTCATTCCCCGTCAAAAACTAATTTCCGCAGTTCATTTTTTTGTTCTTGCAATTCCAACATCGTCTGTTTGTTGTTGATCATCAAAAACACGAATTTCCACTTGAAAGCAATGTGATTGAGGTAGTGGACAAATGAATAGGCAAACATCCCCAACAACGGCATCGTCCAGAAATAGATGAATTTTTCCCAAAAGGTGAATTCCAAGAATAAGCTTGTCGAAAAAACCAATCCGAAGTAATTGAGCGGATACAGAATCAACCCCAATAAAACAGCAATTGGTGCGTAGTATTCGACTTCTTTGGTCAGTTTTGGAACCAGCTTGTCGATGAGTTTGAACGGCAAAATGTTGTGAACAGCACCAAACACAAAGAGGGGCAATCCGATCAGGATAAAGACCATCGAAACGGCGATTTGTCGGAGAAACATTTTGGAACGAAACCGACGATCGAGGAAGTCTGCACGAATTTCAAATTTGTTTAATTGCCATTGAAGTTGAACCAAGCGTGTTTTGATTTCATTCAACTTCCACGGTTGCGTGATGTTAATTTCGGCGATTCGATCTCTGATTTGCTTAATCATTCGCAATTCGCCTTCGACTCCTTTTTCATCATTTTTGATGTACTTCGATGTGAAAATCGCATGTAAATCTTCCGTCAATTGTTCTTCTTCTTTTGCTTCTGAATTGACCAAGAGTTGCTCGAGTCGAATGCGGATTTGTTCGGTCAGTTTTTTGGCAGTTTGTCCTGCGTTTTGTTGATAATCTGCTAAATATGAATCTACTGAAATCGGATTTCCCACTTGAATTAAAACATCGCTTCGAAAGCGGTTTGCTTGTAAGTAGTTTAATCCCAGTGGAATAATTTGGAGATTCAAATTTCCCTGATTTCTATTTTCGACCTCCATCGCGATTCGCGCAGCGCCCGTTTTTAGTTCGCGCAAGTGCCGTTCGAGGTAACTTGTACCTTCCGGAAAAATGACCAAGGTTTTTCCTTCTTCCAATGCCTTGTAGCAGGCTTCAAACGAATCTTGATTCGAAATGCCAGCAATTTTTCCTTCGCCACGTCGATTTATTGGAATCATGTTTAAACTTCGAAGTAGTTTTTGCTTGAACGGTGTGTTGAAGAGCGTAGCTTTTGCCATGAAATAAATGGGTTGCTTGCAAATATGTCCGATCACCCAAGCATCCATCAGCGTGTTGGGATGGTTGGCAAGCAAAATACATGGTCCGTTGACTTGTAGTTTTTTTGCGTTTTTGACTTTAATTTCTTTGTAATACAACCGTATCCCGAGGGCAACAATCACTTTTAAAATCCGATACAACATGATTCGATTCTGTTTTGCTTTTAATGGACAAAAGAATGAACGCATCAAAAATCAGCCCAAAATCAGCAGAGCAAACGTAAAAAGCAGACCATCAATCCAATTCACTAAACAGCCAAAGCCATTTTGCTTCCAGTGTTTTCATTTTTGCTTCCAATTCTATAAGTTTCATTTGGTATTGTAAATAGTTCATTTCTCGTACGTTGACTAAAAAAAGTGAACTTTCACCGATGTTGAAACGCGTTTGTTCTGAATCGAGTAGCATCTTCGATTGCAATACTTGTGTTTTTTGAATTGCCAATTGCTCGTACATCTGATACAAGTCGTTGCGAAGGATCAATTCCTTTTGCTTGAGCTCATTTACTTTGTAGGCAATGTCTAACGTTGCATTTTCAATTTTCAATTTTGTTTGTGCAAGCCCACCGCGCTCTTTACGGAGGAAAATGGGCATACTTGCTGTGATACCAAATTTGTAGTTTTCGACCGAAAAATTGGCAAACGGATTGTTTCCTACCGGCTGCGAAAGGGGATTGTAAGCAACATTTAACTCCGGTTTTAATTGCTCGCGCTTCAGGCGTTCTTCGATTTTTAACTGATCAAGTTTATAAACCGTTTGCAACACAATTGGTGTTTTTTCAGTGTCGATCGTGGCACTTCTGAGCATCAAACTACCGAGTGTATAGGCGTTTGTTGCATCGACTTGCGGAATGGTATTTTCTTCCAATTCGAGTGGAATGAAATTATCGGTCCACAAAAATAAATTCAACACTGACCCTGCATTTTGGTAGTTATATTCTGCTTGAATTTTTTCGAAGTTTCGGTTGAGCAACTGAATCTTTGCTTCCACGGTGTCGATGCTCGGCGATTCTCCCAACAACGCATTTTGCCTTACGCCTTCAAATCGAATGAGGGCAAAGCGGTAACCTTCATCTGCAATTTGTAATTTTTGATAGGCTTCATACCAACTCCAGTAACTGCTGTACGCCTCCAGTAAAATGTCGTTGATAATCAATTCGCGTTCATTGATCGCCATTTTTTCAATCACTTGAGCTGTCTTAATTGTCGCTCTCCGTTCGTCAAAAAACATACCTTTCCCGAGCGGAACCTCTACACCAGCATACCACAAACCGCTCCCCGGAGTCGTGTTTTGAGGATTCAAATACGTTCCTCGGTTTTGTTCGTAGCCTGCTTTGAAATCAACTCCAATCCACGTTGGGATCTTCAGTCCTGAATTTCCCAGGTGGTAGTAGTCGATGTCCTTGAATTGCTTTCCCGCAATTTCTGAACTCAATTTTGGATCGAGCGTACCTCTGGCTTTTACCACTTCTTGTTGCCCTATTTCAACCGTATTTGCGGCTTGTTTTACAACCGGATGAAAGGTCAAAACGCGCGTTTTGAAACTTTCAAAATCCAATTTCTGTTGCGCAACAACCGATTGAACTGAACACAGCAGGCAATAGAAAACAATTATTCTTTTCATTTTTTCTTCGTTATCACATGATTTTGTTGCGAGCCGGTATAGTATTCCGGTGGGAATCCGTTGAGGTTTCGCCATAATTCATACCAGATAGGAACATCGTTTAAGAGCGCAAACGATTTCGCTCCGCCACCAACGCGGATTCCTTCTGGCCATTTTTTATCCTTTTCATCGGGAATTGCCATCACGCGGTATTTTCCGTTTGGACTTGTATAATTATCAATTGCAAACACCGTTCCTCCATACGTACCAAACGAAGTGTTGGGCCATCCACGGAAGAAAATTGCTGGCCAACCGTCAAATATCAATCGGATCTTTTCTCCTTTTTTGATCAATGGATAATCGATCGGATCCACATAAAATTCGACTGCTAAATCGTACTTAGCAGGCATGATGGTGACTAATTCTTCTCCTTCTTTTATCGTTTCTCCAGCTCCTGAACGGATCAACTTGGTAAGAAATCCATCGGTAGGCGCAGTGATGAAGTAGTAACCTTGCCGAATTTGATAGTTAGACAACTGATTTTGGAGTTTCACTTTACTTGATGCAGCATCCAATTGTTCGGATTGTACCGAAAACTGATCGGATTCAACTTTGCTGGTTTTTTCTAAGTATTCGTTGCGAATATTCGATAAATCAATCAGCGCGTTGACCACTTCGTTTCTACTCACCAAGAGTTTATTTTCCAGCGATATGGATTTTGCCATCGATTCTTGAACTTTCAGGTTGGCACCTTCCAATTCTTTCATGGATTTCAAGCCTTGTTTGTACAGTTCATTGGTACGTTTAAATTGCTTTTCGGCAATACTGAATTGAATTTCACTTGCAATAAAATCTACACTATCTGCTTTAACTTTGAGTTTTGCTTGTTTCAATTTGTTTTTTGCTTGCTCCAGTTTCAAATCGCGGAGTTTTTTGAAGGTCTCCAATTGTCGTTGCATTGCATCCAATTTTCCATCGTATGATTCGATTGATTTTGCTTTGTTGTTAATTTGTTCGCTCATTCGATTGATCAAATTGGGGTCAAAATAATCAGATTTTATCTCACTAATGAATAAAATGGTATCTCCTTTTTTGACAAAATCTCCTTCTTTGATGTACCATTTTTCAAGCTTTCCAGCGATGATGGAGTTGATCGTTTGTGGACGTTGTTCGGGATAAAGTGTTGTTACGTAACCCTTCGATTGCACGTTTTGTGTCCAAGGCAAAAAACAAATGATCAGAAAAAGTAGAAACGCGTAAAATAAGAGTCGGATAAATAGATTTTTTTTTGTCGTTTGCTTGATTTTCTTTAATGAAGAATAATCCAGTTTCATTAATCGATCCGTAATCTTTACATCTGATATGTTTAACATCGGCGTATTTTTTAATTTCCTTTTTTGTATTCGTTGTATGCTTCAGGTGTTCCTTGGAAAATGATTTCTCCATTTTCAATGCAAACAACTTGTTTAAAGTGGTGCAGTAAGTTTTCATTTTTGATAGAAGCAATGATTGTCCAAGGGGCATCGGGACTAAATAATTGATTCGTCATCAGATCAAGATTTTTGAACGATTTGTAGGTGAATTCTTGATGATCATCCATCAATAGGAGTTTGGGTTTGGAAATGATGCAACGTGCGAGAATGATTTTAAGTGAAATACTCGCCAGAAACCCTTTACCGTTTGGATCAATGTAGGTCGAAAATCCGTTTTTGAGTGTTTGTATGTACTCCATCAATCCAACTTGTTGACATACTGAAATCAATTCTTCGAGCGTAATATCTTCTCGTTTCATGGTAATGTTTTCTTCAATCGTTCCCATGAATAGTTTTTGTTCGGAAGTAAATCCACCAATCATACTGCGCAAATATTGAAGATTCAAATCATAGGCAGGAATGTTGTTGAACGAAATACTTCCGCTTTCTAGCGGGTATAAGTTTCCAATTAGATTCAATAAGGTCGTTTTTCCTTCACCAGTATCTCCCACAATGGCAGTGTGTTGCGCTGATTTAATGGTCAGATCAAACCCTTTGAAAATATAATTGTTGATATCCGAATAACGAAAACTCATTTTTTGAATGCATACTTCCATCGGTTTTTCGCTTGCGTGAGAAACGAGTTTTCCGCCTTCGCCTTCGATCGGTAAGTCGGTCACAAACCCGATTTTATCAATGGCAGTCAATACATCGTACAAATTCTCAAGGTTCAAAATGATTTTTTCGATGGAATTGATCACCAATAGAATAATGATCTCAGCGGCAATAAACTGACCGATGTTAATCTGCTGATTGATGACCAAGAATCCGCCAATCATCAAC
>SSGT01000207.1 GCA_008017065.1 Crocinitomicaceae bacterium
CCTTGAAATAAATATTCATGTATTTGAATTAGTCCCTTGGTTGTACCTACTTCGAATTTGCTTATTTCATCTGATTCAAACAGTCGATACGCGTTTTCTAAACTATTTTTATCTATGTTTTTCATGTGAATTTTCTTTACCAAAGATACTTTAATAGTTTGAGTTTTTATTTAAAAATAAACTACTTTTTGATTCATTTTATTGACCTATTTAGTAGTTTTCGGGAGTGTACTTCTTGCTGGGAACTTGTTAATATCCTCATCCGGTAAATTTTTTTAATTCAACTATTCTCCATAATACGTATCTCCTCCTCCGTCAGCCCATGCAACTCATAAACCGTTTGATCACTTTAAAAAAGCCGTGTTATTCCTCCAACTCCTTCAAAATCTCATTCACATCTTCTTCCGTTGTTGTGAGCTTGTTTTTGCAAATTTTGATCAATTCGGCGGCGCGTTTTACTTTCAGGGCAAGTTCGTCTACGGTAATTTCTCCTTCTTCAATTTCTTGCACAATGATTTGAAGTTCTTCAAACGCGGCTGTGTATTTTATTGGTTCACTCATGGTTGTTTTTTTTGATTTCGATCACTTCGCTCACAATCTGTAGGTCGAAGGTACGGGTTTCTATTTTGTCACCTGCTGTCACTGGGTTCGTTTCGTTGATTACTTTTCCGTTAAACAAACTCAAACTATAGCCGCGCTTCAGCAGGCGGTTGGGGTCCATCAATTGGATTTGCTTTTCGAGAACGGTTAGTGCCTGTAAGTTGCGCTGAAAATACTTGGGCATCTGTTGTTGGATGTACAACTGAACATCGTCTACGGTTGCGTGGTGTTGCCAAATTTTTTGAGCAATCAGTTTGTTCAAATTGGTTTTGTAGGTGGCTAGTTGTTGATTTTCGACTGATTTTATTGTTTTTACACCGCGTTTCAATTGTGCTGAAAGTTGGTCCAATTCCGTTCTGTTTTGGTTAAATTTGAATTTGATTTGCGTCCCAATGGATTTGGAATACGTGCTGAGTAATTGCTTGGATTTTAAAACGTGTTGTCCGCTGACGTTCTTGAAAATCCGCATTTCATTCGCTAGTTCCGCTTTTTGAGTTTGCATGAATCGACCGACGTTTGTTTTGATTGTTTTTCGTGCTTCTTGCACCGGAACGGCAAAATTGTGGAAGCATTGGATGAGAAATTCACCGAGTTCGGTTGGTGTAATTGAATTCCGATAAGAAACCATTTCCGAAACGGTAATGTTGGTCGAATGCCCAATTCCAGTCAAAACAGGAAGTGGAAAAGTTGCAATGCTTTTGGAAAGTGCGTAGTTGTTGTAGCACGATAAACCAATTTCGCCACCGCCTCCGCGAATGATTGCTACAGCATCAAAATGAGACTTTACTTTTTCAATGCGTTTTAATTGTTTTTGTATCGAATCAACCGCCAAATCTCCGTTGAGCTGCGCGGTGAACAGCATAAAGAAAAAGGTGTAGTTCCACGGATTTTGGTTGACAACAGCGTAAAAATCAGACAAACCTTTGCTTGAATCGACGCTGATGATGGCGATGCGCTGTGGCAACAACGGAAAGTGTAAGCGTTGATTGGCATTTAAAATGCCTTCTTTGGTCAACCGTTTCAGTGTTTCTTCGCGCTCTTTTTGCAATTCTCCCAGTGCGAATGTTGGGTCAATATCAACGATTTCCAACCCCATTCCGTACAGTGGATGAAACGTTATTTTCACTTGAAAGAGTAAGCTGAGGCCATCGCGCAATGGTTCTTTCACAACTTCTTGGAATCGCCTGCTGATCTTGTCAAATTGCGTTTTCCAAATCGTTCCGCGCATTTCTGCCACGATGCGCCCATCTTCTTTTTGAACCAATTCAGGATAGCAATGGCCTTTGTTGGTGAAGTTCAATTTGTGCATCTCTGCCTGAACCCAATACAAACGACTATAACGGTCTTCGATCACTTTTTGAATTGATCGCGTGACTTGCTGTAGCGTGAATATTTGTTTTTCGTCAGACATCTTATACTAAAGATAAGGAACTTATTTGGAAACAACAGAAATTGAAGGAAACAAAAAATCCTCCCATCTTTCGAAAGGAGGATTGAAGTGGCTTGCGCCTGTTATGCTTTTCCTAAACGATTCAACAAACGTAAATGATTGAAAATCGCTCCTGCCCATGTGGAATGGTAGTTGTACGGAACGTTGTGCTTTGCAGCAACCGATTTTACGATTTTTGAAATTTTAGGGTAATGAACGTGTGAAATGTCTGGAAACAAATGGTGTTCGATTTGGTAATTCAACCCACCAACGTACCATGTGAAAATCGGATTCCAGTTTTCGAAATTGGCGGTTGTTTTCATTTGGTGAATTGCCCAACTTTCGTCCGGGTTGTTTTCGGTGTGATCATTGACCGTCATGAAACTTGTTTCAGGCACAACGTGTGCTGGCTGGAAAATGAATGCGAGCATCGATCCGCTTACGAAATGCATCGTAAAGAAACCGATCAACCATTGCCACCAAGTAATGTCCATTACCAACATCGGAATCAAAGCAATGGCAACGTAATACAACGTTTTTGCAATAATCAAAAAGGTCATCGCTTTTCTAAAAGAAATATTTTGCGATTGAAGTAATTCTTTCTTTTTGTAACGAATCAATTGCATGAAATCTTTGTTGGTCATCCATGAAAGTGTCATCAATCCGTAGAAGAACCACGCGTAAAACACCTGAAACTTATGGATTTTCTTAACCGGATCATTTGGTGAAAATCGCAAGATACTTACCGTTTTAATGTCTTCATCCAAATCATGTACGTTTGTAAAACTGTGGTGCAAGACGTTGTGCTGAATTCTCCAGTTCAAACCGTTTCCTCCAAGTATTTCCATCGAGTAACTCATTACTTTGTTTACCCATGCATATTTCGAAAAAGATCCGTGATTCGCGTCGTGCATGATCGCTAATCCAATTCCTGCCATTCCAAAACCCATTACGGCGGATAGAAGCAACATCAACCAGGTGTTTTCAATCACCCCAAAAATCATCAAGAAGTAGGGAAGTAAGTACAATGAAAACAGAAAAGGGACTTTCAACATGATTCTCCAACTTCCGAATTTTTTGCGGTTGTTTGATTTGAGGTAGTCGTTTACTTTTTGTGCGAGTTCTTTCGAAAAAGCATCGCGTTTTGTGAATTTAATATATTCCATAGTGCATTAAAATTTCATAGTCGTCCTCCAATAACGCAATTGTCAGACATCCTACAACTACGAAGTTACGCCCTTTTGGTCGTTTTAGTGCGCTTTTTCATGTTAAATTATGAATTATTAGCTATCCATTTTTTCTCAAAAATTCGGCATGCATTGGGTTTTTGCTTGCTAAATTGTTCATACCAAATCAATAGCAAATTTGAAAAAGTTGTTAATTAAGAGTTAAAAAAAATCGCTAAAAATCGCCGTAAATAAGCTCTAAATAGTTTTTTTCATATAAAAATGACTTGCGTACACCAATTTGAAACGAGAATGCAGTCGTTGCAAGATCATTGTTGGTAAGTGGTGTGGAAATAAAATAATTCCCTTTGATTGGGTGACCAAATACAATGTCGGTGAAGAAGGAAACGCGGTTTGCGGTTGCAAATTCAACAAATATTCCTTTGGCTTTTTCCAGCGAAATAAGTGGATTGTATTTTTCGCGGGTGTATAAAATACACAAGGTTTGGTCGCCATTGAAGGTAACATGCCCGCCTAGGCGAATTTTGTCGACATCGTCGTAAAGTGACCGCCCGATTTTTTCGGTTCCGGATGTACGCGTTGTGGCTTCAAAACTGTAGTAGGTTGTTCGTCGGAATTTGAAGTTTCCAAACTCGTATATAAATTTCAAACGCGGCAGTCCAACTCGAAACTGATGACCCATGTAGAAACTACTTTGGCCGTTTGGTCCGAGCCATCCAAACAAGCCGTTGGTGGTAAAAAAATACGCAAAATTCTCGTGGTAAATAGGAGAAATCGAAAAGTCGCCTTTTATACCTAAAACCATTGAATTATACGTTTCAAAGGTTTCCTTTTCTGTATATCCGCTCGAAATTTCAAATGTATTGAGTCGTGATGGAACCATCGAAAACAAGGCAGAACCACCCATTTCGATTGCGAACCCTGTTTGACGAACATCTGGAATATAGATTTGAGCATTGCTCGTGAACGATGCAATTCCGAGGAGTAAACAAATGATTTTTTTCATGTTCATGGATATTAAAAAATGAATCCTGCTTGCAAACTAATTGATCTTTTACGCAAATCGAAGGCGTTCTCTGAAAAGATGGATTTTGTTCCATAATCAAAGTTTAATCCAATGCGTGCCAAGGTATTTGCGCCCAACATGTAATCTACTCCACCCCCAAAAGAAAGGGATTGCGTATATCTTTTTGGGGTCACATCCACAAAACCATCCGTTGAATTGAAGAGGCTAAAATCATTTTTCAACGCTCCTGAAATCCAACGTTTGTAAGGTCTTGGTACTTGTTCGAGGTACAAACGAAGTCCGACAGGTACTGCAAGCGAATGGGATGTGTAACGTACTTCATTGGTTCCGTCATACGATGTTCCACCACTATTGATGGAAAAAATAGCTCCCGTCATTAAATTGATGTTGGATACTAATCGAATGTCTTGTTCGAAAGCAACGTTGACACCCAATTGCACTTTTTTCATGGAGTTTAATTTGTTTTTATCTGCCAACCAGTTGAACGACGGATTGATGAATGAAATTCCTGTAAATGCCCGTTTTTCTTTGATGCGGCGAATACTGTAATCGGAATGTGCGTAGGGCGAATCTCCAAAAAAGTCAAAATTTCGAAGTACACCCACTCTGAAATAGGTTCCTGTTGCTTTGAATTTTTGTTCGTATGTTTCTTCAATTTCACCGCTTCTTCTGTAATTCATAAATAATTCAGCAAAGATGTTCAAGCGGTTTTCAATGTCCACTTCTGCTTTAAATCCATTGTTCCAGCGCACAATCAGCGGATTAAAATAGTTTATGTTGCGGTAATTCTGAAGTTCAAAAAGCGGTCCCACGGTAACATTGATTCCTTTTGATTCAATTTCAGCGGGAACTGAGAACCGCAATCCAGTAAAAATACGGTGAAAATTGTATTTCAATTTACCTGAACCAAACTCTTGTGGATCAATCCAAGCGACTTTCGAAATGGTTCTGAATCCAAGGGTGTATTCGCCATAAAGTTTCATTTTTTCAGCTCCGAAATAGGCTTTTGCTCCACCTTGACCGAAATATGTGAATTGCTGAATCAAAAATCCATGACCTGCTCCGGCATGACCATGAAGTCCGAATCCGAATTGTTTTCCATACATGGGCCACAATTCCATTCCTCCGTTCAAATCCAAGGTTCCGGATTGCATATCGATCGTTTCGTTTGTGTAACTATAGTCGTTGCCGTCGTAGTCTTCGTACGAACTGTTAAAGATCATTGGAACTGAAGTAATAGAATATCCCGTTTGCATGGTAAAGCGCCAGTTGTCGTTTGAAAACAGTGATCCATATCGGTCGGTTTCTAAATCTCCATAAATGATTTGTCCAAGTTTGATATGCAACAGTAATAATTCAACCGCTGATCCAACTGCTAAATCGGTATTTGCATCGCGTTGTTGTTGTTTCTCTTGATAGTATTGGTTTTGACGTTCCAAGCGTTCTTTTTCCGCTTGTTGTCGTGCTTTTTCTTCTTCAATCGCTTTTTGGCGCGCCGCTTCTTCCGCTTTTTCTTTCTCTTCTTGTTCTATTCGTTTTTTGTCGGCTTCTTCCTCTTTTTTCTTGGCGTCAGCCTCTTCTTGTTTTTTAGTTTCCGCTTCTTTGGCTTTATCTGCTTCTTGTTTTTTGGTGTCTAACTGTTGTTTGCGTGAACTTACACTCGTATTACTTGGGTCAATCCGTGCTGCTTCATTGTATTCGGCTTCTGCACCAGCTAAATCACCATTAGCTAATTTTTCATCACCACGTTTGATGGCATCTTCTGCTTCTTTTTTCTTTTGATTTGCGGCTTCTTTTTCTAAGAATTCACTTTTTTTCTTTTCTGCAGCAGTAATTTTATCATTCGCTATTTGATTATTTGGATCAATTTTCAGCGCTTCTCGATAATCTGCAATCGCTCCATCGAAATCGTTTTTGTATAATTTTGAATCTCCCTCTTGAATCAGTGATTTAGCTTTCTGCTTTTCTGCCTCCAATCGTTCTTGCTCACTCACATTGGTGATTCGGATCAATCGAAAAGATACCCGTTCGATCGCAGTGTATTCATTTTCACTAATTTTTTTACTTTTGTTCGGACTTTTCATACATTCCGAATTTCTACTATTTCCAGCATCGAAAGACGTATTGTCTGTATCCCAAAAGCCTTCTGCTCCGATGCGTGCTCCAGGTTGAATCAAAAGTCCATCACCAAACCCAATTCTTCGTGTGATGTCCTGACCGCATGTCATGTGTGCAGTATACTCCAATTCAACACGTAATTTATCAGATGTTTTGTTTTCGATTGAAACGCCAAAAAATTGAGCACCCAAACCAATTGTTCGGTTATGGTGTAATGCCACATAAATTCGTGTATCGGGTTGATACAAATTTGTGTAATGTACATTGTCTTTTTGACCTAAGGAATAACTACTCAAGATGAGTAAATGTATCAAAATGAATTTTTTAAGTAGCTTTTTGTTCATCTTTAAATACGCTTTGATTTGATGGTTGCTCGTAATTGATCCGTTTATTTGATTCGGAACGCTATTATTTCTTTTCGTACGTGTACTTGAATTGTGTTCCTTGCAAATCTCCCGAGCTAAACGTCAGTACGAGTTTTTTCTTTTCAATCGACTCGATCGTACTTTCGTATTCACTTGCAATTCCAGTGTATTTATATATGATTTTAGAATTATCCGCTGCAAATTCCCACGTTCCTGTCATGATTCCATTTCCAGCATTGCATTGATTGGTTCCATCGTAAAATGTCCAATTTCCAGATTCGGTGTATTCTTCTGTGTCATCTAAATTACATTCTTCCGTAATGTCTTGCCATGAACTTGAACCAACACGAGATTCAATTTTGACTCTTTTCCATGTTCCTTCAATAAAGCGTTCTTCTTTTTTCTTACATCCAAAGAATAACGATGCAATGGCCAAAACTACTAGTAGCGTAAGTGGTTTTGTGGTTTTCATAGGATACTATTTAAACGTTGGATAATATTTCTTTCTTTCTTTTCTTAGAAAGTTAGTCGCAAAATTATTGTTTAAATAAAAGGAACTAAATACCCATTAATAGGTATATTTTTTTCCAAGTTGAATTTTTTAGAAGGTGTATTCTTCTAAAATTTTATCAGCCAATACATTACTTAACTTAAAGTAACTTTCAGTAGTCCAGCCTCCTACGTGTGGTGAAAGAATGACTTTGGACGATAGCAATAATTCTTTGAAAGCAGGTTGCATTTCGCCATCGAATAAATTTTCAAAACTCGTTTTTTCAAATTCAAGTACATCCAATCCAGCTCCGAGTACTTTTCCTTGCTGAATCGCTTGCATCAATGCGGTTGTTTTGACAATTTTTCCGCGGGATAAATTAAGCAAGTAAAAAGGTTTGTGTACGGAGGCGAAAAAGGATTCGTTTGCCCAAAAAAGCGTTTCTTCGTTTTGCGGAATGTGAAAACTGATCACATCAGCTTGCGCATACAAGGTTTCCAAATCGGTTTCTGTTACCGTTTCGGTCCCAAAATCGGATTTGTATTTGTCGTACGCCAAAATTGTCACGTCAAAACCGCGCAATTTTTTTGCAAAAGCTGCACCGTTGTTTCCGTAACCAATTATTCCTACCGTTTTTCCGTCGAGTTCAACGCCGCGATTTCCTTCACGATCCCATACGCCTTTTCTAACTTCCTGGTCTGCTGTGACCAATTTGTTGAAAAGCGCCAACAACATTCCAAGTGCGTGTTCGCCTACCGCATTCCGATTTCCTTCAGGTGCATTTATGAGTTGGATGTTGCGTTCTTTGCAATAAGCCACATCGATGTTTTCCATTCCTGCTCCAGATCGTGCGATAAATTTTAACTGTTTTGCGTGAGCCAGAAATTCGGCATCCATCGGAAACCGAGAACGAATGACAACGCCTGTTGCGTCTGAAATCAGTTGAAGACAAGTTGCTTTATCGGTGGAAGTTGCGTCGATACATTCAAAACCTGCTGTCGTTAATCGCTTTTCAAGAATGGAATGTACAGTATCTAAAAAAATGACTTTCATGTGGTTGTGTCGAATAGATTTGATCATATTAAACGGATTATAAACCATATAAAATCATTCCAACCGTAAAATAAATGAATAAACCGAGTACATCATTTAACGTAGTAACGAATGGACCTGTAGCTAAAGCAGGATCGATTTTGTATTTATTCAAGATCAACGGAATCATCGAACCCATGATCGCTGCAAAAATAATCACAACAAACAAGGCGATGCTCACGGTGATTCCCAAGGTTTGATTTTCAAAATACGTAGCAATCCCGAAGATACAAAGTGAACAAATCAAACCGTTCAACAAACCAACAAGTGTTTCTTTGGCGAGTTTGGAGGTGATTGAGTCAAATTGGTTTCCCTTTGCGAGTGATTGAACAACGATTGCAGATGATTGTACACCAACGTTTCCTCCCATCGCAGTAATCAACGGAATGAAAAAAGCCAGCGCTGGAATCTGGCTAATACTTCCTTCGTAGGTCGAAATAACTTGCGCACCAAGTGTTCCGCCAAGCATCCCAATCAGCAACCAAGGCAAGCGCGCTCGCGACATGCGCCAGACGGTTGAGTTGGATTCGATTTTTTCGGAGATCCCCGATGCCAATTGGAAATCTTTGTCTGCTTCTTCTTTGATGATATCAACGACATCATCGATGGTAATTCGACCAACTAATTTGTTTTGAAAATCAACCACGGGTACCGAAACCAAATCGTATTTTTCCATCACACGTGCCACTTC
>SSGT01000147.1 GCA_008017065.1 Crocinitomicaceae bacterium
CAATTTTACAAGTGCACCATCGTGTGATGTGAAAGTATTGTCTTTTACTTTTCCAGCCAACACTGCACTTTGAAAATCGTGAAGTAATTCATCTACTTCATACGTACCTTTTTTCAAGTGATGTCCGCTTTCTAAAACGGTAAAACTTTCGAAAGAGTGACCTGAAACTGTAGCTTGTGCACCATCTGCCAATTCTACTTTTCCATATTCAGACCCATGGATGAAGTGACTCCACTCCCACGCTTGTGAACCCAAGAAAAAGAAACCACCAACAATCGTTGCAAGCATCCATTTCGTTACACCTTTGCGGTCCATTCGGTGTCCTGCTTCAACCGCTAATACCATTGTAACAGAAGAAACGATCAAAATGAACGTCATCAATGCAACATAGATCAACGGATATCCGTGCCCTAAAAACGGCAAAGAATTAAATGTTTCCTCACCAATTGGCCAAGAAGCTTGAGCACCATGACGAGTAAATCCGTAAGCAATCAGTAATCCTCCAAAAGTAAGGGCATCCGATACCAAGAAGAACCACATCATAAGTTTTCCGTAGCTTGTACTAAACGGTGAAACTTTACCTCCCCACAAGGAAGTTGAATCAATTTGATTTGTAGCGTGTCCAGCCATTCTGCAATTTTTTTTGCAAGTTTAATGAATAAAAAGTAAAAATAGCAATAAATAAAGCCATAATAACCCTAAAAAATGCCAGAAAATTGAACCCAATTTCAAGCTCAATGCGTTCGCATCACTAAAAGTACTTGAAAATGAAACTCTTACCATTTTAATGAGGTAAATTAGGGCCCCTAAAATATGTAGCAAATGCAACACCGTGATGATGTATAAATACGAGGTCGACGTGTCGCGTGATTGATTAATTTTGTTTTGAAGTGGTGCTGAAAGTTTTTTGTTTCCAAACATCAATGTGCGGTCCTTGTAGTTCAACTGTTTTCCTTTGTAGAAAATGTTGAAATCTTTCCCCAATTCACCTTTATGAAAGAAATCTCCGCGTTCGTCGCGAATATTCCAAGCCAAATGCATTAATCGACGCATGTCTACATACTGCAACGTTTCACCAGACGGTTTCATCAATTTACCTTGTTGAACCGTCAAAGGCTCGTTTTTGTAATACAACACAAAATCGGAAGGGATTGCATTGATCGAATATCCTTTAGGATTTGCTGTTTTCTCAAACGGTTTTGCAAACGCTTTCAACGCACTCATTTGAGCGGCGTTCATTTTCTTTCCTGCAATCAAATAATCATTTGCATTCACTTCAACAAATTGACCTTTGTATTTGATCTCAAAATAATCTCCATATCTCCCTTCAACAACCATGATTGAATTGCGAAAGTGTGCGCCTTGATCAACCAATTGTCGGTAGCCAATGAGTTGGAAAACCGCAAATCCGAGTCCTGTCAAAAAAGTTAAAATCATCAAAATACGTACTTTCGACAAGTCTCTCGTTTTGACAAATTTTAGCGCCAAAACATAAAAAAGACTACTCAAACCAATCATCGTTGTACTGATCCAAAACCCAAGAGGAAGTGGATATTTCACCCAAAAAACATCACCCATCGATACAATGTAAGCAGAAGTCAATCCTGCAAACAACATTACAATACTAAAGAGAGTGACATAAACGAGATTTTTTTTCATTTTCTCTCTGACTTCTGGAGAGAGTTCCGTGCTGTAATCCTGTGCCATTTTGTTTATTTTTAATTAGAGATAAATTCTTTCGTCAAACTAGGGAGCTACTTTATCAAATACGTATAGGAACTGAACAAGCGGTAGGAAAAAAAAGGAGGCAAACATGACTTTTTTAGCGTCTTTGTCGTCGCACGAGAGAAACAACTTGTAGGAGTACCAAAAAAACATAAACGAAGCCAATGAGCCGATGATTAATGTTGCTGTTCCGGTCAATCCCATCACCCAAGGCAATAGCGTGAATGGAATAAGTAACAACGAATACGCACAAATTTGAAAAGCGGAATTTTTAGATTTTCCCGTTTTGGAAGGAAGTAGCGAAAATCCGCCTGCCTTGTAATCATCAAAGGAAACCCAAGCAATCGCCCAGAAATGAGGAAACTGCCAAACAAATTGTACAAAAAACAAAATGCCAGGGATGAGTCCAAACGAGTTGGTCTCTGCAACCGCACCCAACAACGGGGGCATTGCGCCTGGAAATGCGCCAACAAAAACTGCCCACGGTGAAACGCGCTTCATCGGCGTGTACACAAAAACATACAATACAAACGCAAACAATCCGAGCACAGCCGAGTAAAAATTCAATTGGTAAAGCATCCACGAACCAATAATCAACGAAGAAATAACCACCATGTATGCTTCAAGAAGCGACATTTTACCTGTGGGTAATGGCCGAGATTGCGTTCTGCGCATCAACTTATCGTATTCGCGTTCCCAAATTTGATTCGAACCATTCGAAGCAGCGGTAACCAAAAGTCCACCTACGAGCAAGTAAAAGATCTCGATGCCTGAGTTTCCGCCCACAAACAAATAACCAGAAAGCGCTGAAACAATTACCAATGCTGATAATCTGAGCTTTGTAAAAGCGACGTATGCTTGAATTTTTTCTTTGACTGAGATTTTATTGGTCACAACAACTTCCAAAACGATAATTTTTATTGCAAATGTACGCTTTTTGTGCCTAGAAATAAAATTCAAATGTTAAAAATCAAACGCGCAACCAAAAGAATCATTAGCTACTTGAGTGTAACGATTTGTAGTGATGCAACGAAGTGTTGAACGAATCTGATTGGCTTCGAAATCTGTTCTCAAAACGCCTTGTTTTACAAACTGTTGACGTAGTCACTCAAGCTAATATCTTCGTAAAAATTGAGCTTTTGCTTCAATCGGTATTTTCCTTTTTCGACCGCCGCAAGCGAAACCGACATCAGCGTTGCTATTTCTTTATTCGACAGATTCAATTTGATAAATGACATCATTTGTTTTTCGTGGTCGGTCAACGACACTTTCAGGTTGTCTAACGCTTGATGAAAACTTGGATGCAATTGGTTGAACAATTCCGTAAATTGCTCAAAACCTTGCAAAATATTGTTGTTGATCGTCAACTCGTTGATGTACTCGCGCATCTTTTTTGATTGACTTTCATTCAAATCTTCTTTCACCACAAATTCTTTCAAATTTTCAATCAATGAGAGAAAAAATTCATTTTTACCAGCCAAAAACTTGGCGTAATTGACGGTTTCCTTCTTTTTGGATTCGAGCTCCAATTCCAGCTGCTTTTTCTCGAGCAAATAAATCGTTCGCTCTTTTTTGATCAATTCTTTTTGATGCTCCGTTTGTTGGATGACTGCTGAAATCCGAGCTTCCATTTCGATGGGTTCGATGGGTTTTCGCAAAAAGTCTTTCGCCCCCAAACGCAAGGCTGTACGCAACGAATTTGAATCGGTCATGATCCCGGTGTACATCATCACTGGGATTTCTTTCGTCAATTTGTGTGATTTTAAAAGTTCCAATACTTTTAATCCATCCATTTCCGGCATTTGCCAATCCAACAAAATCAAATCGGGCAATTCATTTTCAGCAATTTCAAGACCTGTTTCGCCGTTGTTGGCTGTGTAAAAAACATATCCTTCGTTGTTTTCCAAATAATTGACTACCAAATTTCGCGTATCCGCTTCGTCATCGATTATCAAAATAACATGTTTGTTTTGCTCTTCCATTGCGTTTAGGTATCTTATTGTATTAAATTGATTAACAGTTTGTATAAATCTTTGTCTCCTTGATGCACCGCATTTTCAACTTGTCGAATCCAAAGTCGTACCTGCGGATCATCTACCTCACCCAATGATTTTAGAAACGATCGAATCGGTGAAGTTTGATAAAATTTAAACTCTTTCATCGGATGTAATTTTTCTTTCCAATAGGCATCAGGCTCAAAAGCACTCGCTATTACATTCAATTCTTTCAGTCGTCTTTTTTCTTTAAAAATAGGTAAAACTATCGAAACACGTGCACCTCCATGCTTACTTTTATTGTCCAATTGGATCGACCAACCGCTCATTTTAGCAAGTACTTTACACAACGTCAGTCCCAAACCATTGCTCGCTGAATCAATCGAATTTTTCTCAACAAAGAAATTCTCTAAAATTTCATGCGGAAAACCGGTCCCCGAATCCGAAATCAACAATTCTACCTGATCTTCCTCCTTTAGAATCAACTCGATTTCAATAATCCCTCCTTTGGGCAAAATTCCAATCGCATTGCTGATGAAATTGCGCAACAAGGTTTGCAATACATTGGGATCAACGAACACGAAAAATGTCTCCGAATTGTTCACAACACGAATATTTCGGAGCTGCATCTCTGGCAAATAAAAGGTAATTATTTTATTGATGTTTTCGTTTAGATTGATTTTAATAGGACTGTACACGTTTTGTTTGTTGTCCATTTTTGACCATTGCAACAAGCGTTCGAATAACCCGATTGTTTCCTTCAAGGTATTTTCCATCGGCTCGAGCAACTTCTCATTGGCAATCGTTTTTTTAACAATTGCCAACTCCACCAACAACCGATTCAACGGATTTCTCAAATCGTGTGCAATGATTGAAAACAGTTTGTCTTTGATTTGATCCGAGCGTTGCAATTCCGACGATTTGATTTTTATCTCGTTGTTCTGAAGCAAGGACTTAAAGTGAAGCTGTTGCAAACGTTCCTTGTTTTTTCGCAGGTTCAAGAAAAAACTGAGCAATATAAAAATCAGACACACACTAATCCCAGTAACCCAATACAAAATTTGCTTTTGCTGCTGTTGCAATTGACTGTTCATCTTGGCAACCTCCAAGTTTTTACGAGCATCTTGTAGTTTGACATCTTTGTCGAAAACGGCCGAAATAGAACGCATTGCATTCAATTGAGACTTGACCGAAAAACGATTCAAACTATCTTTCAATTGGACAAAATTATCAAAAGACTCAGTCGCTTCCTTTACTGCTCCCAACTTCAAATAACAAGTTGTTAAGTTTTGATACACATACACCTGTCCTTCGATTGATTCAGTTGCCTTCAACTCGTCTAAGATCGACTCCAAACATTTTTTTGCTTTCAAGTAGTCTCGTTGTTCTATGTAAAAATCGGATTCTTTGAAAAAGGTATAAAAATACGGTTGCTTGTAATTCAGTTTCAATGCGATGGCACGCGCTTGCAACAAGTGGTACATAAATCGATCTTGCTGCTTTTTTACTTGGTAATAATGCGAATAAATCAAATTAATGTCAATCGGAATGTCGATAAGTTTCGGGTCGTTTTTCTTCTGATAACTAAAATATCGTTCTGCCTCGTGTATGTAAAACAAAGCGGAATCGGTATTTTTCATTTTTAAAAACACTTCAGCCATCTTGATGTAGTTACTCGAGAGAAATTCATTTCGCCCGTGCAAGCGTCGAAAATTTGAACTCTTGCGAATAAATTGAAGTGCTTTTTCATTTCGCTTCAATTGAAACTCAATCAAACCGTAATTCATGTAAATCACTGAAAGAGCGTAATTGTCTTTTTTATCAATCGCGGCTTGTTCAGCTTTCTTGTAAAAAATCGTGGCTTGTTCGTAGTCTTTTTCATTGTAAAACACATTCCCTAGATCCACCATCATCCAAATATGCATGTCACTTTTGCCTGTTTTGGTGAGTGTTTTGTAGAGTTTCAAGAAATACTCAAATGCTTTGGACTCGTTCCCCAACTGCGTATAGTGCCGATTCAACAAGCCGTACACCTCATCAAGGTATTTCCCGTCAGACCGCTCCGATTTTTTGGCAACTTGCTCCAATAATGCGGGAATTTTCAAATTCTTCAATTCCGAAAAATTGGAATCCAAGTATTGAAGCAGCGGTGCAACATGGGTGGTATCATTCAACTTCACATAGCGCGTCAGAATACTTACTGAGCGCTCCGAAAAATCTACCTTCTGCCCAAAACAAAGCGACGTGAAAGCAGTTCCGAATAGCAATAGAATTGACAACAAAAACTGCTTTCTAAAATTTACTTTCAAATTGTTAATCATAACTAAGTTCATCTGTTTCAAAATTACGGCAAGAACTATTTCAAATTCTTCATTAATTGCATAAAATACTGCTCATTACTTTCATTGATTGCTTCTTCGAGCTTTTTTAACCACGACTGTACTTCTTGGTTTTCGATCGAACTCTTTGACTTAATAAAATTTCGAATTTGAGAAATTTGATAGAACTTCAATTGCATCACTTCCGACAATTGCGCTTTCCATTCGTCAGGAATATTAAACCGCAGCAATTCACCCTCAGGATCTTTCAACGTAGATCGATACAAGGGCAGAACAATCGAGATCTCCGCACTGTTTTCTGACGAATTACACGTTATTTCCCACCCGCTCACTTGCACTGCCAGCTGATAGATTGCTGCGTAAAAACTATCGAGCGAAGCACTAAAATTTGTGTGCGCATTAAAAAAGAGACTGAAATTTGGATCGATTCCTTGGGAACGAATTTCAAATCTTATCGTTGCTTGATCGCCCGATTCGTCCACTTCTACACGTAAAAAATTAGCCTTCGGATGCTGTGAAAACTGTTCTATCGCCTTTTGTAAGACCGTTTCGATGATTATTTTAAAAATTTGAAAATCCGAACGAACAAACATGTTTCGCGTTCCACGTTGTACATCGTTATGAACTTCCACTCCGTGTTCCTTCAACATTATTTCATTGAATACCAATGACTTGTGTAATTCTTCGCACAGATTGATACGCACTAAATGCACCGTATTTTTCTTGTTGTACAAGCGTGACCAGACCAAAAATTCTTCAAAAAGCGCGATTGTTTGTTTCAACGTAGATTCAATCTCATTCACTGTTTCGTTGTTTGGATACTTGTTGCGCACAATTGCCAACTCGACCAACAACCGATTGAGTGGATTTCTCAAATCATGTGCAATAATTGAAAACAACTTGTCTTTCAGTTGATTCGTCACCGTCAACTCATTGCCTTTGATTCGATCCTCGTTGGACTGTGCCACCAATTTTCGTTGCAGTTTGACCAACCGCATTCGATTGCGCTGAAATACAATAAAAAGTAGAATAAGCACAATTCCAAAAACCAACGCTACGCCAGCGATGAGCAATGAAGCTTGTCGCTCTTTGATTCGCAATTCACTCGAGACACGTTGCAACTGCAGTTCTTTTTGCGCAGAACTTAGTTTCGATTCATTTTCAAAAACAGTCAAAATAGAGCTCATCAATCCCAATTGCTGGTTGAGCTCCGAATTATCAATTTTTTTATCGATCTGAATTGCCCGATTCATAAACAGATTCGCCTGTTGATACGCGTTCACTTTTTTAAATAATTGTCCCAACTGGATACAAATTCGTTTCCGTTGGTGAAGCATTTCAGGGTCTTCCAAGTACTTTTGGTATAAAAATTCAAGTAAATAAATCGCTTCATTATGCGCTTGTTGCGCAAGCAATAAATTGACCTCACCCATTTCCAAATCAAACAAAATATCCCTGATACCATGGTCGATGCAATATTGTTGTCCCTTTTTATTGTAATAGCGACTTTCATCGTAGTTTTTAAAATACTTCGCATAATCTGATCTCACTTCGAAAATCTGAGCGGGGATATCAATCAACGTCGCCGATTTTTGTCCTTTGTAGTAGTAATAATTTTCTGCTTTATTTGTGTAATACAAACAAGAATCTGGTTGCTTGAGACGCAAATAAAGCTGAGCAATGCAAATGTAATTAATCGAAATAAACTTTACATTGTCTGATTCAAAGCGGTATTTAAAACTGGTCTGATAATTCCTAATTGCTTCGCTCAGTTTGCTTTCTGCTTCGTTGATCAAGCTATAATTCACATAAATTACGGCTAGCGGTTGTTTGTTTGCAATCGAATGAGCTAATTTTTCCGCTTTTTGATAAAACCGCTTCGCATTTTTATACTCCTTTTCAACAAAAAATATGTTTCCGATATCAATCAAATTCCAAACAACATTTTCATTTACGATACTCTTATCTAATGATTTGTACATCTTGTACGAATACTCAAAAATCTTCGGCTTGTTCAATAAGTTGGAATAGTACTTTTTGTAAACCGCATACACATAATACCGTAAATCGGGATACTTCTTCTCTACAAAGTACATTGTATGTTGCAATTCGTCGATCAATCGATCGGAACTAATCAACAGTAAATTTTCCTCCAAGCTTACCAAAACAGGTAATAAATTTGTGGTATCGTTGTTGCTTCGCGCTGTGTTCATGAATTGGATGTACTCACCCGTTTTCCAACCTTGAATCTGTTTGTAATTCAAACGGGCATGTGCCGGTGAGAAAATCCAGCAGAATAGCCAACACACGACCCACTTGGTGATCAAGGTGGAGCGACTTGCCATTCGATTTGAATCTGTCCTACACATGCTTTTCCATTTTTAGAAGCAACCGCTCATAATTGATCTTATCTCCGAGATGAATAGCCGCTTCCACCGCGCGCATCCACTCGATAATCAGTGGATCATTTTGGTGATTGATCTTTTTCAACGCATTCCGAATTTCGGTCACTTGGTAAAACTTCAAGTGTTTCAATTCCTCCAGTGATTCACTCGATTCCAGTTTCAATTGACCAAAACCAGCCACCGTTTCCACGTATTCACTCTCAATAAAATAAGGAACTGTGACAATGATCCGTGCTCCACCAAAATTGCTTTCATTGTCGATTTGCATTTTCCAATTGCTCATTTTTGCAAGCGAATTACACAACGCCAATCCCATTCCTTTCCCAGAATGATTGATTTCGACAACCTCCTTTTCAAAATCGTCTATAATCTCAGTTGGAAATCCAGCGCCCGAATCACTGAAAATGATTTCTACATATCCCGTGCCCGTCAATCGTGTTTTGATCTCAATGATTCCCTTCTTGCTCGTTTTAGACAAGGACGTAATGGCATTGCTCAACAAATTGCGGAGCAGCGTTTGTAGAATATTTTGATCTGCAAATGTGGACACGACCGAACTTCGATTGATGATCTGAATTCCGCGCGATTGAATTTCTGGCAAATAAAAAAGAATAATCTTGTTGATGTTTTCATCAATACTAACTTTTTTGGGACTAAATAAATTTTGATTTTTATCCGTTTGCGACCAACTTAACAAATCTTCAAAAAGCAAAATTGATTCGGTCAAGGTTTTTTCCATCGGATTCAATAACGTCGGATGATCGATTCCTTTTTTAAGTTGCATCAAAAGCGCAAGCAACTTCGAAAACGGAACACGTAAATCGTTTGCAATAATCGACAAAAGCCGGTCTTTGACCAACAACGACTGATTGAGTTCTTGGGAGTTCTGTTGTAAATTTCTGTTTTGAAACACAAGCTGTTTGTGAATGAACACCAACTCTGCCCTGCTTTTTCGAGCATACACAAACAATCCAGCCAATACAATCAACGAAAACAAAGAAAGTAATGAAAACGCCACCGCATAGTTGCGTTGTTTCAAGCGATTTTCATTGTTAATGGCAATAATTTTTAGGTTTCGTTTGGCTTTATCCAACTGTTTCGCGCTTTCATTAACCATCGACATCGAATTGATGATTGCTAGCTTGGAGTTTTTTTCCGACTTTTTGAGACTATCGTCGAGTTGAATAAACTGTTCAGCCGCTTCAACTGCACGTGCTGAATCGTCCAACTTTGTGTACGCACGGTGCAAAAAAAGGTATACGGTGCTCATCGCGCTTGTCATTTCATGAGTCTTCAAAAAGCGGAGTAAATCGTTGGCTTTCGCAATCACTTCCGTGTAGTGCTCCTGCTGCTCTAACACTTCGATTTCTGCTAAACTTGCCTCCGCATAGTCTGGAAAAAGCTTCAGTTTCAACGCGTGTAGTTTTGCCCGATGGAGGTGTTGAAAAGCCAATTCATCTTGCTTCAACAAGAAGCACAATTTACTCTTCGTAAACGAAAGTGAAAACGGAAAATCAAAAACTAAATTCAACGACTCCCCTTTGCGAAAGGATTCTTCCGCCCGCCGAATGTAATAGGCACTCGAATCTGGTTGATTCAAAAAGGTGTACACATTTGCCAATTTGATGTAGGTAGCCGAATTTGCGATGAAACGATCAGACAACAACCGATAATTCATACTGATTTTGTACATCGCCAAGGCTTGTTGAAAGCGCTTTTGCTTTTCGAAAATCATTCCATAATTCATGTAAATTACCGAACGTCCATAAATGTCGTTGCCAATTATCGCTTGTTGCTCAGCAATTTTGTAATATTTCCTAGCCTGCGGATATCCTTGCTCCGCGAAAAAGATATTCCCGATTTTGATCGCTGTCCACATCGCCGTTTCGGAATCACCTACTTCCAGCGACTCATTGTGCAGCTGCAACGTGTACTCGAAAAACTTAATGCGATCTTCGTGGTAAAACTCCCTTACAATTTCGAGCAACTGCTTGTGCACCAACGGATCGATTTTATGGCTTGCGGCCAATACCCGCTCGATGAGTTTTTGTAGTTCACTATCGTTTCGAATTTCCTTGTTTTTGATTTTTAGAAACGCAACGGCATGCGCAACATGCGCTGTGTCACCCGTCAACACAAAGTGCTGCAAATGTTGTTTTGCATGTGGAATTGAATTCGGTTGGTTTTCATGACACCACGCACTCATCGAACCTACGAACGAGAAAATTAGTGAAAGCAATATGGCGCGAACAAAACGCATGAGTGGCTTAAAATGCAGTTTTTTATATGAATGCTAAATATACTATTTTTTCAAGTACTGCAACGGATTTCAAGGTCTCGATTGTTCGCAACCGTTTTTTCATGCTTCAATAATGTTAAATTTCAAAACAAATCTACTTCAAATGTTATTTTTGCAAGCTTGTGAATTGTTCAGAAGCGCAATTTAATCAGGTTCAAAAAATATGCAAAGTAAAATTCTGAAAGGAAGCCTATTTGTCGCAACTGGCGCAGCAAGTTATGGTTTGCTAGCTACCTTTGTCAAACTTGCCTATAAACAAGGCTATTCGTTGGCAGAAGTTACCCTCTCGCAATTTGTACTCGGGATTGCTGGATTGTTGATTTTAACACAATTTATCCCGAAAAGAAAAGACGTCAAATCGGCAAAATCATCCATTTTCAAACTTGCGATTGCAGGCACTTCGTTGGGAGCAACGAGCTTGTTTTATTACATCAGCGTACAATCTATTCCTGTTTCGATCGCGATTGTTTTACTGATGCAAACGGTTTGGATGGGCGTAGTACTGGAAATGATTCTGTTAAAAAAACTTCCGTCGGCGCTAAAAATCTGCGGAGTTGTGCTGATTTTAACAGGCACAATCCTTGCCACCAATATGCTTGTCGAAACCGATTCCATTGCGTGGAAGGGCATTTTTTGGGGATTGATGGCGGCGCTCTCTTACACCATTTCGGTATTTAGCACCAACAAAATCGGACTTGAAATGCATCCGCTGAAGCGAACTTTATGGATGTTGGTCGGTGGCTTTGTCGTCGTTGCAAGTGCGGCGTTTCCAACCCTGATACACCACTTCGACCCGTCGATCTTTTGGAGTTGGGGGATTTTGCTTGCGCTATTCGGGACGATTTTGCCTCCCATTCTTTTTTCAATTGGGATGCCAATCACCGGCCTGGGACTCGGGGCAATTTTATCATCGGTTGAAATTCCCGTTTCAGTTTTAATGGCTTTTTTCTTGTTAAACGAACAAATTGGAATCTTTCAATGGATCGGAATCGTGTTGATTATCGCAACGGTGATCTGGATGAATGTTCCTCGAAAAAAAGATGCGTAAGAAATTGAGAACAAATCTCGCGAAGGAATTAAAAATCTCAAATAAAATAATACATTTGCATTCAAATTAAAGACAATAAAAATGAATATTCCAGCTGAATTAAAATATACGAAAGACCACGAGTGGGTTCGTGTAGAAGGAAATATTGCAACCGTTGGTATCACGGATTTTGCGCAAAGCGAACTTGGTGATATCGTGTATGTTGAAATCGAAACAGAAGGAGAAGAACTTGATCAAGAAGAAGTTTTTGGTTCTGTTGAAGCAGTAAAAACGGTTTCTGACCTTTTTATGCCAATTTCTGGAAAAATTATCGAATTCAATTCAGCATTGGAAGCCGATCCAGAAGCTGTAAACAAAGATCCATACGGAAATGGATGGATGGTGAAAGTAGAATTATCAAACCCAGCTGAGTTGGATAATTTACTTGACGCTGCTGGTTACGAAGCATTAGTTGGTTAATTACATCAAAATACCTTGAATCCCTCTTTCTTTCTAGTTAGAGGGATTTTTTATTGCTATTCTCATGAAAAAAATCGCACATCTACTACTCGTTCTCAGTTTTACTTTTTCCCTCTACGCGAAAACTCCAATCATTCAATTGCAATTGGTTGATCAAACCAACGAAATTTACCTGCCAAATGTTCAACTTGTTGGTGTCAACTCCAATGCATTGATTGGTAAAACGAGCAATGACGGTCGATTCAACTACCAGCTAAAAACAGATGAGATGACCATCCGATTTGTATTGGCAGGGTATCGAGATACAACCATCACACTTCGCGGAAAAAGCAGAGAAATCTCCATTCCATTGAAACCAACGGCTGAAACCACCGCCAAATGGGAATCACTTTTGACCATTGCTTGTGATTCGTTGAACCAAAAATTTACCGTCGATTTTGACACTGTCGCACGATTTAACGATGGAAATAACGAAACTTTTAACTCCTTTTGGGGAAAA
>SSGT01000153.1 GCA_008017065.1 Crocinitomicaceae bacterium
GAATACAAGAGATACAAAACAAGATCAATAGCAGACCACGCAAACGTTTTGACTACGAAAACCCTATATTTGTTATGGAAAAATTATTGTTTAACCCAAAAGTTGCATTTGTGGCTTGAATTCAGCAGTTATTTTTAAATCAAATTTCAAATTTAGTTACATCGCATGAAAAATCGAATGTTGGAAGCATGAACCGCACTTTTCAAACATCCAAAAACAGTCAATCGTATCAGTAACAAGGTGCAGTAGAATACCGATTCCGACGATACGTGTTTTTTTGAAAAAAATAAATCCAATGTAAATTGGTATGATGTAAAGTGAATGCAAGGGATGAAATCCGATACTGCAGCGCGATGCATCAAAAATTGGTTGTGCAAGAAGATGATCTAAATCAATCAACATCGTGGCTAGCAACAGAAGATAGACTGTTTTCCACCGTGTAGGGAAAACGAACCAAGCGATCAAGAAGGGGAAACCAAGATGCAAGAAATAATGTACAAAAAACTGCATTTTCGGTAATTAGCGCAACAACGAGACATGACCTCGTTTGGTGATTTCTTGTCCGTCTCCATCTTGAACGCGAACAACGTACAAATAGGTTCCTGTTTCTGCCAAACGGTCGTTGTGTGTAATTTTCCCGTCCCATCCTTCATTCAAATCTGTTGTTTCGAACAGTATTTGTCCCCAGCGATCGACAATCGAAAGTTTGTAGGTAAACGGTTTTATGATGGAGATTACAGGTTTAAAAATTGGATTTTCACCGCCAGGAGTAAACGCATTTGGAATGTAGATCAAGGGTTCAAACGTGGCGCAAATTTCGTTGGAACGACTGATTTCAGCAAATGAATAGATGTTCATCGATTCGATTGCTTCTACATAGTAACACACTTTTCCGCTGAGATCCAGGTAGCTGTTTAGATCATCTTCATAGTGCAACGTTGTACTTGGAAGAATCGCCAATGGTAAAAAATCAAAAACGCCGTTCACACCACGATACAATTTGTAATGGATCACGCTACCTTTGAAACCAACGTATGGATTCCAATCGACGTGATTGGTCAACCGCACATCGTCGGTTTGAATCTTCAATAAAATGGTTTGTACTTCATTTGCAACCGCTCCTTCGTTGCCACAACTGTCGATGATTCGAACGCGATAGGTATAACTTTTACGATCGGTTTCGACGTCTGAATCAACAAATTCGATGTCGCTTGCATTTGCTGGAACCGTGGCAATCGATTCAAAAACACCGCTTGCGTTTTTTCGTTCGAGCGACAACTCTTTGATTCCGCCAACTAGATCGATGTAGTGCTTGATTTTGACGTATTCGTTTGTAACTGTTGCTACGCGCGTGTAGTTGAATTCTGGTTCACTCGGAGCAACTGCGGAAACGGAAATTTTGTTTGAAAACGCGAAATTTCCAGATGTACTGATTGCCTTTATGGCAAATTCATACACTTCCAATCCAACCACTGGCGTTGAAAATGCGGTGCCTACCGTGGTTCCAAAAAGTGTCCACGTGCCTCCCTGCAATCTGCCGTAGATTTCGTATCCCGCGAGGTCGTTCCAGCCAACGTACGGAGACCAACTCAGCGTCGCAATTTGGCCACAAACATCGTAGTCAAATTGTACAAACGTTGTGGTGTGTATTTCGCCTTTTGCAGATGTTTGATATGTAGGCGGGACAGATGCGGTAAAGCAAGAATCAAAGGCAGAGACGGAAAAAGTAAGTGAACCGTTTGCGGTATTTGGACTGAATGTATAACTTATGTTGTTAATTCCCCAGACGGTGTCAAGTTCAAAAAGAACCCCATCAGGATCTGCCATGTAAACAACGTATCCATACGTATCAGGTTGATAATTTACATCCCACGTGATTGTGACGTCGCCAGTTAATGTATCAATTGTGACGCTCGAGATAATGGGGATCTCAGGCGTCATCATGTCTTCAAAATCATCACCTTCGACGTTTGAAGTGAATGTACATTTATCGGTAGTAAGTTCCACCCGGTAATTGAGAAAGACTTCGCAAATGTCAATTGTATCTTTATAACTCGTTGTGTTGTAGGGAACACTATCGTACAGCGACCACGTTCCGGCTGGATATTCTCTGAAGATATAAAAATGTGGATTCAAGGATGCATTATATGGAGAAACAGGTTCGTTCCATTGTAAAACCGCTGTTCCGTTGGCCGGGTTCAATAACACCAAGTGCATGTTTTGAACAGTATCGCTTGACAAAGTAGTGTTTCCGTTGCAACCAGAAACAACTTCAATGAAATAGCCTTCAGCGCCTGCGGTTGTTGGTGTGAAGGTGTAAGATGAAGTGTTGATATTGGTGATCGTTGTCAACGGCGTGGGAGAGGAAACCTTTCGGATACGGTAACTGACAAATGCATTCCCATTGTTGACAGGTGGCGTCCAATTAATGGTTAGATTTCCGTTCGGAGCAGTTTGAATGCAGTCGATTTTGGGAGGACTGACGATTCCAGGATTTTTTACGCGAATGGTGATTGTTGCGTACGAAACCTTCGGCACTTGACAGTAGTTGTCTTGTACTTTAAACACAAAGTTGTAGGGAACTTCTGACGCAACGATTCCGTATTGATTTACCAAATGATCACAACTTGTTTGCCAATTAAACGTGGTACTCACACCTTGTATCCCAATGATTGTTGGTGTGCTATTTAACGTCGCGCACGGCAAAATTCCGCAGCCGGTATTACTCGTGAAATTCGTTCCAAAAAGTAATCCTGACGCAGTGAGTAAATTGGTTTGCGCGGTACCGTCTTGCAGTAATTCAACATCCGTTGCGTTCAAGGTGAAGTTGACCAAATCTCCTGCAAAAATCGTTGTCTCAAAACTTCCACCTGGAAACGGTCCTGCAATGTCGGGTGGCGTGTTGGTTGGCAAGCAATTCAAAACGACCAATTGCATTTCTCGTTCAACTTGCGCGATCAAAACGCCTTGACGGAATGATTTAACGATTATTTTCACGATAAAATTTCCGACGGTATTGCTCGTGAAGGTGAATTCTCCCGTATTGGGATTCAAATTAGCAGCAACATTGGCCGCGTTGAACGAATTGTCAGGGGTGGGAGAAGTGGGCGAAAATCCCGGTTCGTATGGGATTGAAATGGGACTTAAAGGCGGATTATACACCCCGTTGATCGAATTGTTGTAAGGCGTTCCAAAACTAACAGCGATAGAATCTAAGTCTGGATCTACTGGATTCATGTTGTATGCATACGGTGTACCTGCACAACTTACGAGGTATGGCTCTTGGAGGAAGCGCGGAGAATTGTCGACACAGCCAGCAGTTGCATTTGGAATCGCATACATGTGTGCTGAAATTGTGATTCCGTAGTTGGATGGATCAACCAAATTGGTAATCGCATTGCTTCTCGAAAAATTTTGAGCAGTAAAAACCCAACCCGATGGAGGTGGCGTGCCCGGGATAGCAATTGGAGCACTTCGGTAAACTATTTTTTCAATCGCGCCAATTCCGTTTCCACCCGAAGCGCCCGTTCCACAGGTGAGTGGTGAAGGAGAATTCGGAACCGGGTTACAAAATGGAGATATATCTGTTCGAGACACAAACAATACATTGATGTTTGTCAAATTTGGGTTGTTCCAAACTTGAATGGTTTCTGAAAGGGTGTTTACTTCTGCACCGTTACAATCGCGGTAAAAGATCAATTCGAAAACGTAATTTCCTCCTTGACACGTCCATGTTATTTCGCCGCCCATCACGTGAGTTGCGCGCAATTGTGAAGCGAATAAGACAAAAAGAAGTGAAAAAATGTAACGCATATTATGTAAACGAGATAAATGGACTAAAAGTACATTACAAAGATACATTTTTCATAGAATGGTTGCTTTGAAGTGTATCAGAAACTCCAATTTCAGTATCTTTAGTGTTACTTGCTGAGGTACATTATAACTTGTGTAATTGATATACCTAAAATGATCACCAATACAAAGATTCGAAAAATATGTTCTGAAATATGTCCTAGAATCAGTTTTCCGATCCAACTTCCGATCCAACTTATTCCGATTAAGAACGGAATGTAGATGAGTGAACTTGCATGAAGGTAACCACTCGCCAGATACACAATCATTCTTCCACCATCAACGGCCAAATCAATGATTGCTGAAGTGGCGATAAAGGCATTTTTTTTCAATCGAAATGCTGCTAACGTGATTCCTCGAATGGCGCCTCCTGTACCAATTAATCCCGCAAGAAAGCCGGAAATCGTTCCACCTAACACCAGGTTGCGGTCGGTTTGTTCCAGTTTTTTATTACTTTTCCAAACGAGGAAAACGGAAAGCGACACCAGTAAGATGTTCATCAACAGTTCAATTTCCTTTACGGGTATGTAATTGGTTAAAATCGCTCCCGTTAAAACAAAAATCACTGCAGGAATTCCCAATTTGAGTGCAATTTTTCGATCGACACCTTTTCTGAAAAGTAAGATTTTGGATAAATTACTGAATACGTGAAAAACGGCTGTAACGGCAAGTACCGATTTAAAATCCATAAACCAGGAAGCGATCGGGACAAACAGAATGGAAGATCCGAATCCGCTGACTGTGCCGATGATTTCTGCCACAAAAGCTAAGACAAAAAAGAGAATGTATTTTTCCACGCGTAGATTTTCTGTAAAGTTAGAATTTCAGCGGATACAAAAAAAAGATTGCGTTTCTTTGTTAAAAATTCGAAGTAAAACAAGGATATGAATTGGGGAGAAGTTGCGACGATATTGTGGAATTGTATGTTTATTGCTCCATTTGTGGTGGGCGTATTGGTTTTTAAAACTGATAAATCCAAGGTTCAAAAAATTGGATTCACGATTCTTTATTCCTTGTTAGTTGATGTTTTGTTGTTTTTTTTAGGTGCAATGGCATTGAGTTATGGAATGAGCCAAAATCCATTTTAAGAAAATATGCGGTGGACGTTAAATTTATGCATTTTAAATATTTACGCACAAGTAATTATTATTGTGTGTAAATTTGAGTACACTAATTAATTATTTAACGCAGTGTTTAAAAAAACAATTGTATTACTTACGTTGCTTTGCAGCGGATTTGGGATGGCTCAGTACCCCATTGGTCATACGACAATTACATTCAATGATCCTTCACGCACCGGCGGATTTGGTTCTGGCGGAGGAGCGGGGCGACAGATACAGTCTGAAATTTATTATCCAGCAACGGCAGCAGGTGAGAACACGGCGGCTGCAACGGGCGAAATGCCAGTGATCGTGTTTGGACACGGCTTTGCAATGGCATGGGACGCGTATCAAAACATTTGGGAAGAGTATGTTCCGAAAGGGTATATTTTGGTTTTTCCGCGGACAGAAGGGGGATTGATTCCCGCACCATCGCACGAAAATTTTGGAAAAGATTTGCGTTTGGTTGTTCAAAAAATGCAAGAACAAGGGCAGCTTTCAACGTCAATATTCTACCAAAAAGTAAAAGCAAGTTCTGCAATTATCGGACATTCAATGGGTGGTGGAGCAACTATTTTGGCTGGTGCTTCGAATACCACGATTAAAACGATTGTTGGTTTAGCGCCTGCAGAAACAGATCCTTCGGCAATTGCTGCGGCACCGAATGTGACGGTTCCAGCATTGATTTTTTCAGGATCAAGTGATGGTGTAACACCAGCTGCCGACAATCATTCACCGATATACGCGGGCTTGGCTTCGAATTGTAAAGCATTTATTTCGATCACTGGCGGAGCACATTGCTATTTTGCTCAATCCAATTTTAACTGCGATTTTGGTGAATCAACGTCCTCGTCGGGAATTTCCATTTCGAGAACAGAGCAACAAGAAACAACGTATGGTTTGTTGACGCCGTGGTTGGATTTTTATTTGAAAGGAAATTGCGATGCATTTGCAGTGTTTGAAACGGTGAGAACGGCTGGCGCTGGAATTACGAGCCAACGCACATGCAGTTATCAGCCGTTTACTGTAACAGGAACTGTCTCCAATGCAACTTCGGGTTCAAATGGAGGTGTTGATGTGACGGTGACTGGTGGAGAAGCACCTTTTGTTTACAGTTGGTCAAATGGTCAATCGAATGTTGACCTTGCGAATGTAGCGGCTGGAAGCTATACGATTTCTGTGTCGGATAAGTATTGCACCAAACAGCAAGCGTTTACTGTTTCGGGTACGACATCATCAATTGCAGAAATAGACCAAATTCAATCCCAAGTATACCCAAATCCAGCTTCAGAAAAGGTTTTTGTAGAATTTGACAAGGCGTTGAGCGGAGAAACGACGATTCAAGTGATCGATCTTTCTGGTAAAGAAGTTTCGAACATGCAACGTTCCGGTGCGTTGAAATCAGTTGAGGTGGATGTGAATGCGCTTGCGACTGGTTTTTATGTATTGAAAATCTCGAATCCGGCGTACGGCGCGAGTTTGTCGAAAATTTATGTAAAACACGACTAGTTATTCTTACGTTTTAAGTTATTGTAAGTCTGAATCTTCCGAGGTTCAGACTTTTTTGTGTTGTTCGATTTTCGAAAAATGGTTCTAATTAATCTTATCTTTGAGTCATGGACACATTGGAAAACATCGTAGAATTTAAAGCATCTCCACAAATTCGAGCGAAGTTGTTGGAGTACGGAACTGTGAAGCAGTTTGTTTCTGGCGAAACGATCTTGCGGGAAAATTCATACATCAAATCCATTCCGATTGTAATCAGCGGGAGTGTAGGCGTGATTCGAACGGAGGAAGACGGAAGGGAAATCATGTTGTATTACATCAAGGCAGGTGAAAGTTGCATCATGTCGTTTTTAGGCGGTATGCACGATGAAATGAGTAAAGTGAAAGCGGTGGCTGAGGACAATGCCTCGATCTTATTTATCCCGGTGGATAAAATCAATACACTCATTCGCGAATTTCCAGAGTGGTTGGATTATATTTTTCGATTATACCACAAACGTTTTGAGGAATTGTTGGAAGTAATCAATGCGGTTGCGTTTAAAAAAATGGACGAGCGAATCTTGGATTCAATTAAAAAGAAAAGCCAAGTGCAGCAATCCAATGTGATTACGATCACACACGAACAACTTGCCAACGAATTAGGAACTGCGCGCGTGGTGGTGTCGCGTTTGCTGAAACAGTTGGAAGAAATGAAGGTCATCGAATTAGGACGCAATAAAATTACCTTGTTGTAATTAAATTTCTCTTGTGTAACAAATGTTGCTGTGTAGTCAACGCAGTCCGCGTACATTTGCAGTGTAAATCAATAGAATCAGTATGAAATTAATACGTAAATACAAGTTGACACTTATCGGTGGAGTTTTGGGATGCATTGCGGGTTATTTGTATTACCACTTTGTGGGATGTGCAAGTGGTACGTGCGCTATTACTTCCAATCCGTTGAATAGTACCCTGTATGGCGGATTGATGGGCGCTTTGTTATTGAGTAGCTTCAAAAAAGACGAACGGAAAGTATCAAACGAAAAATAAAAAGAAGATGGATTACACAGGAAAAACAATTATCGACGTGCGTTCATACGCAGAGTTTGTAGGTGGACATGTTGCAGGAAGTATCAACATCCCATTGCAAGAAATCCCCAACCGCTTGGATGAAATTAAAGCAATGGCGCCAATTGTCTTTTGTTGCGCAAGTGGGAACAGAAGCGGGCAAGCAACAATGTTTGCAACAGGAAATGGGATCGACTGCGAGAATGGCGGTGGCTGGTTAGAAGTTAATTATCAAATGTCATTAAAAGAAGCATAATCATGTTGGAAGCGCTTAAAAAAATGCTTGGAATTGGTCCAAAAGCCGATTTCAAGGAATTGATCAAAAATGGTGCAGTAATCATTGATGTGCGATCCAAGGGAGAATTTCAAGGCGGACATATCCGCGGGGCGATCAATATCCCACTCGATCGAATTCAAAGTGAAGCATCGAAATTAAAGAAAGACAAAGCGATTATTACCTGTTGCGCGTCTGGAATGAGAAGTTCGTCTGCTAAATCACTTCTTCAGGCAAAAGGGTTTGAAGTGTACAACGGTGGCGGTTGGTCTTCGCTAAACAGTAAATTGAACTAATCCGATGAAACAACGCATTTTACACGGTTGGAATTTTTCCAGAATCCTGTTTGCCATCGTTGGAATTTCAATCATTGGTCAAGCAATTTATGAAAAACAATACTTCGGAATTTTGTTTGGGGGATATTTTTTTGTGATGGGACTCTTTGGATTGGGATGTGCTTCTGGATCGTGTACGATTCCCACCGATTCGTCGTTCACAAAGAAAACGCACCATTAAAATTCGAATTGTACAGATTTAAAATGTAATTTTAAAATCAATTAATGCACTTTATTATGAAAAACACATTACTCACGCTTGTATCGATTCCGTTGTTGTTGCTCTCGAGTTGTTCGATTGGACAGGAGGGAACGACAAAGACCAATTTACCAGCGGTTGCGTTTGCTGAAAAAATCCAAGAAATCCCCGCTGCGCCGATTGTCGACGTGCGCACACCAGAGGAATTTCAAGGTGGACATATTCAAAACGCAGTGAACGTCAATTGGAACGGGAGTGATTTCGCAACGCGAATAGCAACGTTTGATAAATCACAACCGATCTTTGTGTATTGCTTGAGTGGCGGAAGAAGCGCGTCGGCTGTTGCAAAGATGAAGGCGGATGGATTCAAGGAAGTATACGAATTGACAGGGGGAATGATGGCGTGGAGATCAGCCAAAATGCCAGAAACCAAAGATGCTTCGGTAGCAAAGGCGGGGATGACTATGGCGCAGTTTAATGCGTTGCTCGAATCCGATAAAATTGTGTTGATCGATTTTTATGCAACGTGGTGTGGTCCCTGTAAACGCATGAAACCATTTTTGGATGAGATGGCTGTAGAAATGAAAAATCGCTTGGAGATTATTCGGATCGATACCGACTTGAATCCTGAATTGGCTGCACAATTGAAGGTTGAAGGTTTGCCTACGCTGTTGCTCTACCAAAACGGAAAATTGGTTTGGAATCATTTAGGCTACATCGAAAAAGTGGATTTGGTGAAACAAATCGAAGCTGTGAAGTAGTCTTATTCCAGCCTGAAAATAGATTGAAACCGATTTTAAAAGAGCATCTTTTGAAGTCGGTTTTTTGTTGTTAGAAAGTCATTGATTTTCGCGCTACTAAAAATAGGCGATGTACCCAAAATGTACTTTTCCGTCGCGAATCAAGATGGGGTTTTCAAATTGTCGTCCCAAGCCATAGGAAATTGAAAATGTACCGATTTTGGTTCCAAATGAAAATCCTGCACCGAAACCACTTGGCGCATCTGCATAGTAATTATTCGTTCGGTTTTCGTACCAACTTTGGTCGTAAAACAAAAATGCGAACGAATTTCGATCTACCAGAAATCGGTATTCAAGTGTGAAAACGGTGCGTGTTGTTGCTGTCAATTCTTCTTCGTTGAACCCGCGTTGTGAAATTTGTCCCCCAAATCGTGCGGCTTCGTTTTGATAAAAAACGGGAGCAATGTAAAATTCCGTTTGGTTTGCAAAACGCACTACATGTCGCTTGGCCAACGGCAAAAACCAATTGACTTGCAACTCGCCGCGGTAGGTCGTATTCGTAATTACCTTCGATGTATCACTGGCTTTCGATTTTCGAAGACCAATCGACAAATCAGCTAAAATGGTGAGCCCTTTTCTAGGGTTGGGAAGGTAATCCAAGGTTTGTTTGTACAACGCCAATCCATACGCATTGGTTTGCACCGATCCGAGTTTTGCAAATGCAGGATTGTTTTTTCCGCCGCGTAAAACCGACGAAGAATTGTTTCGGTAAAATGCTTTCAGGTAACTCCCGTTGTTGAGTGCATACTGAATCCCGATGGTTGATTTGAGTTCCAGAAAGGAAGTGTCACGCTTGTACAACTGAAATTGGCCGTCAATTCCAAACGGAGAGCGAAACAAATTGGGTAGATTGGCTTGCGCTTTCAGCGATTGCGTTTGTGCTTGCAGACTTCGCCAGTTGATATCAATTAGTTCGGCGCGTTTCAGAACATTCACTAATTTTAAGCGGATTTCACCTGTTAAACTCAACACATTCGTAACTGGATTTGGTTGAAGTCCGATCACTCCATTGGCCAAGCTAACAGGCTTTGATTTGAGATACAAAAATAGTTCAACACCATCCTTTGTAAATAGAAGTTCGGGAGGCTTCGTTTCTTCAATAAAGTTGATTTGTTTCAAGCGGGAAGAGATCAACGAGACGTCGCTTTGGTTGAATACTTCGCCCACCCGAATGTGAATGTAGGAACTGATTAATCGCTCAGAAATTAACTGATCGCCTTTGAGGTTGATCTTGGTCCACAACCGTTTTGGTCCGCGTTGGATGTTTATTTTTGCATGTAGGTTCAAACTGTCGATCACTAAACTATCGAGTTTAACACTCGAAAACGGATATCCGTTGTTTTCCAAATCTCCGTGCAGACGTTTCAGTAATTTCGCAATTTCAGGCGGAGAAAAGGCCATTTTGCTAATTAATTTTTCATTCAGTGAGCTCGTTTTTTGGAAAAATTGCATGTCTGCTTTTTCCATGCGGAGATGTGCCTGTTGGAAACGAGGACCTACGTGAAAATGAGCGCGAAGCTTTTTGGGTTCGAAACGCATGGAGTCGATTGAAGCGAGCAGGTATCCTGATTTGACGGCGAAAAATTGGAAGTCAATCAAATAAGCAATTGCAGCTGCACTGTCTTGAAAGCGCGATGTTGGATTTTTTTTGAGCGTTTTGTATTCATCGGATGAAAAAATGAGTTCATAGTTTTTTTGACTTCGAGCGAAGAGCGTACAGAAAATAAAAAATATTAAAATTATTTTTTTCATCGAATCCTTTAAACGTAAGACAAAGGTGATTATTTCAACATTAGTTTGTTCGTGAATTGAAAAATAAATTTAGTTTCCACTGTATTTTTTTATATTTTTGTTTCTGCAAACAAACAAATTAATACGATCAACTATGAAAAAATTCTTGGCCTTGGCTCTAGTGGGAATGGTAGTTACTGTCATTTCAGCTTCTTGCGGTACAAAGAAAAAAGGAAGTTGCGATGCTTATGGAAGTGTTGACAAGGTAGAAAATACCGACTTAGCAAAAAAATAGTTTTGTGTTTCCATTTGAATCAAGGTTGACATTTGTTGACCTTTTTTTGTTGCATCAAGTTTTGCTTACAGGCGATCGTCACAGCGCTTTCTTAAAATGAGTGTTTCGAAGTTAGCATTTTTTCTTTCAAACTTATTTTGGTTCGTGCAGGCGATTTGGCGCTTTCAATCGGGTGTTTACGTGCGCCATTTCGGCGGAGTAGTGGATGAATGGTTGTTTTGTTTTCTTAGGTATTCATGAGATCGCTTTGCTAATTGAGAGGCGCACTCCACTCAGTCTTGGGCGGAGCCGTTTGCTCGATTGGCGATGTGCCTTTATTCAGGTTTTATTTTAACTATTTTGTTGTCACGTAAAATAACAAGTTCGCTATTTTTCATTTTCTTGAATTCTAAAAGTTTTTCATACACTTTTTCAAGTCCTTTTAGTATTTTATTTTTTTCTTCTAAATGTTTTTCAGTTGATGTCATAGTAATTTTTTAAAAGATTAAACTTGTCTAGATTTACAATATTTATTGAATTGTCTATTTGTTTGTCTGCAATCAATTCGTGTTGTGCTTCAGAATTATCAAAAATAAATGCTCCGTCAACAATTGGAAGATAGATAGTAAACAAATTTTGAATTCCTCTGATATATCTTCTTTCAATAACTTCTGGTTCTATATTATGTCCACCTTCAGAAACCCTTATTCTCACACGTTCTTTAGCTAATTCGATGTTTTGAAGCCAAAAGAATAATAAAATTACGCGATAACCGTTATGTTTTGCTTGGTTGATTTTGCTTTTATAACTTTTAGTTGATAGCGTTGTTTCAAATGCAAAATTTTCGTTTTCGGAAAGTAGTTCATTGATTCTGTTTAGCATTATTCGCCCAGCTTCAAAAGAAACTTTTTCGGGCTGAAATGGAGAAAGACCTTTTGCGATTTCGTCAGCATTTACAAATTCTTTACAATCTAAAATCTCAGGTAAAATCGTAAAGGATGCAGTTGTTTTTCCTGCTCCGTTGCAACCTGCGATTATGTAAAGTTTTTTGTCATTCATATCGCAAATTTACAAATTATTTTTGTTAGTTTTTTGTTCTTGTTCTACGAGTGTAGTTGTGATAGCATACCGTATAACGGTTTCGTTGCAGGCGCTTTGGCGCTTTCAATCGGGTGTTTACGTGCGCCATTTCGGCGGAGTAGTGGATGAATGGTTGTTTTATTTTCTAAGGTATTCATGAGATCGCTTTGCTCGTTGAGAGGCGCACTCCACTCAGTCTTGGGCGGAGCGGTTTGCTTGATTGGCAGTTCGGCTTTTTTATTCAAAGTGATTTTTAAGTTCGTCTGACTGAAACAATAATTCCATTTCACACATTGTTTTTTTTGGGTTTTGATTGTCAAAACTACCAAGAGCAATAGAGTTGTCTAACGCGGTCTTTAAATTTGGTTTTAACTTCAAATAGATGTCGTCATTTTGTTTTGTGAAGAATTTTTGTGTTTTCTCATAATTCTTCAAGTTTTTCTTTAACTGTGTTTCAGCACCCGAACAAGTGTCGAAATACTTTGATGTTTTTTCAAAATGAAGTAGAAACCAAAATTCAAGACAAGGATTGTTTACAACAACCACAACATTTGAAAAATTCTTAGAGAGGTTTGTTCTGTATTCATCAAATGTTTTAAGCGGTGATTTCTTTCCTTTTGGTGCTTCATTTTCTTCTTTGATAACCGTATCAAGGTCAATTATCCAAAAAACTTTTGTAAACTCTTTGCTTGACAAATCACAAACCAAATTATATTGTTCTTCTACACTTTTTTTGTTAGGAATTTCAGGTTTTATACTGACACGAATATCCCGTTCGTTCCGTTTTAGCATTTGCAAATACCAAACTTCTGTTTCACCGTCTACTACGACAGCAAAAGTAGGATTTGTTTTATGTGCAATCTTTTTGTGCTTTCTCATAGGTTTAAATCAATGAAAGGATCGCCCAAATTGGGTGTCCCACTTAATTTACCGCTTTTATAAGCATTTAAAATATTTGTAGTGTTGCGAACAACAGAACTATCAAAATCAGTCAATGAATAAAGTTCAGTAGAGCAACTTTCTTGTTTGTCTGTGAACCAAATCGCATCATTTCTAAAGATGTCTTTGTTATCTAAAATTTCTCGATTGTGAGTTGTTGCAATGATTTGAGAATTTTTAGAATTCAAAAGAAAAGAAAGAAGGAAATGCAAATACAAATCTGGGTGTAGAGAGGATTCTAATTCATCTATTGGAAATGCTGTTGAATTTTTAATTAACAAAGTTAATAAACCTGCAAAACCATAATAACGTCTTGTCCCTTGAGATTCCGACTCAAATGGTAAAGTATATGTAGTATTACTAACTGTATGTTCAAATTCAAGATTTACAGCAGTTAATTTTCCCTTTTCTTCTAACTCTTTAATCTGTTCGCTGGGGGCTTTAATTTGCCTTTTCAAAAACTCTATAAAATCATCAGGAATTTCTTTTTCTTCTTCTTGAATAACAATGTCAGAAATGTTGAAATCTGCTTTTTTCAAGATAGAAACAACATCAGATTTCGAAATTTCTTTATCACTTATTCGTGATGTTACAAAATCCTCTAATTCTGTTCTCGTATAAATCAATGGATTTAGATAAACTCCAAACCAATCAACAACCTCTTGCAATTCTTTAAGGTCGATATTTGTTTTTAGATAACCTCCAAGAACAGTATTATTCCATAAGGTGTTTGATTCAAGAGTTTTTTCAAAAACCTTGTCCGTAGTAATTTTGTTACCGAAAGTTATTTCAGTAAACTGATTTGACAAATTGGTTTTTCTCTTGAAAACGTTAGCTTTATTGGGGCTGTAAAAATACAACTCCTCTGACACAATAGCTTTTTTGAAAAATTCTACTTCATAGAAGTATTTAATGTTGTTTTGAAAAAACTCTATTGAAATAGTTGAATTTTCTTTTGGTGTGCTTGGGTCAAAAAGGAATGGATTGAAATCTAATTCGTTGTTCTTTTTCCTTTCAGGATTGATGACAATGTCTCTTAGAAAATCAAGAGCTTTCAATATTGTTGTTTTGCCTGATGCATTTGCACCATAAATTAAGGCAAGTTTCAAAATTCTTTGTTCGCCAAATTTTACGATGTAAGTATCTTCAAGGTGTGTTGATTTATCTGCCTCAAATGAAAGAGTTTGTTTTTCTCTTATTGAGCCGAAGTTTTGAACACTAAAATTGATAATCATTTTGTCTTTCCTTTTGTAAATAGATTACAAATTTATATTTAAAAACAATGTAAAAGGTATTTTTTTATTCTAGAAATGTAATTTACTTGCAAAAAAAGGACTTGAGTTGAAACTTTACTATTCTTAAATTTAAAAAAGGTGGGGAGATGGGGACTCGAACCCCTGCTCTCTGTCCCGAATTCAGGTTAATCAACTATTGGTTTCAATGTCTAATAGTATGGAGTTTGGCACCATTCTCCCCACGAGAGCTACCCCAACTGCTACCCTTTTGATTTTGTCTATCATAGTCGTAAAGTTTTGAATTAACATCATTGTTACCAATGAGGAGAATGTCGCCACTCCAACTACGGACATTGCAAATTCAACTGTCAATGTCACCTTTAAACTCATGCTCTTTCGTCCCATTGTTAGAACTGTGTTTTCAATGATCGCTTCGTACTTAGTTGACTGCCAACGTTTTGGTTCTTGGCAAAGAAGCAAATTTCGAAGCAATAAACTGTCTGCCAGTATTGAACTTGATACAAAGCAAAAAGCTTCATTTAACCATTGAACCCGCTTTTTTTTGCCAAACGCCTGCTAACTGCTGCCTTTCTTTCTGTCGTCAAGTTGTTTTGAGATTAATAAATGTCAAATGTGTATCAATATGCTTGAACTTGTCTTTCGGGTGTTGAAGTCGAAAACGAAACTCGTTTGGTATATATTTTTCTCTTTTGTCAAAATTGAAGTTGTCTGCCAAATGCTGTTCAACCTTTTTTAGAATGTTGGTAAAGTCTAATTTGTAACAGAACATAATAATGCCGCAGTAGTTATTGTGCCAACTTAAATAACCTTGTAATTGCTCAATTGCTTCCGTAAGTGTTTCAATGCCGTCCCAAACTTTTAATTCAAAAATATGTTCGTTTAAACCGTCCTTTGTCTTAACTAATATATCTGTTTTTCCTTTGCAATTTTTTGCTTCCGCATTTCCACGTCCTTTAAAAGTTACGTTTATCGGAGTCAGCATACGGTCACGAATATTTTCCTCTTTTAATCCCTGATATTGCTCAGGTCTTCGTTGCATATCATTAGTCAAAAACTGAATAGATTTAATTAGCCTTTCAAATTGAAGTTGGTCTATACTTTTTTTGTCTGATTTGGATGCCTTTATTGGACTTCCAAATTTCTGTTTTAACCATTCTTCAAAATTGTCTTTACTTGCAAAGCCTGCTACATTTTTCTTGGCGCAAGCTTCTCGAAGCTTTAAAATTCCTGTCGGTCCGTAACCAAGGTAATAGTTAGAGCCACAGTCGTGCGCAATAAACCACTCGTCTGCTAATTTTACAGCAACGTGAATAATTGCTGGATCCTCGTCAACGTAGCCGTATGAAAGAAATATTTTATAAAAGTCGTTTGAAAGCTCTGAAAATGCTTCTAACCCTTCTATGCAATTAAAAATTCCTGTCGGGTTAACTACTTCGTGAAATTCGTAGTACAAAATATTATTATAGTGACCGCCATTTATGAGGTCTGCTAGTCTATATGCATTATTTGTTACGATTGATATGTCTTGGTATGTCATCATAAGGTTGCTGCTAACTTACTTATAAGTCTAATCTCCTAACGTTTATTTCAGCGAATGTAATTATTTTCCGTCACAAGCGATTCAGCGATTCTTAATTTATTGAAAACTTTGCGGTTAGCAGGCGTGTAGAATTCGGAAGAGCGATTATGATTTCAACTGACCAGCTTTTATTTTTCAATCATCTGGCGAAAAGTCAAGTTGATTCTCGGTGATTTCACTTTCGTACTTTTCATCAGCGCATGATTCCACTCTTTTTGCGTGTCGCCTTTCATCAATAATACACTTCCGCTTGCAACCATCAATGCAACTTGCGTTGCGTCTTTTTTGTTTTTAAATACAAATTTGCGCGTTGCTCCAAAGCTTACCGAAACAATCGTCGACCGAGGAACAATTGATTTCTCGTCGTCGCTGTGCCAACCCATTCCTTCGGTACCATCGTGGTATAAGTTGAGCAAACATGCGTTGAATTGCTCGTTTGTCAGGGATTCAATTCGCGCTTTTATTTCAGATAGTATTGGGTTCCACGGAAGCGCGTCTTTCGTCGTGTTTGAATACGAGTAGGGAATAGCATCGCTTGCATACCATGCCATTTTTCGTGCCGTTACAATGCGTTTTCCAAACAAGATCACTTCGTCATGTTCCCACGGAATTTGATCGAGGAGTGCCTTGAAATAGCGTTCACTTTCGTCGCGGTTGAAAAAATCCGAATGCAATTCGACAACGCTGTTTCCAACGAGTAAATTGGGATGATTATCGGGATCAAATAGATTCATTGTGCTAGGCATTGACTAATTGAGCAAAAAGAATAACAACGAGCACAACTACCAGCAGAATTGCTTGAAAATAACTTTGACATTCCGATAGTTTTCGTTTGGCATAGTTTGATTTTAACAATTGATAGTGCACGAAAAGAAACGCAGCAGCAACGAGCAAAAGCAAGGAGATAGCGGAAGTTATCGAAACTGCACCGCTAATTTGCCACGAGAGCAGAAAAAAAACCATTGCAATCACGGATGCGGAAGTGAGCGTGCTTCCAAGAACTAGAAATACATGGAATGGTTTTGATGGAGCTTCGAATATTTCTGCAAGCTGTTTTATCATGCAAGCTTGGTTCGAATTTGTTTCATGAAATCAGAAGCATATACAAAGTCTCCAACTTCTTTGTTGTCGGTCGACACGATCGTTTTGTGATTGCCGTGCCACCAATTTTGTCCTTTGTAAATAAAGTTGATGTTGTCGCCGATTTCGATTACGCTATTCATGTCGTGTGTAATCACGATGGTAGTAATATTGTATTCGTAGGTGATTTCTTTAATGAGCGCATCGATCAAAATAGACGTCTGTGGATCGAGTCCAGAATTGGGTTCGTCGCAAAACAAGTATTTTGGATTCATCGCAATCGCACGTGCAATTGCAATCCTTTTTTGCATTCCTCCACTGCATTCGGATGGAAATAGTTTGTTTCGTCCAGCCAAGTTTACGCGTTCCAAACAGAAATTTGTACGGTCTAGCATTTCGGCTTTGCTCATATTGGAAAACATCGACAAGGGGAACGAAACGTTTTGTTCGACCGTCATCGAATCAAACAAAGCGGCTCCTTGAAAGAGCATCCCGATTTCAGTTCTGATTTTTCGACGAACCTCTGAGCTCATTTGACAAAAATCTTGTCCGTCGTATAAAATTTCACCTTCATCCACTTCGTGTAGTCCCACCAAGCATTTCGCCAATACCGATTTTCCTTGCCCGGAAGCACCGATGATGAGGTTTACTTTCCCAGTCTCAAACACAGCCGAAACATTGTCAAGCACTTTGTGATCTCCGAACGATTTCGATACGTTTTTTACTTCAATCATTACAACAAAATCATTTGAGTGAGTAAGAAATTGGCAATTAAGATCGCGACACTGCTACTGACAACTGCTTCAGTGGATGAACGTCCGACATCCAGCGATCCGCCTTTGGCGTAGTATCCATAAAAGGACGAAATCGAAACAATTAAAAAGCCGAACACAATTGTTTTTGTGAGTGCATACACGATGTCACCCGTTTTGAAGTAGTAGCGAATTCCAATCAAATAGGTTTCTGTTGTGGATAAATCAGAGATGATTAACGACAACCAACCGCCTACAATCCCCAAGGTCATTGAGAATGTGATTAGAATCGGAAAGAAAATTACTGCGGCAACAATTTTTGGTAAAACCAAATACGATAGAGAGTTGACTCCCATTATTTCGAGCGCATCGATTTGTTCTGTAATGCGCATCGTTCCGATTTCGGAGGCGACATTTGAACCAACTTTTCCAGCTAGAATTAGGGAAATGATGGTGGGGGATAATTCCAAAATTGTACTCGACCGCGTGATGTATCCAATGGTGTAATCCGGTAGAATTGGGTTGTCCATGTTGGAAGCGGTTTGCAGTGCAATTACACCTCCGATGAATACAGACATCAGTGCTACGATTGGCAGGGAATTGATACCAATGGTTTGAATTTCATCAAACGTTCTCTTGCGGAATATCTTGAATTTTTCAGGCTTCGAGAAGACAACCCAAAGCATTAAACAGTATTTCCCTATGTTTGCTATTCTATTCACTGACCGCTAAATTAGTGTATAATTTCGTTTTTTTAGCCAGAAATTGGCAAGATTTGTTCGAACACTTCATTTTCTTCCTTAATTTAGCTACCGATGTCTAGTTTGGTCGCGAAAAAACAAGTTGTAACAGAAAAACTAAAGGCTTTTTTGCCTGCTGGTTTTGAAGTGATGGTTGCCGACCTGTTGTTTGAAAATCCAGTGAGCTTTAAAATTGTTCCCCCTCGAAGCACAAAATTGGGTGATTTTAGAGCAGGAATTAACGGGGAAAAACATCAAATTACGGTGAATGGTGATTTAAATCCGTATGCGTTTTTAATTACGACGTTACACGAATTTGCGCATTTACAGACTTATGTTCAGTATGGAAGGTTTGTGAAACCACATGGTGAAGAATGGAAAGCCACTTTTCGTGAATTGCTCTTGCCCGCAATTGATTCGAAGTTGCTACCAATGGATGTAACGAATGCATTAGTTCGTTCGTTGTCAAGTACCAAAGCTTCATCTTGTTCCGATGTACAATTGTCGCGTGTTTTGAAGCAATACGATAAACCGAAAGAAGGAATCGTTTTACTTGAATCTTTGCCGAAAAACACTACTTTTGTACTGCAAGGAAAACATTTTGTCAAAGGAGATTTGAGACGAAAACGGTATTTGTGCGATGAATTAGCCACCCAAAAAAAATACTTAATTCATGCACTTTCCGAAGTAAAACCCATTTAAAATATCAGAAAAGAAATTCATGGAAAATAATTATTGCATCATCATGGCGGGAGGAATCGGAAGCCGTTTTTGGCCAATGTCCACTCCAAATAAACCGAAACAATTCTTGGATGTTTTAGGAATTGGGAAATCCCTTTTGCAAATGACGTTTGAGCGATTGACGAAGATTGCGCCTGAAACACAAATATACATCATGACCAATGAAGGATATGTCGATTTGGTAAAAGAGCAGCTTCCTGATATCTGTACAAATCAAATTTTAACGGAACCCAGAAGAAAAAACACAGCACCTTGTATTGCGTATGCTGCTTCTAAAATTAAATCCATCAATCCCGATGCTACTTTAATTGTTGCGCCTTCCGATCATTTGATTTTGAAAGAAGATAAATTCACCGAAATTGTACAAATTGCCATCGAAACAGCGAATAAGAATCCGCGATTGGTAACGTTGGGAATTAAGCCTACACGTCCTGACACGGGTTACGGTTACATCGAATTTGTAAGTAAAGGCGATATTTTGGGTGGACAAGTACGAGAAGTGAAAAACTTTACCGAAAAACCGGATAAAGAAGTTGCAGAATTGTTTTTGAAATCGGGGAATTACTATTGGAATTCAGGAATTTTTGTTTGGAAAGCAACAACCATTTTGAATGCATTAGAGAAATTCAAACCCGAATTGCGAAATCTTTTTTCAGAAGAACACGGTTTTTATAATACAGCGGATGAGCAGGCTTCAGTGAATCATTGTTTTGAAGTGTGTGAAGATATTTCCATCGATTTTGCAGTGATGGAAAACGCGAAAAATGTAGATGTTGTTTTGGCGAATTTCGATTGGTCAGACCTTGGTACGTGGGGAAGTTTGTACACGCATTTAGAAAAAGATTACAACGGAAACGCGGTCATAGGTGAAAACGTGTACATGATTAATTCAACGAATTGCATTGTAAATCTTCCAAATTCAAAGTTAGCGTTGATAGAAGGATTAGATAATCACATCATCGTTGAATCGGATAATATGTTGATGATTTTGAACAAAAACGACGAACAAAATCTAAAAAAATACATGGCTCCAATGCAAGAATCTAGTCCTAAATTTTTTGAATAGTTTCATTTTGAGTTCCACTTTATTTACTTTTCGTTACGAAATATTGCTTTTGATTGGTCTAATCATCATGGCTTTTTTCTTACTGATTATTGTGACATTTTCGTGGATTCATCAGAAAAAAAAGGGGAGGGAAGAATACGAATTATTTAAAAACAAACTCGAAGCATATAAAAAGTCAACTATTTTTCGTGTTCAAAAAGAAGAAGAAAAGCGTTTTAATTTCTCCCGTATAATGCAGGAAGAGAATGCGCGTATTCATACTTCTATCGAAATACTGAAAAATTGCCGATCATCTTCTCAAGAATTGGATGAAAACTTAGATGGAGTAATTGAATTATTGGCAAGTATTGAAAAGAAACTCCATTTTTTTTCATTGCAAATGGCACCGGCAAATTTGATAAATCAAGGGCTTGTCTCAGTTTTACAAGACTTTTGTGGGTATTTTAAAGAAAATCGCAAAGTAGACATTCATGTCGAAGCGATTAATTATCAGCCACAAGGCGAATTGATTGAAATCACAATGTATCGCATTGCGGAAGAAGTGCTAAAAAACGCAATTTACCATGGAAACCCCAATCGGATCGATCTTAAATTGAGTTCATCTGGCAGAAGCGTTTTTCTGGAAATATCGGACAATGGATTGCCATTCAATTTGTTTAAAGCGCTTCAAAATGAGAAGTATATTTTAAAGGGAGTAGGATTGAGATCGATCGAAAGCAGAATGCAAAATGGTTTCGAGTTGCAGTATGATCATTGTAATGGAATGAATCAAAATTCATTTGTTTTCAAAGATTTTTAACCAAAAACGACCCACCAAAAGTGAGTCGCTTGAATTAAGTTGCAAAGTAGGATTTATTCATTTTGATTGGATTTCCAAGCACGATACAAGTCGAAGTAGCTTTTTGTTTCCATGACAACTACACCGCCCGTGGTATCTCCATATTTTGCTGGAATTCCGCCGGTGTAAACCATCATTCCGCCGATGGATGCGCTGGGGACATTTGAAATATCATTCATCTTCACACCATCC
>SSGT01000115.1 GCA_008017065.1 Crocinitomicaceae bacterium
AATTTATGTATGGCGATGTAGACCAAGATGTCGATGCGCCAGGATGGTATATTCGTTTGCTTCAGGATCCACAATTTAAAGACGAGCTGCGGTGTCGCTACGATGATTTACGGCGTTCTATTTTGAGCGAAGAATACCTTTTTGCACAAATTGATTCGATTGCAAACTTGGTGCTCGAAAGCCAAGCGTGGCATTTTGAAACGTGGGGCAATTTGGGCCTTCCTACTGGAACCGGAGAAGTGCAATCTCCTGCGCAAAGTTATCCAGAAGAAGTACAACGACTCAAAGATTGGTTGAGCAGAAGATTGGCTTGGTTGGATGACAATATGCCGGGAACGTTGAATGGATGTAGTTTTGCTGGACTGAATAACGACGATCAACATCTGGGAGCGACGGTTTTCCCAAACCCATTTTCCAACGAAATTGAAATTCGATTTCAGGGGCCAATCCATGAAAGTTTTCGATACAAATTAATGGATCAAACGGGTAGAATCATTCAGCAACAAACCGTTTCAGTCACGAGTCCATCCGGAACAACGATTCATTTGAAGGAACTTGAAAACCTAGTGTGCGGAATTTATTTCATTGAACTAATCCACGATGGGCAACAGGTTTTGTACAAACTCGTTAAGAAATAACAGATTAGTTGGTGGATTGATTCGCGATGTGAACGCGGTAGGCGATTAATGCCGGAAAAGCAACAAGCATCAAAAACGCGAGAAAGTAGCCCATCGGAAGAAGTTTGAAATCAACAACATCTTTTGTTTCTTCAGCACTTGCTCCAATTCCAACGAAGTAGGAAAGACTCATTTTCGCTGGGATTTTAGTGATAATTCCGTTGACATTAAAGGTGTACTCTCCGTCAAAAATATTGATTGGGATCAGAAAAAAGATCGAAGAAATGAAAAGCGATGCGATCAAAAACACCACAATTGGTTTTCGAAAAAAAGTGACCATGTATCAAACATTAATTTTACAAGCTTCAAAGATGAAAAATTTCTCCCAATTCAAAACCTGAAAGTAGAACGAATATCAATATTTAACAGTTGATAAGTACTATTTGACCGTAATTTTTCAGTCGATGTACGTTATACCTTTACAGCGATGAAATTTAAAATCAGAAAATGGATCAAATGGATCTTCGGAACCATAGTGGGTTTGTGCCTACTGATTTCGGTCTTGCTCTATGTTTTTAAAGATGAAATCATTGGTTTGGTGGTGACAGAAGTCAACAAAAGTCTGAATGCGAAGGTACAAGTTTCCCGAATCGATCTAACGTTTTGGGGTTCGTTTCCAAACCTTTCAGTTGATTTCAACAACGTCTTTATTCCCGATGCGTTTGCAGATAAGAAAGGGAACGACACACTTCTATATTCGGATTTAATTCGCTTAAAATTCAATCCAATCGACATTTGGAATGAAAACTACGCTGTCAAAAAAGTAGAAATTCATCCCGGTACAATTCAACTGCGGGTCAACAAAGACGGCGATGTCAACTACAACATCCTCAAAGAAAGTCAATCCAAATCGAATTCCAAATTTGAACTTAAACTCAAGAAGGTGACGTTTGAAAAAATTCGTTTTGCCTACGACAATCAAATCACAGGTCAACTGTACGAAACAAAAGTCAGTGATCTAAAATTGGAAGGAAAATTTACCGAAAAACGCTTTACTTTATTTGTTTCAAGTGATTTGTTTATTCGTCGGATCAAAAGTGAATCCATTACCCTATTGGCTGATAAATCCACTTCAGTAGATATTGGCATCGAAGTAGACCAGGAGAAAAACACGTTTAAGATTCCGAAAGCGACCGTTTTTATCTCGAAGTTGCCGTTTGTTCTCAGTGGAGCGATTGATCCAAAACAACTTCAATTTAACCTCTCAGCAAAAAAATTACGGTTGGAAGAGGTGGCAACAAAATTATCAAGTCATTTGGATCAAATTGAGCAATTTGAGGGACAAGGATTGTGCAATTTCAACTTGAACGTGGCTGGAAAGAACGAAAAAAATAGCACCCCGATGATCCGTTGCGATTTTGATGTTTCAGCAGGTGCGTTGCGCGAGCCTACACAACAATTGAAGATTTCGGGAATTAATTTAAAAGGGAGTTATTCCAACGAAGGAGGGAAGGAAAACGAATTTTTGAAACTGTGGGACATGCGTTTCAAAACCGCAACAGGGCCCTTTCAAGGGGAGTTTCTATTGACCAATTTTTTGCGTCCGCACTACGAGGGCAAAGCAAAAGGTAATTTAGATTTGGCTTCCATTCATGGTATTTTCAGACTTCCTTACATCGAACAAATTGTAGGTTTTTTAGATGTGAATGGTCAGTTTGATATCCAGACCGTCGTGGATGAAGCTGGGCAACGCGCGTTGGATTTGCAAAAATGTGTTGCTTCGCTCACGATGCGCAACATCGACGCGAGTGTGATCGACGACAGTCGTACCTTTAAATCCTTGAATGGTTTTGTGGGTATCGACGGTGATGAAGCCGCGTTGCAAGATATTCGTGTAAAAATTGGCAGTTCCGATTTTCAAGTGAACGGCGTTTTTCAAGACATTGCGCCCTACATTTATCGTACGGGGAAATTAGTCGCTTCCATTGAGTTGGAAAGCAATTTTATGGATGTGAAAGACTTGAGTTCAACCCACGTAGATAAAACGAGCACCGTGAATCCGGAACGCAACTTTATGTTTCCAGACGATATCGATGGTGAAGTATTGCTCCATGTCAAACAATTGAAGTACGACGCCCACCGATTTCTTGATTTGCAGAGTAACTTGGATGTGGGAGCACGTAAATTGACTTTCAATCAGCTGAGTTTGGAAAATGCGCAAACTGAAATTGGGGGAACGTTGACTGTTGAAGAAACCCGTCCAGAATGGTTGGTGTTGAACACCAATTTGAGCGCATCGGATTTGTCGTTCCGCAATTTATTTCGGGAATGGAATAATTTTGATCAGGAGGTAATCAAAGAAGACAATATTTCTGGAAAAGCAGCTGTTGAGATGGTATTTCAAGCACCGTTTGATTTGCGCACGGGCATTCAAAAGAAGGAAATTTTCTCCAAAGTACATGTTAAAATAGAGGATGGAGCATTGAAAAATGTATCAACCTTCAAGTCGATTACCGAAAGTCTGAAAACGTCGAGTGCACGTTTGATATTGAAAAAACACAACATCAATAATTTTGAAAAGAAATTGTTGGATTTGCGTTTCGAAACCTTAGAAAATACGTTTGTGATTCAGAACGGACGTTTAGAGATTCCATTGATGCAAATCAAATCCAATGCGTTAAATGTTGAAACGTTTGGATGGCATACTTTTGATAATCAGATTGATTATCATTTTGCATTCGAGTTTAGAGATTTGTTTGAAAAGCCAGTTGAAACAGAATTTGGAATTGAAGAGGACGACGGTTCGGGCGTCAAGATTTTTATGCGAATGCACGGAACAATTGATAACCCGATCATCGAATGGGATGAATTGGCAAAGAAAGAACAAGCCAAGGCAAATCGTGAAGCCGCAAAGCAAGAAGCATTCTCCATTTTAAAGTCGGAATTTGGATTCCGTAAAAACGACACGACCGTTGGTGTTTACCAGCCGATCAAAAAACCAACCGAAGAATTGCGTATTCAATTTGGAGAGGAGAATGAAACGCCAGAAGTAGAACAGAAAAAGGAATCCGAGATCAAGCGGAAAATGCAGGAAAAGATCAAAAAACTCAAGGAATCGACCAAAGAGGAAGAATCGACCTTTGAATTTGAATAGCGCTTCCGACTTCTTTTCAAGAAACCTTCTAAATTCGCTATCATTTGGCGCAGGATTCCAAACGACTTTCGTATATTTGCACCGTAAATTTTCAGTATTATGTCCGACAATTCACGTATCTCCACATCAAAAGCACCACTTCCAGTTGGTTTGTATCCACATGCGCGTCGTGTGGGAAATCTCTTGTTTCTCTCTGGCGTTGGTCCACGAAAAGCGGGGTCGGATGCTACTGATTCAGAAGTTCCTGGATTGAAATTGGATAAAAATGGAAATTTTTTAGAGTTTGATTTCGAAGCACAATGCAGAAGCGTGTTTGACAACGTGCGTGTGATCTTGGAAGAATCCGGTTCAAAATGGGAAAACTTGGTGGATGTTACGGTTTTTTTAGTCAACATGAAGCGAGATTTTCATACATACAATCGGTTGTATGCTGAATATTTCAAAGACAACTTGCCTTGCCGTACGACCTGTGAAATTAATTCGTTACCAACTCCTATTGCTATTGAATTAAAATGTATCGCAACAATTGATTAACGTATGACTGGTTTTATTATTCGCTGTGCAATCGCAGCTTTTTCTTTGTTTTTAACAGTGTATTCGTTCGGAACGGGTCACTGGGGTTGGGGAATCGTAATGATTTTTGTGACAGCGCTCGTAATTTTGAGTTTTTTCAGGAATGAAAATATGTTGTTGGCGCTCAATCAAATGCGTATTGGTAACCACGAGAAAGCAAACAAGTATTTGAAACGTATTTCTCGTCCTGATTTGATGCCGAAAAAACAACATGCTTACATTCTCTACTTGCAGGCCATGTTGGGGACACAAGAATTGGGATTTGCACGCAGCGAACAAATGTTGCGAAAAGCGATGAGTTTGGGATTGAGAACTGCACAAGACCAAGCAGTAGCAAAAATGCACCTGGCTGGAATTTGTGCGCAAACAGGTCGCAAAACGGAAGCACAAACCTTATTGTCCGAAGCGAAAAAGTTGGATAAAAATGGCGTGATGAGAGAACAAATCACAACGATGCAAAAGCAATTGACGCAAGTAGCTTCCAAAAATCAAATGCGCATGGCGCAAATGTCTCGCGGGCGTCAGAAAACGCCAAGAATGAAGTAAGTTGGAAAATCCAAAAAGCTATGCCTCGCCGTGGAGTGATTACGAGTTGCTCGATGCAGGAGGCGGAAAAAAATTGGAACGTTTTGGTGACGTAGTTACGATTCGCCCAGATCTTCAAGCATATTTCAAATCTGAATGGCCGTTTCAAACGTGGAACGAGATGGCGCATTGGGAGTTTGTGGAGAAAACAAATACCAAAGGCGTTTGGAAAAAAATCAAGGAAAACGCTCCTGAATCTTGGACGATTTCAATTGGTGAAACGATTGTTAATCTAGAAATCACCAAGTTTAAGCACATCGGAATTTTTCCCGAACAAGCGTTGAACTGGGCGTTTATTCAAAACCAGTTAAAACCCAATCACAAGTTTTTGAACCTCTTTGCTTACACGGGTATCGCTTCCGTTGTGGCACGACAAACGGGTGCGGAAGTAATTCACGTGGATTCTGTGAAGCAACTCGTTACGTGGGCCAACCGCAACCGCGAGTCAAGTGACACAGAACCAATAAAGTGGGTGGTTGAAGACGCACTTAAATTCGCACAACGCGAAGTAAAGCGTGGAAACAAGTACGATGGAATTTTGATGGATCCTCCCGCATTTGGTCTCGGTGCAAAAGGCGAAAAATGGATTCTAGAAGAAAAACTACCCGCCTTGATAGAAGCTGCTTCGGAATTGTTGAATCCAGCTGGTTTTTTGATTCTCAACACGTATTCTCCAAAACTGACATTGGGCATGTTGAAACGTGTTGCAACCAACTATTTTGACCCGAAGAAGTTTGAAATCACTGAACTTTGGATGAAGACTACAACCGGGAAAGAACTTTTTTTCGGAAACCTAATCCGCGTTACGAAATAAAATACGGTTTCCTTTGGAATAATTTTATATTTGTAGCCAATTCAAACTGTGCTACTATGAATAAAATCAATTATTTTATTTGCTCGTTTGTTGTGTGCTCGGCTTTTTTTTCGACTGCACAAGTGAATGAAGTGAAGGTGCTCAAAGCGGGCGATCCGGTAGAACAAAAATCAGATTCCACCGCAATTCCAGCGAAGGCCCAAGAGAAATACAATGAAGGGATAGGATTCTTCGAGCAAAAGAAATTTGACGAGAGCGTTGCGGCATTCTCAGTAGCCATTCAATTAGCGCCTACGTTCGGCAAGGCGTATCTCAATCGCGGTTATGCCTACTTGGAATCTAAAAACACAAAGTTGGCGAAAGCAGATTTCGAGTTTGCAACCCGCTACGATAGTTCCTTGGATCAAGGATTTTACGAGTTAGGAATTTTAGCAGAGACAGACGGTCAGGCCGAAGAAGCACTGCGAGCATACGACAAGGCAATTGCTTCTAATCCATCCGTGAAATACTATTACAGACGAGCTGTTTTGTATGCAAATCAGGGTGAATATGCACGCGCGAAACAAGATCTAACAGCAGCCGTTCAATTGGATAAAAATGATGCATTGGTGCTCAACGATCGCGGAAGTGTGAACAAACAATTGGGCGACATGGAAAATGCAATCGCCGATTACAAGGCCGCTGTTGAGGCGAATCCAAAAATGACAATGGCGTGGAACAATTTGGGAAGTACTTACCGCAAAAAAGGAGATTTGAGTAAATCTATCGAAGCGTATACCGCAGCAATTTCCTCTGATCCATCGAATTTTTTGTCATATAACAACCGTGGCGTTGCGAAAATGGATAACAACGATTGGAAGGGTGCGATTGCTGATTTTCGCAAAGCAATCGACTTGAATCCAAACTACAAGTTTGCACACAACAACCTTGCAGGTGCCTATCTGAAATTGAAGCAGTATGAAGACGCGGTGACAGCTGCAACAAAAGCGATTCAATTGGACCAAAGTTATGGAGTTGCTTACTACAACCGTGGTGCAGCCTACGAAATGCTTCGAGAAATGAGAAAAGCGTGCGAAGACTGGTCGAAAGCTGGAGAATTAGGCGTGGAGTCTGCGCAAGCATATTTCCAAAACAGTGATTGTTCAAACCAATAAATTCGATTTCAGATGAAAAATATACGAGTGATTTTATTGTTCATGCTTCCATCGGTGCTGTTTGGACAAAATGTAGAGTTTGATAAAAGCATTTTCAAAGATAAAAAGACGGAATTTAAAGAAGCGGTAAACAACTTGGAAGAAGGAGATGCTTTCTATATGAGCGAACCGTTTGCGTTGTACCACCTCGCGATTCCTTTTTACGAAAAAGCCAATGCATTTAATCCAAATAATGCAGCGTTAAATTTAAAGTTGGGAATTTGTTATTTGAATACGGTTCAAAAATTCAAATCACTTTCCTTTTTTGAAATGGCATACAAGTTGGATCCCAAGGTAAGTCCAAATATCCATTACTACTTGGGACGTGGGTTGCAATTATCGCAATCGTGGTCGAAAGCCATTTCAGAATTTGAAACATTTATAAAAACAACGAATCCAAAAGAATTTGCTGATTTGATCGACGACGCTACCAAGCACATTTACGAGTGCAACTCAGGAATGAAATTAGAAGCTTCACCTGTGCGCGTTTGGATTGACAACATGGGCGCAGAAATCAATTCCGACGGTCCCGAATATGGAATGATCATGAATGCAGATGCCACTGAAATTTATTTTACGAGTCGTCGCCCAAATACGACTGGTGCAGGAAAAGATTTGTTTACGCAAGAATGGTACGAAGATATCTACATGTCGAAGCGCGTAAACGGCGCATGGAGTCCTGCTGTAAACGTTGGTGATCCGCTCAATACCAAAGGACATGACGCTACCGCTTCACTGAATTCGGATGCTTCCAAAATGGTGATTTATTTGGACGATAAAGGCGATGGAAATTTATACGAAAGTGTGAAGAAAAATGGCCTTTGGAGCAAACCGAAGAAGATCGATGAGATTTGTACAGAGTATCACGAATCTTCTGCTTGGTACAGCAGCGATGGTCAGAAAATTTATTTCGTAAGTGACCGTCCATCCGAAGGAAAAAAAGGGCCATCCACAGGAAGAGACATCTACGTTGCTACATGGAATCCATCGAAAAAACGGTGGGAAAATCCACAGCGATTGCCAGATAATGTAAATACAAAATACGATGAAGATGGTGTGTTTTTGCACCCAGATGGTAAAACCCTATACTTCTCGTCGAAAGGTCATAATTCCATGGGAGGATACGATATTTTTTACTGCAAACTGCAAGAAACAGGCACGTGGACAAATCCGATCAATATCGGCTATCCAATCAATACGCCCGATCACGATATTTTCTTTGTAGTATCGGCTAGCGGAAAAACGGCATACATGACGTCTTTTCGTACCGGCGGTTTTGGAGAAAAAGATTTGTATAAAATTACATTTATCGGTGAAGAAAAACAGCCGCTGTTGAATACGGAAGATGCGCTGTGGGCAAGTTCGGGAATTCCAGTGAGTGAAAAAGTAATTGAGCCAAAAGTAGAAGTACGTAAGAGTGAAATGGCCTTGTTGAAAGGTACTGTGCGCGATGCAAAATCAAACAAACCACTCGAAGCAAGCATCGAATTGATCGATAACACGACGAATACGGTACTGGCTGAATTTACTTCCGATGCAGAAACGGGTAAGTTTTTAGTTTCCTTACCGTCAGGGAAAAACTACGGAATTGCAGTAAAAGTAAACGGATATTTATTTCATTCAGAAAATTTCGAAATTCCGAAAGAAAGCGACTACCAAGAAATCACGAAGGACGTATTGATGAAAAAATTGGAGGTGGGAGAAGTCATCGTGTTGCGCAATATTTTCTTTGACTTGAATAAATTTTCGCTTCGCAATGAGTCGCAAAATGAGTTGGATCGCTTGACAAAACTGTTGCAAGATAATCCATCCATTCGGATTCAAATCAGCGGCCATACAGATTCCAGAGGTTCAGCAACACTAAACAAGGAGTTGTCTGCAAATCGTGCCAAAGCCGTTGTGGACTATTTAGTTTCAAAAGGAATTGACAAAAAACGCTTGGAATCGCAAGGTTTTGGAAAAGAGCAACCAATTATTTCGGATGATTCGATCGCAAAGTTGAAAACCGAAAAAGCGAAAGAACAAGCACATCAAAGTAACCGCCGAACAGAATTTAAGATCATATCGAAGTAAAACAAAACAAGTAACCCAATCAAAACAGGAATGCAATTCAATGTGTGTTCCTGTTTTGTTTTATAGATTACCGTCAAATCGTTTTGCTGATTTCAATCCAAAATGTGGTTCCTGCGGTATCCGATTCAAACCAAATTTTACCGCGATGCATCTCAATGATTTGTTTTACCATTGCCAATCCCAATCCGGTACCGGTTGATTTAGTCGTGAAATACGGAACGAATAATTTGGTATGTAATTCTGCTGGAATTCCTTTTCCGTTGTCTTCAATCGCAATCAACCAACTCGCTTCGGTCGACGTAATTTTCACAGTGATTTTGCCTTCGCGTTCGGCCGGAATTGCTTGAATCGCGTTTTTGATGAGGTTGTTAAAAACACGCAGCATCAAGTCTTTGTCTGCATGAATCCAACATTGTTTGAGCGATGTTTCTAACCGCAAGTCAATCGCTACTTCTTGGCTAAAAACGACTAAGACACCCTCGATCAATGGAATCAGGTCCAAATTTACTTCTTGTGCTTTTGGCATCTTCGCGAAATTGGAAAATTCATTTGCAATTTTCGCCAGCGCGTCGATTTGGCCGATGATGGAAGAAGCAACTTTGTCAATTTTTTCTTTCGAATGTGGATCCGAAGGGTCAAACACACGCTGCAACTGCTGTAAACTCAGTTTCATTGGTGTAAGTGGATTTTTGATCTCATGCGCCACTTGCTTCGCCATTTCCCGCCATGCACTTTCTCGTTCGTTTTGCGCAAGTTGTTGAGCTGCATAGGCCAATTCTTCCAGCTTTTGGTTGTACTCCTTCACCAAAATTCCAATTTCGTCGCTAGCAGCATACTCAATCGGTTGGTTGTATTTTCCGAGTTGTACTTTCGCAAAATTTTGTTGTAAAATGCGAAGCGGGGATGTTACCCACGTTGATACGAAAACGGTTACAATGATCGACAAGGCGAGCAAGAGGATAAACACGTTCATGATTGCAACCAAGAATTCTTGAATTTGATCTTCGAATCCTTTTTGTTGTCCAAAATGCTGCAAGTTTAAGTAAGCCAGCAGATTTCCATCGCTTCCATAAAAAGGAACGTATCCGGAAAGGTAGTCCAAGTTTCCAATTTTTTCTTGATGAAAAAACTCGCTTTTCTTGTTGTGCTTCAGTTGATTGAGTGCAAGTCGATTCATCTGTTCACTGATCAAACCAATGTTATACACCTTGGGTCGCGAACTAGCGAGTAAAAATCCGTTTCGGTCGTATAAATTGATGTCGGTGACAAAAACGGAAGATAGATTTCGTAGGGCATATTCTAGAAAATCGCCTTGCTTGGCAACGGATAATTCTTCTACTTCGCCCAATTGTTGTTTTAGATCGATTTCCACAGAGTGAATGCGCTCGCGGATCAGTTCGTTGGTATATGCTTGGTATTGATTTCTAACAAATAAACCACTTCCCCAGCCGAAAGCAACGAGCGCAACGAAGACTAATCCGATCAATACGATCTGAATCCGAACTGCTAAGGTCAACGAACGAACAGAATTACTTGTTTTTTTGGAACGGATGTAAATGGGAATCAATAAGAAAAGTCCATAGAAGCTGAATAGATACGAAAAGGAAGTGAAGAATTGAATTGTAGAGTGGTTTTGCCGTGAAAGTACAATCGAATCGCGTTCCGTGCGCCGGAGCAAATAATGATTGTATCCATCGCTATTGAAATAGCCAGAGATGGTTGAAATGTTTTTCGTCAAGCCTGCATCGCGCGAAGGATAGGAAAATTTCCCATTTCTACTGACGAGTTTTCCGTTGTAGTACTTGGCAATCGAATACTCTTCGAGCGGTTCAAACACCTTGGCGTTGCTTGAAAGTAGTAATTTCGGAAAACCAATTTTTTCTGGAATTCGTTTCGATTTTAGTCCACAAAACAAAAGTGATCGCACGCTATCTTGTCCATAAATTGGCTGACGAATGATGTAACTGTATTGACTGGTGAAATCCTTGATAAAGAAAATGTTGGAATCGATTTCAGACGTTGCGCTGTGTTTTGAAATGATGGATTCTAAAAAATTCAACCTACTCCGTGAAACATTTTTATAGTTGACAATGGCTTCGTTGTTTGAATTGAATAGAAAAAAATCGACGTCGTAGCGCTCCCAGAAACCATGAAAAAATTTGCGTTCCATCGCATCCTTGAATTCCGACACTCCAACACGGTCTGGAAACTTAATAAGCTTTTGTAAGTAATTGTCGGTCTGTAATTTAGGAGCTAAATTGGTGTATTCTACTTCGGTTGTAATGTCTTGATCCGAAGCAAGTTGATTTGCGTATAGTTCGCGTTCTTGCTTTTCCTTGATGTCGTAATATTCTTGTAAATTCATTGAAACATACACCGAGAAGATGAACAAAACGATTACGCCGTAGGTGAACGGTTGTTTGTTTTTGAATTTGCTTATTTCAATGAAAATTAGTAGGTTGATTAATAATGGCCAAAACGACAATACAAGCATCGAATTGCGGACATTTAGATCGACAATCAAATAGATCGCACTACTCAACATCCAGATTAGAAGCAGCCAACTTGTTTTTGAAATGCTTTTATGGAGTGCTTTAATCGAGGTTCGCATCCATTGGTAGTAGCCATAAAACAAGATTCCCATCGAAATCATGGCTAAGAATGAATAGAAGTTTAGACTGAACAATTTATTTACTTCCAACGGGATAGAGGCGTTTTCCACAAGTCCTCGGTAAATATCCGCAATGAAGATCGAGAAGATCAATCCAACGAAATACATGACCAAAAACGCAACGGTATGCCAATTCCTTATTGTTTTTCGAGTTGAATCAATGAATCGATTTACCTTCCAACTCACAATTTCACAGAGGTAAAGCAATAAGATACAATTGATGAGGAATTCTCCAAAGTTGGGAAACCATTCCGAACTTGCGTAGAGTGTAGGTTGAAACGCGGTAGTTTCTTCTAAAAAGGAAAACCAATTTCCCTTCAAACTGATAAAGCGGATACCAAAAATTAAAATTGGAATCAACCAATACAGTGAATTTCGAAGTCTTTTCGTTTGTTGGTGAATGGTCAGCAATGCAAACGAAATGGCCAAGAGTAGAAATGCCAACAGCAAATCGCTGCTACTCGATGGGATTGGTTGTACTTCAAATGGGTAAAGAGCGAAAATAAACTGTCCGGCTTTGTAAATCGGATATGCGTTTTCTTTCTCTAAAACAATACTTCCTTTGAATGGAATAACAAATTCCGGATTGAAGTCATTGCGTAAGTTTTTGTTTTCGTATTGATAGTCTTTTTTTATTAAAAATGAAGCCGCTAAAACCGTATTTCCACTGGTCATGATATCCGAATAATACCACCCATTTTGTAAATGTACCACACCCTTTGCTGGATAATGCAAGTCTGAAAACCGAGCGAGCGGAAGTTGGTTTGTGTTCCAATAAACGAGTGAGTCACTCTTGTAGACATGGAAATAAAACGGGTCGTTCGTGTTTTGTTGTGTGATTGAATCGAGTCCAAATTTTTCGATTTCAGATTTCTTGGTAGCTAGGAAATCGTGTAGTTTGTGCGTAGTGAAATTGAAATCTTTTTGAAAGGTTTTGATTTCATTGGAGTAGTCTTGATGAAATACGAACTGGTAAAATAGGACGAATAAACTCGCAAAAGAAATACTCAGTACTAAAAAACCATATTTTCGAAAAAAGTGAATCAAGACACGTGATGTAGATTGAGTTTCTGTTCTAATATTTCTACTAATTTTTCAAAATCTTCGTCGGCATGATGGTCATTTCTGAATTTGAAATGTGCTTCATCGCGATACGGAAGTAGATAGTTTGTGTAACAAGGCGTTACGTGGTTTTTCCATTGATATAAAATGGATTCACGTGTATAACCTCTCGTTTCTTGGTCGCGGTATAATCGTCGATCAAGCTGTACATCGAGATCAACATCGATAAATACCGAAAAGTCTAACGCATTTTTGACACCTGGATAATGAAACAAAAACAATCCTTCAACAATCACTAAATCAGATGGTTGTATCGTAATAAGTACGTTTTTATCTGGTGGCGCATTGAAGTGATATTCGATTACTTCTATTGGTTCGCCTTTTACGAGTTGATTTAAATCCGCGACTAATTGGTTTTCATTCAACGCAGATGGCAAATCAAAATTGACCTCTCCGTTTTCGTCAACGTGTTGAAAATGAATCGGCTTGTAGTAGTTGTCCATCGAGAAAACAGATGGATTCAACGTTTTGAAACGCTGCGACAATCTCTTCAACAAGGTTGTTTTTCCAGAACCACTTCCACCACAAATACCAATTATCATTGTTTCCCGATCAAAATTATACATCCAACAGTTGCTTCTCGGAATAACCAAATTGCAACACACAAAAGTATTGAAATTGACTGAATTTTTTATCAATGCGTTTACATTTGGTTAAATTTTGCGCAACTTTTATTTGTTTTCTCGGATCTTTCGTCGCCGTTGCGATTTATTTCAACCAATTTTAATTGATTTAAACAAGTTGATTTGGGATAAACTGATTATCTGTATCTTTACAAAATCCATGGATCAAACATTCGGAAAGGCATATAAATTGTGTAGTCAAAAAGCGATCGCAGCTGTTTTTGAGCAAAAGCAGTCCGTCAAACAATTTCCGTTCGTGATGCATTATAAGGCGATGGAATTACCCACCGAAAAGTCGTTTCAAGTCGTGATATCGGCTCCCAAACGGATTTTTAGAAAAGCACACGACCGAAATCGTATCAAACGTTTGATGAAAGAGGTAATTCGTAAGAATAAGTTAATTTTGGAGAGCAAGTTAGCAACAAATCAACAACAGTTGGCGTTATTCTTGGTGTATACCAACAAAGAAGAAATGCCGTACGAACTTTTGCTGCGAAAAATGGAAAGTTTGTTGATGAAGCTAGTAAATGAATTGTAATTGAATAAACGTATGTTGAAGAAAATAGCACAGGTCTTTTTAGTCGTAACCATCTCGGTTTTTTCTTTTCAAGCGCGGGCGCAATCCAATGGTTTTGAGGTGATCAAAAGCATGGAACTGATGGATTTAATCTACCAGCACTTGGAAATGTATTATGTAGACGAGCCTACTACCGGGAATTTGTCCAAAGTAGCAATCGATGCAATGTTGAAGCAGTTGGATCCGTACACGGTATATTACCACGAATCCAATATGGAAGACTATCTCTTGATGACGACCGGACAGTACGGCGGTATTGGTGCTGTGATCCGCAAGATTGGAGATTACACCTATATTACTGAACCATACGAGGGTAATCCTGCTCAAAAGGCGGGAATCAAAGCGGGCGACCGAATTTTATCGATCGACAACCGTGACATGAAATTCAAGAAAAGCGATGAGGTTTCTGCTTCTTTAAAAGGTCCGAAGGGTTCAACAATTCAAGTGAAAGTACTGCGTAATGGGAAGGATGAAATTACTATTCCTATCACGCGCGACGAAATCAAAGTACCACATATTCCGTATACAGGAATGATTAACGACCGAGTTGGGTATATTAATCTGAACACATTTATGCAACCAACTACGGCTGCGGACGTGAAAGCGGCTTTTTTAGAATTGAAATCCAAGGGAATGCAAGAATTAGTCTTGGATTTGCGTGGAAATGGCGGGGGATTGTTGATTGAAGCGGTCAAATTGGTGAATTTGTTTGTCAAGAAAGGTCAAGTCGTTGTGACTACCAAAGGACGTGTGGAGGAGGAAAATAAGGTCTTTAAAACACTGGAAGAGCCGCTTGACTTAATGATTCCAATTGTTGTACTCATCGACGATGCGTCTGCCTCTGCGAGTGAAATTGTGGCCGGAAGTTTACAAGATTTGGATCGTGCCGTGATCGTGGGGACTACCTCGTTTGGTAAAGGACTGGTGCAGCGAACTTATGATTTGAAGTACGGTTCTAAAATGAAATTAACGATAGCGAAGTATTACACACCGTCCGGAAGATGCGTTCAGCGGTTAGAATATTACGACAAAGAAGCTGGTGAAAAACCAAAAGCGATAGCGGATTCATTGGTGAAAATTTTCAAAACAGTGAATGGAAGAGATGTGATCGACGCACGCGGAATTGAACCCGATATCAAAATGGACGAGAAGGAATACAGCCGATTGACAGCGATGTTGTCTGTAAATAATTTGATTTTTGACTATGCAACAAATTACTATTATGCGCACAATTCGATTCCTGAAGCCGGAAAATTTCAACTGAGCGACGCTGAATACGAAGCATTCAAACAAATGGCAATTAAGGACACATTTGATTATTCAACTGCTTCGGAAGAAGTTTTGAAGAAAATGCGCGAAACAGCGGAAGAAGAGGGTTATTTTGAGGATGCAAAACAAGCATACGAAGCGTTGATGGCAAAAGTTGTTCCTTCCAAGGAACGTGATTTAGAGAAATTCAAAGCAGAAATCAAAACGTTGTTGGAGAATGAAATCGTTTCTCGTTACTACTATCAAAAAGGAAGAACAGTTGATTCATTCAGATCGGATACGTTTTTAACGAAAGCGATCGAAGTTTTGCAAAATACAAAGCAGTACAATACGATATTGAGAAAATAAGCGTTATCGGAATAGATCGCAAAGTGGATGTTGAGTAAACGTTTCGGTAATTCAGTTTATCATCAGTTGGTTTTTATTGGGTATTTCAGCCTTGCCGTTGGAATGCCGCTAAGTAAGATAATTTTATCGCTTTCCATGATGTGGTTGGCCTTAATTTTAGTGCTTCAAGGTGATTTTAAACGTTACGTTCAACGGATAGAATCCAATGGCTTCGTATTGCTTCTGCTTGCTCTGTGGGCTTGGAGCTTACTTACGTTCGCTTGGTCGTCGGACTTGGATTTTGCACTGAAGGATTTCAAAGATAAATTGCCCCTTTTTATCATTCCATTGCTTTTCGTGGCGCAGCCGTTGGAAGGCAATAAACAATACCAAATCATTTTAGGAGGGTTTGTCGTTGCAGTGTTTGTAACATCCATTATCAATGTTGGTAGTTATGTGCATTTGTGGGGAGATCGTGTGTACGATGATATCCGCGGGATGTCGTTATTTCTTTCTCATATTCGCTACGCGTTGATGGTGTCGACGGCGGCTGCAATCGCAGGATTGTGGTTTCAAAAAAGCAAACATCGGTGGAAATGGTTTGGCCTGGTGCTGTTTGGTTGGTTTAGTTTCTACACCTATTATGCGCAGGTTTTGAGCGGTGTATTGACGTTTGGTGGGATGATCGTCGTTTGGATCGCATTGGAATTGTCGATTCGTAAAAACAGGGCGCTTTCGAAAGTCGTTATTTTCTTAGGAATACTTGGTGTAGGCGTTGTGACGTACGCATTGGTTGTTTTTTTTCAACCCGAGAAATTGAGGATTTCACTCGATCATTTGCCTGAAAAGACGAAAGAAGGGAACTTGTATTTTCATCGAACAGATAAAAATCAGCTGGAAAATGGGTATCCGGTGTATTATTTTCTCTGTCAGGAGGAAATGAAGCGTGAATGGAATCGCCGATCGTCTTTTCCGTATGATTCGTTGGATGCGAAGGGACAAAAACTGGAGGGAACGCTTATTCGTTATCTGACTTCCAAAGGACTTTATAAAGATGCAGCTGGCGTTCAGGCGCTATCGCCAACAGATATTTCCCATATTGAGCAGGGCATCCCATCGATTTTGAGTTTGAAAAAAGGTTTTGGTGCTCGGTTAGCCGGATTGAAGAATGAATTGATGTATTCCAACGATCCCAACGGGCAAAGTATTGCTCAGCGGTTTGAATATTGGAAGACTGGATTGAAGATTTTGAAATCTAATTTTTTACTCGGTGTTGGCGCTGGTGATATCGATCGTGCTTTCCAACAGCAATATGAGCACGACAAGTCAAAACTCCGACCAGAAAACCGGTTGCGCACGCACAATCAGTATTTGAGCTTTTTTATTGCGTTGGGACTTGTTGGATTTCTACTTTTCGTTGCAACTCTAATCTACTTTTGGCGCACGAATTTCAAGCAACGTAATTATTTGGCGATCTTGTTTATGACGATTTCGTTGCTTTCTTTTTTGGTGGAGGATACGCTCGAAACGCAGATGGGAGTCACATTTTTTGCTTTCTTTTTTGGTCTGTTTATCAGTTATTCAGAACGTCGTATTTGGAATGAAATGGAACCCAAAGATCATATCGAATGAAAATTGAATTGTGTGCAGCTTCCGAATTAGCGATCGTACTTGCTTCCGCGTACGGATGTGATCGTATTGAGTTGTGTCAGCAGTTGGAGGTAGGAGGAATCACGCCTTCGCATGGATTGCAACAGTTTGCTAAATCGCGCGTCGAAACACACGTGCTTATTCGTCCTCGTGGGGGAGATTTTGTGTTTTCTTCTGCTGAGAAGGAAGTGATGTTAATGGACATTGCTGCTGTGAAACGCAACGATCTAGCCGGTGTTGTGATAGGCGCTTTGACGCAAGCGAATACATTGGATATCGATTGGTTGAAAGAGGCATCAAAAATAGCAGGAAAACTCGAATTAACATGTCATCGTGCTTTTGACGATGCAGTTGATTGGCAGGATGCGCTTGAATCCTTGATTTCGCTTGGTTTTCGACGGGTATTGACTTCTGGTCAAGCACCGAATGCGTTGTTGGGGAAAGAGCTACTACGTTCGTTTGTAGACCAATCAAAAAACCGCATTGAAATTATGGCTGGGGGCGGAATTAACGTGGCGAATATTGCCAACATTTATGCGGAAGTAAAGCCCAATGCGATACACTTTTCAGCAACCGAATGGCGACAAATAGGCGTTGGTTCGCGTTATGAAACCGCGGCTTTATGTATTGATGAAACGAAGTTGAAACAGCTTTTGAATGCGGTCAATCGTTAATAAAATTCCAAGAAGAAATTTTCGTATTCCTCCAGCTTTTTTGTTTCAAAAAGCACCTTTAGGTTTTCCTTCGAGATGAAAATAACTTTTGCATTTTGCATGTCACCGAGGTGTTTTTTCGTTTTCTTGAACTGACGAATGTAGGTTGCAGCATCTTTTTCGTTGAAGGTTTTTACAACAATTACACCTTGGTCGTTGCCGTATACTTTCGAATCTGTTGTGAGCCTACTTTTACCAAAAAACTCTTTGTTGAAATCGGATACGTTTGATTTAGCAAGTCCAATGTTTTTTTGTTCTTTTTCGCCTGGGAAGATCACGACCCATAATTCTTCATTTTCAACGTAGTTGTATAGCGTTGGCTTGTTGAAGTCCGCTTCAATGTTGGCAGAATAACCATTTTTAATAATTCCAAGCATTTCTTTTGCTCTCGCTTCTTCGGGAGATCCTGGATATTCAGCAACTACTTGATCTAAAATGGGTACTAACATTTGTTTGTCCGTATTTAATTGTCCGGTAGCCAATGCCTTTAGGAGCATGTATTTGGAGCGGTACAAATTTTCTCGTTCGTTCGCAATCACGTCGTCCGCTTTGGAAATTACTGGGTAGTACAATCCGCGGTTGTATCGGTCCAATATTTTCAAGTATTCTTGTTCGTTGATTTTTTCTCGTTCTTTTCGCTTCAGAAAGAAGTCTGGGTCGCGCATGTAATTTGCGTAGTCTGAATTTGGATAATTTGCTAAAATGAAATTTTTCTGCTCAGCAGCCTTATCTGCATTGGTGGTTTCAAAAAGTTTATACAATTGGTAGGAAGCCATCAGATTGTACTTACTTTGCACTTGTTTGCTTAAAATTTTCTCAAATTGCGTTGTAGCGAGTTGTTTTTCGTTGAGTTGATCTTGGTAGATAATTCCCGCGTCGTATAACGCAGCTAATAGACGCTCATTCGACTTAGCGATCGCTGAGTCTGATGAAGGCAAATTGGCTAAAAGCTCTTCAACTGTAGGACCTGCTTCTTTTGCTGTTTTTGCGTTTTCTGGGTTCGTTTTTGTCGAATCTTCACCGGTATTAACTGGTTGTAGGGCCACAACAACTATTTTGTCGCTTCTTCGCCAATTGTCCTCGTTTTCGCGTTGACCCCATTGTTTTCTAAATTCATCAAATCCAGACGATCTCGTTTTACTGTTGTTCCAATAGCTTTTGTTGCCTGTCAATTGATCTTGATTTGCCAACGATTGGTTTTGCAATTCTTTTAATTTTTCTGCTTCACGACGTTTTTTTAGTTCTTCGTCTTCACGCATTTTTTTAATCAAATTTTCAGCAAATTTTTCTTGTTCTCCTGGTGACATGGCTGCAATTCGTTGCACGCTGTCTTCATAATTAGCAGTTTCAACGGCAGTCACCAAGTCTTGAAGCTTGATTGCTTTGTTTTTGATTGCTTCGCCATTTGGGTAGTTTTCTGGAATAACTTTACCACAACTGTCGTAGTATTTTTGTGCGCTAACGTAGTCTTTGTCCGCAAAACTTAGATCACCTAAACGCTCGTACGCCTTCCCTTTTTGACGCGTATTGGTCGTTGAGTAGAACGCGGATTTGTGAAAGTATTCAATTCCTTTTGGTTTATCTCCTTCTTGAATTGAAATATCTGCTAAGGCGTAATAAATTTGGTCTTTGAATTCTGCATTTTTTTCATCGCGGAGCATTTTTTGAAGTTGCTTCTTGATTTTGTCGTCGCCACCCATAAACGCTCGATTGATACGTGCGGTAAAATTCATTTCAAACGGCGCGTTGTATTTCAACACTTTGGTGTAGTGGTATTTTGCTTTTCCAGTATCGCCGATTTTTCCATTCAATTGTGCCAAAATGAAATGAATGCGGGCTTTGTCGCCTGATTTTTTGGCATGTTTCAACGCTTCTTCGAGGTATTTGACAGCGTTTTCTTGGTCGTTTTTGGCAAGGGCCAATGCTGCCTTGGTCTTTTCAAATTCCAAGCGAATTGATTTCGGAAACAGTGCTTTCTCTTCTTCTTTTTCGGCTTTTTTCTTTTTTTTCGCTCGTTTCTTCGCTGCTTTGGTCATTTTTTTACCATTCTCAGCTTTGTCTTTTTTCCAGAATTGAAGTTTATCGAGTGCTTTCGAACTATTTGCTGCTTCTGCTTCTTCAACTGCTAAATCGAGCAAGTCTAAGTTGATTTGTGCATTCGAGTATTCTTTTATTTCAATCTGCGCCTTGGCAATCCACAGCGTGGCCTCAAAATTTGAAGGGTCGTTGTTGAAAAATTTGCGGATGAATTCAAAATTTTTAATTGCTCCGTCGTAGTCTCGTCTAAAGTAACTTGCTCGTCCGATTGCGAGCCAATTTTCATCGATCCAATGGTTGTATTCCATTTTCTTTTTGGATGGAACTTCAGCGGTTGGCATGCTATGTCGCGAAATCACTTTTGTACACTTCGCAATTGCTGTGTCGATCGCTGGATACATTCCAACAACCTCCTCTTCCGAGGGCAATGGGGTAACCGGTAATATTTCGTAGTAATCTTCTTTGATGCTGTTTTTGTAGGTCGTCATCGCTTGATTCAACAACTCATTTGCGTTGAACAATCCGTTGTATCTAGCAGTTGTACCGTGATAAGTTCGATTTATCAAGGTGTTTTTTTCAGTAGAACAAGCGACGATCAAGAACAGCGTGCAACTTGAAATGATATATAGTGAACGAAAAGACATGTAATTCAATCTATTATGTTTTTTTCCTTTGCAAAATTGTTAAACGCAAAAACCACAAATTTATTTTAAAAATGCGATTTTTCGGTCATTTGGGCGGAATTATTTTCCATTTTTAAAAGCTACTTTATTGCGTTAAATGCAATTCGCGTTCAACGAGTTCGCAAACGTGGTTGTGGTCATATTTTCGGGCTACTTCTTGCAACGTTTTTCGGTCGATTGCACTTGGATTCTCCACAAATTTTTGAATATTATCAGCCAAACTCGTTGCGTTTAGCGGTTCGAATAAGTAGCCCAATTCGCCGAATTGAAGAATTTCTGGCGTTCCGCCTGCATTGCTTCCAACGGTCGGAGTGCCACTTGCCATCGCTTCGATCGTAACCATTCCGAAGGTTTCTGCTTTCGAAGCCATTACAAATACATCGATTGCACGGTAGAAACTGGCGATATCTTCCCGAAAAGGTCGAATGAAAACTCGATTTTGCAATTTGTTTTCCGCAATAGTTGATTGAATTTTGTCAAAATAGGCGGTTCCTTCGTTCCGTGTTGGTTCTCCAAGCAAACATACGCACACCTGCGGATCTTGAATTTTGGTGAGTGCTTCCAACAACAACACTTGTCCTTTGTGTGGATCAAATCGTCCGATCAACCCGACGATTATTTTGTCAAGCGGTAATTCCAGTTTTGCTCGTGCATCCGTTTGCGTTTGTGCGCTTGAAAAAGGATGTAAATCCAATCCAGATGGAATTACTGTTGTTTTGGATTTCGAAAATCGCGTCAGTGTGTGCACTTGTTTTTCGAGCCAATTTAATGGACACGACCACAGATCGAGTTGTCGGAATCGGATGGTATGTAACAGGTTTGTTTTTTTGACGCCCAGTTGCATTTCCATAAAGTATGAAAAATGAAACGCCTTTTTTCCAGCGAATGTTTTGGCGATTGCACCGAGGCTCAAGTCGCGCGTGTCGCGCGTGATCAGGTGTGAGATTTCCTGCGCTTGTATCAGTTTCGCCAGTTTTTTTCCAGCTGCAAAATCGTAGTATTTTCGGTGCTTCTGAATGAGTTGCACTGGAAGATTTGCGGCAACACTTTGGATATGAATGGGCGCATTTTGTTGACACAATACAACAACGCGATGTCCTCGTTGCTGCATCCAAATCGCATTGCGCAATTGGTTCATTTCTAATCCACCCCAACTAGTAGAACTGCAGATGTATCCAATTTTTGTATTCATGGGATAAAAATACAACAATTGACCGAAACGAGTAGCTGAAGATTGGTGCTGCGTGAAATAAAAAAACTGCTAGAAAAATCCAGCAGTCTACGATCTTGAATTATTTAAACAGTGCCTGATAGAGATCATTTCCGTTGGCATATAGAAGCAAGGTAAGCAACAGAATGAACCCAACGTATTGCGCGTATTCCAAGACTTTTTGTGGTGCTTCTTTTCCAGTAATTATTTCGTAGAGCAAAAACACGACGTGACCACCATCCAACGCTGGAATAGGTAGGATGTTCATGAACGCGAGAATGATTGAAATTAGGGCGGTGTTTAACCAAAAGATTTCCCAGTCCCACGTGGCTGGAAACAATTTTCCCATCGAACCAAATCCACCCACTGAGCTCGCTCCTTTTTTAGTAAACACAAATTGGAATTGTGCGATGTAATCTTTGACAGTCCACCATCCGCGCGCAATACCGTGTGAAAAACTCGCTCCAAAACTGTAGTTTACTTCCGTTAGCTGAAACATTTTTTTCATTTCGGGCTGCGAAAAACCGATTTTCCCTAATGAGTCGACTGCAACTTGCAAAGTTTTTATTTCACCATTGGATGCAACGGTAATGGCTACATTTTTCTTTTTGTTTGCTCCTAACTTGGCTAAAAGTTCATCAAAGTAACGCACGGTGTCTTGGTTGATTGCAATGATTTGGTCACCGACTTTCAATCCCGCTTTTTCGCACGCAGATTTTGGTAAAATGGAATCTACCTGGATCGGAATCCGTGGTTGAAAACTTGTATATCCATCTTTTTGAAACATTTCTTTGTGGATTTCACTCGGCAGTAGAATCGTTTCTCGTTTTCCGTCAGGATGTTCCACCAACAAATTGCGTTTTCCTCTTAAAAAAACAGCTTTGTTGATTTCCAATACATTGTCAACCGGTTTTCCGTTGATTGCAAGAATTTTGTCGCCGTTTTCCAATCCGTATGGTTTAAACATTTCATGGAACGTTAACCCGTACTTTGCATCTTTGTTTTTCAAATGCGTTTCACCATAATAGAAAACAACCATGGAGTAGATAAACATTCCCAGTATTAGGTTTACGGTCACACCACCAATCATAATAATCAACCGTTGCCATGCAGGTTTGGATCTAAATTCCCACGGCTGAGGTGGTTGAGCCAATTGCTCTTTGTCCATCGATTCGTCGACCATTCCTGAAATCTTCACAAATCCGCCCAACGGCAACCAACCGATTCCCCATTCGGTATCCCCAATTTTCTTTTTGAAAAGTGAAAACCACGGGTTAAAAAACAAGTAGAATTTTTCGACGCGCGTTTTGAAAATTTTGGCTGGAATGTAATGACCAAATTCGTGTAAAACGACTAAAATCGACAGGGAGAGTAATAATTGGGCTGCTTTGACTAAAAAATCCATTGATTAAAAATTGTGAATGACAAATATACGTTTTTTGGGATGTCTACTCTGCTTCTGGTGAATTTGTTTCAAAGATTTGGTTGACTTCAAAATAATCCAAAATCGCTTCTTTGATCAGGTGTTGTTGTTCTCTTTCGTTGAGCGCTGGTAAGTTTTTATTGAGCTCAAAATGAGGCCAGTTTTCTTCGTCCCTTCCGATAAACGTGTAGTATCCATGCGGTTCGAGCAAGGTACAAATCGCCACATGCATCAAATCCGTCTTCTCGTGTTTCTTAAACTTTTTGTATCCAAGTTCTAATTCTTGAACACCGATCAAAAATAAAATAGTTTGGGTATCGAGTCCTTCTCCAAAAAGGCCTTCCAACTTTTTTACTAATGCCTGAAATCTAATTTCTATTTCAAAATCCATGGTACAAAAATACGTAATCTAAAGGTTCTTGCAACGACCGATTGTTCGTTCAATCGCATCTTAACGGTTATTGGGTTTTTCATTTTTGAATTTGACATAACCGGGTTCTCCTTTTTTGATGCGGTTGAACATCCAGAAGTAGTTGAATAGCATGTGGCTATCCACAAAATTTTTGGTCGGCCAATCTTTTGGTATAAACGCTCTTCCTCCTTTGGTAGGCGGAACTTTCTCCAAGCCTTTTACTTGGCATTGTGGCGCAATTCCATCTTGTTCCCAAACGGGATCTGGATTCGGTTGATCGAGGTTGCTCCCGTATTGCCAAACCTCTTCAAACTGACTCCAATCTGCTCCACCAACACACGCGTTTTCAGGAGCTATGATGTATATTTTTCCAAAAATCACTTTGCCTTGAATCGCATCGATGAAACCCAATGCATAGGCATAGCCCATACTATGACACACAATGTCAACCGTATCTAATGTTTCGATACATGCAGGCGAATTGCACCGAGCATTTAAAAATGCTTTTCCAGCGATTTTGCCTTTTTCTCTGCGTTCGTTGAAACCAATTTCATTGGGTTGCGAGTTTAAAATCTCATAGTAATCTTTGGGAGCAAAGGTTTTGACTGCAGCAATACTCCATCCAAATTTTAACATGCTTTTGTGACTCGAGGTTGCAATTCCGTGGCTACCATCGATGTAGTAGGTTTCAAACGGAGCGATGCGCTTGATGAATTCTTTGTCGATTCCCATCCAGTATGAAAACCGATCTCCCGAGGTCACGATGTCGTCGGATACGTCGTTGTTTTTATCGGGTCCACGGTAGCCGTTTGAAAACACCAAAATTCGTTTCGGGATCATTTTTTCGGGTTGAAGGAAAAAAGAGGTTACGTTTTCACCGTTGTAGGCATACACTTCTTGCTTGGCAATTTTTCCGTTGGATTTCCAAAATGTTTTCACCAAATAATGGCCATTCGCCAACATGGCGACGTTGTATTTACTTAATATAATTGAGTCGTTGGCATGAGAAAATTTGCGTAAACTATCGTTGAAGATGTTGAAATACAATACGTTTTTTCGTTTTTCACTCTCCCATTTCCCATTTTTCTTTCTGAACACGATGCTGGATAATTCAGCTATTGCTTCTTTTTTAAGTCCGATTTGTATTTTTTCGGTTGCTCCCTTTCCCGTTTTGTATTCGAAACTTGATTTCGTTTTGCTTCCGCTATTGTCGTCCATGAAATTGCGCACCGCAAATTGAATTTTTTCACCCGGTATACTCGTTTTTTGTTCCGAACCCGATGTGCTTACGTAAAAATTACGTTTGTAAGGCCGAGCAATAGATTTTTCAACAATAATTCCGTCGGCATTTTCTTCCCAATAGTAATACGCCGCAACCGCACCCATTTTTTTGGTTTTTTTGCTTTCAATCCACGTGATTTGGTTTGCAGCACCGCTTCGGAATTGGTCCCAATCGTGGTAGCTCAGCACGAAATCAGGCAAGGAATCGTTGGGCAACGGAAGTTGATTTTTCAGCGTTGGAATGTATCCAATTCCTCGACCGAGTTGGTGTGCAATCGTTTCTGCCATGCGTTTCGTTTCGCTGTGCACGATGAATCCGGTTCGATTTCCAA
>SSGT01000155.1 GCA_008017065.1 Crocinitomicaceae bacterium
CAATCGATAAAAAGATAATCGAAAAGGTCATTGAGGAATATACCAACGAATCGGGCGTACGTGGACTCGACAAAGTAGTTGCAAAATTGGTGCGTAACCGCGCGCGACAAATTGCCATGGAAGAAACGTTTGATATCAAATTGAATCTTTCAGATTTGAATCAAATTTTAGGTGTGGGTCGTTCCAAAACGAAATACGTTAACAACGATGTCGCTGGAGTGGTTACCGGTTTGGCGTGGACGAGCGTTGGTGGTGATATTCTGTTCATCGAATCTTCCATCACACACGGAAAAGGCAAATTGACATTGACGGGAAACCTCGGTGATGTAATGAAAGAATCCGCTGTGATTGCGTTGGAATTTTTGAAAGCGCACAGCCATTGGTTGAATTTGGAGCAAAGTGTCTTCGACAACTACAATGTGCATGTGCACGTGCCGGAAGGTGCAACACCGAAAGACGGACCAAGTGCTGGTATCACGATGTTGAGCTCATTGGCATCGGTGTTTAGTCAACGCAAAATCAAGAAAAACCTCGCAATGACTGGTGAGATCACGCTTCGTGGAGAGGTGTTGCCAGTTGGCGGAATCAAGGAAAAAGTACTCGCTGCACGGAGAGCTTCGATCAAAGAAATTATTTTGTGTGAGAAAAATCGAAAAGACATCGAAGACATCAAACCAAGTTATTTGGAAGGATTGAAATTTCACTACGTCACAACCATGAAAGAGGTACTTGAAATTGCATTGACGAACGAAAAAGTAAGTCAACCAATTGAGGTAAAATAAACGCAAAAAAGAGCAATCAGGTCGGGTAGAAGTGAGGAATCAGTTGTACCCGATTTGTTGTTTTTGGGAATACTGCGAAATGATTTGCAGTATAAAAAAATGTCAGGATTCCGCGCAGATTCGACCAAAACGAGCTAACTTTGCAACTATGCAAGATACATACAGACACAAGGGATTACGAAATCAGTTGATTGCTGAATTGAGAGAAAAAAACATTTCGGATGAACGGGTTTTAGAAGCGTTCAACAAAGTTCCCCGTCACTTTTTTTTGGATTTGGCTTTCGAAAAGCAAGCATACAGCAACATGGCTTTTCAAATTGGTGCGGGACAAACCATTTCACATCCGTACACAGTTGCCTTTCAAACCCAGTTATTGAATCTTCAAAAAGGCGATAAAGTGCTGGAAATCGGCACAGGTTCGGGGTTTCAGACGTGTATTTTGTGTGAAATGGGAGCGAAAGTGACGACCATCGAACGCCAACGTGAATTATTTATCAAGTCGAAGTTCATCATTCACCACTTGAAATACAATCCAAAATTAATCTACGGAGACGGTTACAAAGGACAACCGTTGATTGCACCCTTTGACAAGATTTTGGTTACATGCGGTGCACCGTTTATACCCGAAGCATTGTTGCAACAATTGAAAATCGGCGGAATTTTAGTGATTCCGTTGGGCGCAGGAGCGAAGCAAGAAATGCAACGAATCACGCGTATTTCGGAAACTGAATTTCAAAAAGAAACCTTTGGCGACTTTAGTTTTGTTCCGATGTTGGAGAATAAAAACTAGCAAATCGATCGCGGTTTGATTGTGCGTTAGTGCATTCAAAATTTGTAATTTTTTTGTTAAACCGTCCGATTGTTTTTTTTCTTGTTGAAAAAGTCCTAAATTTAGAAGCATGAATTTAAATCGAGGCATACTTTTTGCCTTTTTCAAAATAAATTAAAAACTATGAAAAATTTAAAATTATCGATTGCCGCTTTCGCGTTGACGATTTTCGCAAATGTTGCAGTAGCTCAGCATGAGCCGGCATTGACGGCAGAACAAAGAGCAGCGAAGCAAACTGAAAAAATGAGTGAAAAGTTGTTGTTGAGTCCGGAGCAAAAAGCAAAAGTTGCAGAAATCAACTTGGCGATTGTTCAGAAGAACGAAGCCGTGAGAAACGATGCGAATTTGTCTCCAGAAACGAAAAAAGAATCCATCAAAGGAAACAACGAAGCACGCGCACAAATGATCAAGGCGTTGTTGAATCCAGAACAATTGAAGAAATTCGAAGAAATGGAGGCAAATCGTGAAGAGAAAGCAGCGACTCGTCCAGGAATCGAGCGTATGCAGTCAAAACCGATCAACATTCAACCGACTCAAAAATAATTGTCGAATTACAAGAAACGAAAAAAGGTGCTCGAAAGCACCTTTTTTTATGTTGTTCAATCGCTTATCGATTTACATTGTTTTTAGTCAATGTTCCCGGTTTCCCGTAGTTCAATAGTTCAATGTAAAAAATCAACGATTCAAACGGTTGAATATCGTATGAATTGGATTGTGGATTAAACATACCCGCTTCGCCGTATGCCAACTGATACGGTAGATACAGTTTATACGTTCCTCCTTTTTGCATCATTGGCATTCCTTCTTGCCATCCTGGCACAACTCCATTCAACGAAAACGCGTTCAACGGTTGTTTGTAAACATTCACCATTTCAAAAGAGCTTTGCAGCGTATCTCCCATGGAGTTCATCAATATGTAATGCGCCAATATATCGTCGCCTGGTGCAGGTTTTCCGCCGCTACCAGCTTTCAACGTTTGAAGTATAATTCCGCTCGCCGTAGCAACTGTGTTCGGAAGTTTGCGTGCTTTTTCTAGCATTGCTGTTCCGTTCATTTTGTTCAAATCCTCAAAGAAGGTTTGAATCATTTTTCCTTGCTCTGCTTTACTTACGAGTGTGTCGATCCGCATCAACCCATGACGAAATCCAATGACTGCTTTTTTGAAGTTGATTTTACTCAACGCACCTTTCTTTTTCCAACTTGCTTTGAACACAATTCCAGAAAGTTTACCCAAACAATTGGAACCTTCGTTTACGTAGGTTGTGTCAAACTTCTGTCCTTCTGGTCCATACAATTTACGCATGGTTTCTTCGCAGGCTTGATCAAAAACGGTAGAATCTGTAAATCCAGCCTCAAACCCCTTCACAAGTTCGTCGATCTTGTATTTGTCGAAGTACGGATCTCCCGATTCCGAGATGGAATGCGCATGATCAGCACCCAAGGAGTAGGATAATTTGTCTTCGAATGTCGTCAAGTTTACAACTTCCGCAGAAGCAGTTGTCTTTTCTGTTGAATCGCAAGCGAAAAACAAGAATAAAACCGGAATGAAAAGGAATTTCATAATGAATGTATTTGGAAAAGTGAATTAGCGAATCGAGATCAATTCAACATCAAAGATTAACGCCATGAATGGTTTGATTGGTCCTCCTGGATGTGGTTGTGCTCCGTAAGCCAACTCTTGTGGGATATACAAACGGTACGTTGATCCTACAGGCATCAGTTGCAATGCTTCCGTCCAACCTTTGATAACTTGGTGTACACCAAACGTAGCGGGAGTTCCGCGTTGAATCGAACTGTCGAAAACACTTCCATCAATCAATGTTCCGTGGTAGTGAACTTCAACGGTGTCTTCTGCGGTTGGTGTTGGACCATTTCCTGCAGTAATCACTTCGTATTGCAAGCCACTTGCTGTTGTAAAAATGCCCTCTTTTTTTCCGTTTTCAGCCAAGAAGTTTTCACCTTCGGTTTTGTAAACAACGAATTTTTCCTCACTCACGCGTTGCAAGTAATTTTGGATGATCGCATTCGCTTCGTCTGGACCATATTTGGGTTGTTTTCCGCTGAACGCGTCGGCAATCGCTTCTGCCATCACAGTTGGGTTGATTTGCTCTAGATCTTGTTGCATCAAACTTCCTGCAACACTCATTCCTACGCAGTAGCTAACTGCATTGATTTCTTCTGTCATTTTTATTTCTTTGTCGACAAAGATAATGCTTTTTTAGATTCACGTCCGTTTTGGAGGTTGCTGTCTTTGGCAGAAACTTACACGCTGAATATAAGTCGATTCAATGCATCGTGCGCCCGTATTTGTCTAAAATGAGTCACATGTTTGTAGCATCAATTCAAACTTTTTTTTCTATTTTTGCGCTCTATTTAAAGAAACATCATGGCAAATACATCGGATATTAAAAATGGTTTGTGTATCAAGTTTAACGATAAACTTTACCAAATAATTGAATTTCAACACGTAAAACCAGGGAAAGGTCCCGCTTTTGTACGAACAAAAATGAGACAGATCGAAACGGGGAAAGTGTTGGACAATACGTTCTCTGCTGGACATAAAATTGAACCAGTGCGCATTGAAAACCGTGAATACCAGTATTTGTATCAAGAGGGAACAGAGTATGTTTTTATGAACAATGAAAACTACGAACAAGTAAATATTCCTGCAAAAATGATTGAAAAGCCAGGTTTCTTGGTTGAGGGAATGATTTGCAATATTTTATTTCACGCAGAAGAGGAAACTCCATTGGTAGTTGAATTGCCAATTTCGATCATTTCAGAAGTTACGTACACTGAACCAGGAATTAAAGGTGATACGGCAACGAATGCGATGAAGCCAGCAACCATCGCTACGGGAGCAGAAATTCGCGTTCCTTTGTTTATCAACACTGGAGAGATTATTAAAGTCGACACACGAACTGGTTTGTACCAAGAGCGTGTAAAAAGCTAATTCACGAATCGATCGATTTGAAATCCTGCAGCGATGCGGGATTTTTTTTTAAACTGCCGCATGATTTCGAAAAAAATTATTCTGTCTACCCATCAAGTGAACGTCGCATTTGTCGAATCTATCGCCGTTCGTTCGGTCAAGAAAACGGTTTCGCAAGAAAATACCATGTTGTTTTTTTTACACGAAGCGTTGGGGTCGATTCCACAATGGCGTAGTTTTCCCCAATTACTTTGCGATGCACTAGGAATGCATGGTTGTGTCATCGAGCGAAGAGGTCATGGAGAATCAGACGAATTGGCGTACGAACGAACTGCGCGTTACTTGCACCAAGCGGCCTACGAAGAGTTGCATGAATTGATTCAATTGCTATTACCTGCTGGGAAAAAAGCAGTCTTGATCGGACATTCTGACGGCGGTACCATCGCTTTGTTGTATGCAGCGAAGTTTCCGAAGCAAATCGCGGGCGTTGTCACCATGGCGGCACACGTTGTGAATGAAGAAGTCACACGTCGTGGAATTCATCCTGCGATCGAAGCCTACAAAGCCGGAAAATTAGACGGACTAAAAAAATACCACGGCACCCAAACCGAAACCTTGTTTTACGCGTGGGCAAATACGTGGTTGAGCGAAGCCTTCAAAGCATGGAACATTGTATCGGATATCCAAGGCATTCAAGCACCAACCCTTGTGATTCAGGGCGACGAAGATCAATACGGAACGGAAGAACAATTAAAACTGATTCAACAAGCCGTCCCAACTGCGCAGTTGGAAATGATGGTAGGTGTGAAACATCATCCGCACTTGGAACAAACGGATGATGTGGTGGAGATGATTCGTGGGTTTTTGGTGGAGAGGTAAAAAAAAAGTCCTACATTTCTGCAGGACTCGTAGCTTAATTCATAAACAAGCGCAGCGAGAGCGCCAATTTTTCTTTTAGTTCTGAGCGCTCAACGATGTAATCCAAGAAACCGTGTTCTAATAAAAACTCGGAAGTTTGGAAACCTTCTGGCAAGTCGCGTCCGATTGTTTCTTTCACCACGCGTGGACCTGCAAAAGCGATCAATGCTTTCGGTTCAGCAATGTTGATGTCGCCCAACATCGCAAACGAAGCGGTAACACCTC
>SSGT01000045.1 GCA_008017065.1 Crocinitomicaceae bacterium
AATACCTACCGAATTTGGGAAAAAGCAGTCGCGTTTGGTGCTCATGTTGGTGTACCAAAAGCCAACTTTGAAACCCTGGAAATGAAACACATCCAATTTGAATCGGAGGACCAATTGGAATTAAGTGCCTGGGGAATTCCTGAGCCGAGCCGTGGCAAAATTATTCCAGCAGACAAATTCGACATTGTATTTGTTCCACTCGTAACCGCCGACATCAAAGGGTATCGCGTTGGCTATGGAAAGGGATTCTACGATAAGTTTTTGAAAAAATGTGCTCCCAACTGCTTGTTTGTTGGACTGTATCTTTTTGACTTCGTAGCGAAAATCGACGATGTTCACGCTGGTGATATGCGTCTTCATGCGTGTATCACTCCCTCCGGTTTACATCGTTTTGAGTAATCATCCCGAACATCAAGGAAAATTCCATTTGCTGGTGATCTTTTCCATTCCAGCGATTTTGGTCGCGCTGTTTTTAATCCAAAATTGGGTCGTTACGACCATCATCCTTTTACTTTTCGCATTCGCCATTTGGTGGTTATTTTTTAGAAAGAAGAAAGACTAACCTTTAATCAGTTATAAATCAATTCAAAGGCTAATTCCCTGCTAGAAAATTGAGAATTTTGTTGTACATTCGGGTATGTTTTTTCGAGTCGCCATAGTATGTTGTTGGGTCGTATGTGCCTCGGTGGTTCCAAATCCAAGTTTGAGACCGGTTTTTGGCGTGCAAGTCCGACCTCAAACGGGATCAAACATGTTTACATTTGTGGCGTTTTTGGACAACGGAAGAGAACTCACCTATCGAAAAATATTGAACACCGACGATTTCGTGCGCATCGCATCGGGTCATTGGCCAAGCATTTACAATCCAACGCGCGAAAACTTGCTCGAAAAAAACAGAATTGCTTGCGGCATGTTCAACGATTCGATCCACTTAAAACTTATCCCCTATTGTTTTGCTACCGATTCACTTTGGAAAATTCGATTTTCGGAATATCCCTTCAACAACGGCTCAGGAAAAGGTTGGGCGGGAGATTATTCCAAACCATCCGCTCGGCAAGCCTTGTACCTGAAAGAAAATTACAAAGTGGACAATGTCGACCACAATTATTTTCTTGATACCAATTTTTGGAAGATCATGCGCGACATTCAGGATACGGCTTGGATTGCACATTACAAATCCCTGAAATAAAAAATCCACCATCAATGCGATCGTGGATTTTCAATATGCTGTGAAGTGATCACCTCGTTTTAACGCCTTTCGGTGCCGGTGGAGTCACAGGTTTTGGCGTAGGAACAACCACGGGCGTTTTTGGTTTTGTTTCGATCCGAATCGGCGTTTTCTCTTCGGGCTTTTGCACAGGCGGTTTGGGTTTCTCGACCGCTGGTATTTTTACCGGTTTTTCCAACACGGGTTGACTAATGACTGGTTTTTCCTCCACAGGCTTTCGCTCAATCGGTGTTGATTCTACTGGCGGATTTTTTTCGCCTTCTTGCTGATGTAAAGGAGGTTCGACGCGCGGCTTTTCCATTACCGGTTTTTCGATCACAACAGGCTTCGTGTTTCCGACAGTAGAACCCGATTGTACGGGACGACTGATTCCCGGCTGAACGACAGGCTTTTCAACAGGCGTTTTTTGTTCTTCTCCAATAACAATCGGTTTTTTTACCACATTGTTGGGTGTTGAAGAAGGCGGATTTACATTTCGTACATTGTTTCCTCGCTGAATATTCGATAGCACAACACCTTCCGTTGGATCTCTGAACACTGGTCGCGGATTCGGAGGTAAATCAACAAAAGCACGGTCAAAAATACAACCATCCAATTCATCGCCTGAAATTCCATTGCGTTCACACTCTCTGCGTGCATTGTCGCGCTGTGTTTGATTCAAATCACGAATTGACCGATGGAATCTTGGGAACGTAAAATCCGTGAAATACTCCGTGCTTTGTCCCATTCCGTAGTCAAACAAACTTGTCACCTGATTCACTCGCCATGCCGACCCAAATTCTTTTGCCAAGTAATTCAAATATTCTTTTTCCGCTTCATTGCTCATTCCCGCGGTTTGGTCGCCAAAAACGGTATTGAACCGATTGGCTGTTTCGTACATGCCGTAACTGTTGTTTCGCGTATCGATGTCGTCTCTTGGATTTCCGTTTGCATTTCCTAACAACCCTTCGTAGCCGCCTTCACTGCACGGATAAATTTGCACCGTAACATTAAAAAAATCAATGGAGCCTCTCGAAAGTTGAGCAATCACTTTCTCGCCCGTTGGCCACGTGATCACGTACTCCTTCCCCGAATTTCGAATGGATCCGCCATGTGCGAGGTAATACGTTCTGTCCTGTGTAAAAACAGGGATTCCATCAACACGAATAGGCGTTCCTGTTTCCCGATCGGGCAATTCTTCCGCATACAAGCACACCCGATCGCCTGCCACGTTCATCGCAACCGCAATGTTGAACGAAAAATCGGTACCACTTGCTTTTTGACGCGTTTGCACTTGTACATTGCGTGATTGTGATTGTACAAGAATAAACTCACCTACGGTTTGAAACGAAAAGGATTTTCCATCAAACGAGGAAAGGTGCGGATCGCCATACGTTCTTCCCGTAACCGGTTTACAATTCGATCTGCCCATAAATTGGTGCATTTGATTCCAAACATCGCCGTTCAACGAACCTTGCTGATTGGTTCGATTCGCCTCAACGCGACTATTGATCACTTGTCGATTGGATTCAGGCACCATGCGCAACATCTCCGAAGGCGTAAAATCTTCTGGAAAGGTGCGATCTGGAATGGGTTGCTTGCGCGAAATCGCCAACATACTTTCTGCCAACCACGGACCGCGAACAGGATCCCAATTCGATAATTCAGTCTTGATTGGTTCAAAATCTCGTGTCAATTGATCTTGACTAAAAGCCGTCGAAAACCCCATTAACAGCGAAAAAGCAACACTTGCAAGGTACATTTTTTTCATAACCTTCACGTTTTGATTCACCAAATTAATTCAATTATCGTACCGAAAAAAAATTTCACAAAAAATAACGCGCAAAAAAAAAGGACTTCCTTTTCGAAAAGTCCTTCAATTCATTCTGTATCGATTAACCGCGTTGGTTTCTTAATTCACCCAATGTAAAAAAGAATACCAATCCGTAACCAATAGCCAACATCAAGTGAAAAGGAACCATTCCCAAATCGCCATAAATCGCGCGGTTGATTGCGGTTGCTCCAAAAAGAACCATCAAAATTCCTTCTCCGATCGTAATCAACGAGATGCTTTTCTTATCGTACTTATTTCCTTTGAACTCACCTTTCGACAAGACATTGAATTTTGGTGTTCTCACAAACGAACTCTTGATTCCTAAATAACCTTCCAACACAGCAACCGTGTTGCTTAAAGACAATCCCATCGAAACGATTAAGAACTGGAAAAAACGTCCTACAAATCGGAAAAAAGATTTGAATGTATTCTCGGTTTTATCGCGGTATGCCAACCAATAGTAATACATCAAAAAGACCGTACTCAAAATGAAAATCGATCCAAATTGGATGAAGAAATTCAAATCCGAGAAACTGTCTTTGATATGAAGTACAGGCAAACTCAACAACGACATAATTAAAATGAACACGAAAACCGACGAATTAAACAAATGCGATAATCCATGAATTCGGTCGCCCAATTTCACATTTTTAAACGTCAAAATTCTCCAAGCCATTTTGCGGAAACATTCTGCTCCACCCTTCATCCAACGGTGTTGCTGACTTTTCAAAGCCGACATGGTAATTGGTAATTCAGCAGGTGCGATGACGTGCTCACAGTATTTGAATTTCCAACCTTTCAATTGCGCTCGGTAACTCAAATCCAAATCCTCTGTCAAGGTATCGTGTTCCCAACCACCTGCGTCTTCGATGCATTTTTTTCTCCAAATTCCACCTGTTCCATTGAAATTGATGAAGTGTCCTGAAGCCGTTCTTCCTCCTTGCTCTACCGCAAAGTGACCGTTCAAACCAAATGCTTGCAGCTCCGTAAGAATAGAATAGGATTTATTAATGTGTCCCCAACGCGTTTGAACAACACCAATTTTTTCGTCTTCGAAATACGGGATGGTGCGTTGTAAGAAATCTGGTTCTGGTTCGAAATCAGAATCAAAAATGGCGATAAATTCACCTTCCACTTGATCCATCGCTGCGTCGAGCGCTCCTGCTTTGTATCCGGTACGATCTACACGGTGAATGTGCTTGATATTTACACCTGTAGCAGCAACTTCAGCTACTTTTTTAGCGATTACATCCTTGGTTTCATCCGTAGAATCATCCAACACTTGAATTTCCAATTTATCTGCGGGATAATCAAAAGCACTGCATTTTTCAATGATTCGTTCAGCGACATACAATTCGTTGAACATCGGAAGTTGAACCGTTACTTTTGGAGCTTTCGCAGGATCAAAAACCGGCAATTTTTCATTGGCTTTCACCTTGCGGTTGCGTGCGTACGCCAACGACAATGAAAATTGCAAAATACTGTAAAAGAAGACCAACACCAAACATGCACCGTATACAATCAAGATGATTTTTGCCACGAGGTGAGACCAATAATGTTCTTTTTCCCCTTTGTCTCCCCAATTGAACATCCAACTTACTTTCAACGCTACGGGGAAAGGTTGCATTTGATACGCTGTTTCGTGGTCGCCATCAATCACGACCGGAAAACCTCGTTTGTTTTTCGCTTTTTCAGGATCGCCAGGCAACACGTAATCTTTGTCTTCGATCAACAATTGATATTCACCAACAGGAACACCTTTGAAAAGAAAAATTCCATCGTCATCCGATTCAGCTTCTAAACGTTTCCCTGATTCTTTGTGTTGTAAAATAACGGTTACTTTCTCCGTAGGATTTTTTGTAATCGCATCAATCAACGTACCACGCACATCGCGCTTGTTTACCAATGGTTTTTCGGGTAAAGTCAACGAACTTGAAACGCGATCTTTCGCCACTGCATTTCCTTCCGCTTTTACCTCTGAATTTTTGGCATTATTATTG
>SSGT01000193.1 GCA_008017065.1 Crocinitomicaceae bacterium
AGTGCAAAGTCACGTACATATCGCTATTTTATCCATCAGCAAAAAGATCCGTTTGCAACCGATTTTAGTTTGTATTTCCCCACACGGTTGAATTTTGAAGCGATGAACGAAGCTGCATCGCACTTGGTGGGAAAGAAAGATTTTACTTCCCTTTCAAAATTACACACCGATGTGAAGACCAATATTTGCGATGTTTCGGTAGCTCGATGGGTACAAACAGAAAAAAATTCTGCCTATTTTGAAATTACAGCTGATCGCTTTTTGCGAAACATGGTGCGGGCAACAGTGGGTACATTGCTTGAAGTGGGAACGGGTAAGATTCATCCGATTGATGTTATTTCTATCTTGGAGGAAAAGGATCGGCAAGCAGCAAAAATGTCTGCTCCGGGACACGCTTTGTTTCTTTGGGAGATTTTGTATTGATTTTTTTTCTATATTTAGAACTAACTAACACTTTCATACATATTTATGTCTTTATTCGACAAAAAACTTAAGCGTTACCTAAAAAATAATTGCACCAAAGAACTCATCCGAAAAGGAGAATCGCTCTTCAAAGAAGGAAAAGTGATTGATACGATTTATGACATCCAATTGGATGAAGGAAGATCAATCGTTCAAGGAACTCAGAATTATACTGTTTCGACTCATTTTTTTCTGGATTTTACAACTGAAATTGAAACGTATTGCACCTGTCCGCATGATTGGGATGGAGTTTGTGAACATCAAGTTGCTGCATTATTAGCGTTGCCCGAATTTTTTTTACGTCAAGATGAATCTGATACGATTCAACCTGTACAAAGTGATGACAAACGATTGATTGATGCGTCTTTGTTTGCATTGATTCCGAAGTTTCCCGATTCCAATTTGGTGGTAAAAATGAAAGATCTTCAAGAAGATAAAGTCGTTTTTTCGGTGGTTGATCCTTATTTCGCTTGGAAAGAAGATCTGCAACTTGTACACATCACGAAAACGAACAAACAATGGAGCTTATCGCCGTGTTGCAATCAAAGTTTAGTCGGTGTTTGTCAACATCAGCAAGCAATTATTTTATTCATTGCGCGTGAATTGGAAGGATACTCATTTTTTGAGAAATTGAATGAACTTGATGTAGCGAGAGCAATCGCGTTGGAAGAATTTCCGGTGGATAAAAACGTGGATTTTGATTCCTTTTTTAAGCTTTCGTTGACGCAACATCCGCTTTCGTTTCGCTTTATTCCTAAAAATCCAGGTTATTTTAACCAAGAAAAGACGGTTCAATTGCTTGATTCGTTCAAGGAAATTAAGCAGACTTCAGAACAAGTTATTCTTCCGTATTCAGCGGAGCGAAGAACTGTTTTAGGGTATGGATTTTCGTTTTGTTTTAAGGAATACCGCAATCGGAAATTTGACGTCAGCGTTCGAATTATGGAAGGGAAATTGAGTAAAGACAAGTCGAAATTCATCAGTTCGATCGACATTTGCTTTAATGATCACGTGCACAATCCGGTTTTGCGCAAATTCGTAACGGATTTTCAGTATATAAAACATACTTCGAGTGATTCACAAAATCCTGAATTCGAATTCAATCAAGTAAGTGCGTATTTGTTGAAGAATTTGGATTTGTTTTCAAACTTTTTGTGTTATCAAAACACGGAAGAACATGTGGCATCTAAAGACTCAGTTACAGCGATACGTGTGCATTCCAATCCGCTTCATATTTCATTTAAGTTGAGTGAAATAGGAGATCAATTTCAGTTGCAATCGCTGTTTCAAGCAGGCGAGAAGCAGCTGACGTTTTCTACCGATTTTGAAATGAAGGGAGGTTTTTTTGTAGCTCATGAAAATGTACATTATTTGTTGCCCAATTACGCGTCTTTTTCGATGATGCAAGTGTTGATGGAAACACCGGTTTTCATTTTTAATCGACGCGATAAAGATGTTATGGTTCAGTTGATTCATGAATTTTCAAGACATTTTTCGGTGGATTTGAACGGCTGTTTTGAGTTGGAAGAAATTTCACTCAATCGTCCTGTTTGCGAGGTTTATTTGTCGGAGCAAGATGGGTTTTTGATCATCAAACCGGAAGTAATGTACGAATCGGGGCATCGCTTCAATTTGTTACTTCGCGACGCAGGTTTTCAGTCGGATTCAGAACATCAATTTCAGGTTTTTGTCCGAAATGAAGAAACGGAAGATCATTTTTTATCGTTGCTAAGTTCTTTTGATTCCGATTTTGATCCCATCACAAATTGTACATATTTTTTCAAGAATTTTGAATCGGTTCAGTTAAACAATTGGATGGCACATTTTCTTGTGTTTTGTAGTAACGAAAAAATTCGTGTCTTTGGAATCAAAAAGCTGAAAAGTTTGAGGATTTCACCTTTCGCGGCGCAAGTGAGTATCGGGATTTCCTCCCAGATTGATTGGTTTGAACCGCAGATTAAGATTCAGTTTGGAGATGAGGTTGTTTCTTTTCAAAAATTGAATCATGCAGTGGAGAAAAAACAAAATTTCGTCGAGTTAAATAATGGAACGACGGGGTTGATTCCTGAAAAATGGTTGAAGAAATTGGAGGCGATTTGGAGGATTGGCGATGTGGTCGATCAATCGATTCGCATTCGAAAAATGAAGTTCAATTGGATTGATCAGTTGTTTGATTTGATGGACGATGATTTGGTATTGTTGGAGATTCAGAAAAGAAAAGAGCAACTGAGAGCTTTTCAGCAGATTGATGCGATTCCGATTCCTCGGATTGTGAAAGCAAAATTACGTGGATATCAAAAAGAAGGCTTCTATTGGCTTAATTTCTTGGATGAATTTGGTTTTGGTGGTTGCTTGGCGGATGATATGGGACTTGGTAAAACGCTTCAGTTGATTACGTTTCTTGCACGTCAGAAGCAGTTGGATCGCGGTGTTTCGTTGGTTGTTGTTCCAAAATCGTTGTTGTTTAATTGGAGTGCTGAATTGGATAAGTTTTGTTCGAGTTTGAATTATGTGCATTACCACGGTGCAAATCGCGATTTTAATTCGTGTTTGGCGAGTGGTGTTGATTTGGTCATTACAACGTACATGACGGTTGCGATGGATATTTCAGTGTTGAAGGATTTTCATTTTAACTATGTTGTGTTGGATGAGTCGCAGGCAATTAAGAATCCTACTTCGAAGCGTTACAAGAGTGTTTGTTTGTTGAATGCGCGGAACCGTATCATTGCAACGGGCACCCCGATAGAGAATAATACGTTTGATTTGTTTGCGCAGTTCAATTTCTTAAATCCTGGCTTTTTTGGATCACAGAAAGCGTTTAAGGAGAACTACGCGAATGAGATCGATGGAAAAAATGATATTGCTCGAGCGAACGAATTGAAACAGTTGATTCATCCATTTTTGTTGAGGCGAACAAAAAAGCAAGTTGCGAAGGATTTGCCGGAGAAGACAGAGCAGGTTTTACGGATAGATATGGGTGATAAACAGCGTGCTGTGTATGATTTTTATTTGAAAGAAATTCGAAATCAACTGTTGGGTATTATTGATAGCGATGGGATGCAGCAGTCAAAGCTACATATTTTGCAAGGGATGATGAAGTTGCGTCAAATTTGCAATAGTCCTGAATTGATTGCGGATGCAACGTTTAATTGTTCTGATTCTGCTAAATTGGATTTATTGATGGAGAAGTTAGTTCCGTTGGTAAAAACGAATAAAGTACTGGTTTTTTCTCAGTTTACATCGATGCTTGCGTTGATTCAGTCACGATTGGAAGATGAAAATATTGCATTTAGCTATTTGGACGGTAAAACCAATAAGCGGATAGAATTGGTGGATGAATTTAACGGAAGTGAAACAAATCGGGTTTTCTTGATTAGTTTGAAAGCAGGTGGCACAGGCTTGAATTTGACTTCTGCGGATTATGTGTTTTTAGTTGATCCGTGGTGGAATCCAGCAACTGAGAACCAGGCGATTGACCGCACGCATCGAATTGGTCAAAAGAATCACGTTTTTGCATACAAATTGGTGTGTTCAAATTCAATTGAAGAAAAAATTATTCAACTACAAGAAAAAAAGAAGTTGTTATCAGAGGATTTGATTCAGGCGCAGGAAAATTTTGTCAAGAAGTTGAGTCGTGCGGATGTGGAGATTTTGTTTAGTTAACTTAGTTACAAAAGTAACTAAGTTAACGGTTGTTTCAATTGATTTTTACCAAATGCTGTGAGTTGGTACTGCTGATTTTGACTTTTAGGTTTGTCTTTGATTGTTAATTCAATGATTCCTTGTTCAATCAACGGTTCGATATGATGCTTGAAATTTTTCGTTTGATTGGATATTTTTAAGCAATCTTCGAGTATGTCTTTTCTCTTTTTTGATTTGTTTTTCAGATAATTAATGATCTTTTGTTGCTCTTCTGTAATTTGAATTTTAGCATATTGATTGTAGTTTAATTTTGGTTCATTGACGATGAATGGGTTGTCTTCTCTACTGTTATAAGTTAACTTAGTTACTTTTACTTGGTTACTTTCTTTTGTTTCGATTAAATTAATTGCGTACAGTGGAATGTTTTCAAGCCAATCGACGATTCGGTATGGACTCATAGATGTTCTGACTGCATGGGTTGCTTTGAATTTTTCTACGAATACCTTGAGGCTTTTTGCTTGAAGGTTTTCTTCTGCTTTTACTTCTATTGGAATGATTTGGTCTTCAAGTTGGATAAGGAAATCGATTTCTGCGGTACCTGAATCGGATGACCAATAATATGTTCTTATTTTTTTGTTTGAATTAAGTGATTGAAGTACGTATTGTTCGGTGAGCGCTCCTTTGAATTCGGTAAGTATTTTGTTTTTATTGAGGAGCGTTTTGCTAGAAAGATCTCCCATTGCGCCAAGTAATCCGATGTCTAGGATGAAGAGCTTGAAAACATCGAGGTCTGCATAGGCGATTAGTGGGTATTTGGGTGATTCTACGCGGTTTACTTTGTAGATTAATCCAGTGTCTGCTAGCCAATTGATTGCTGTTTCGAAGTCTTTCGCTCGGGCTCCCGGTCTGACGGTATTGTAGATGAATTTTTTATTTTCTTTAGATAATTGTTTCAAAATGGCGTTCCACACGAGTCGGATTCGTGGAACGATTTCGATGGGTGCATGTTTTGAAAAGTCTTGTTCGTAACCTGAAAGGATTCGTTTTTGTATTTCGCGTGCTTGTTCTAAGTTGTTGTTTTCTATGTATGAAGCGATTACTTCGGGCATTCCTCCGAGGTAGTAGTAGAGTCTGAGTTGTTCTACTAATCTTTCGTGGTAAATAGTGAGTAGTTCTTTGTCTTTTTGTTGTAGTACTTCATGTAGTCCATTGGGGTTTGTGTTTTGCAGAAATTCGTCGAAGTCCATCGGGTACAGATCTAAAAAGTCTACTTTTCCGACGGGGAATGAGGTGTTTGGATGTATGGTTACTCCGAGTAGTGATCCTGCTGCAATGATATGGTATTCTGGTGCGTTTTCGTAGAAATATTTGAGCGCGGTGATTCCTTTGGGCGCTTCTTGTATTTCGTCAAATAGTATGAGTGTGTTTGTTGGGTCAATTTGGATTCCTGTTTCGATTTGTAGGACGCGAATGATTCGTTGGATGTTGAAGTCGGTAACGAAGGTGGTCTTTAGAATTTCGGATTGCTCAAAATTGATATAGGCGACTTGTTGGTAATGGGTTTTACCAAATTCTTTCATGATCCATGTTTTTCCAACTTGCCGTGCTCCTTTGATTATCAATGGTTTTCTTCGGGTTGAGTTTTTCCAGATCTCGAGTTCGTGTAATGCGTTTCTTTTCAATTCGAAGGTTTTACTTTCCTACAAAGGTACAACTATTTTTAGGTTTTACATTTTTTCCTACGACTTTTTGTATACATAATACATTTTTTCCTACGACTTTTTGTGGTTGTAATACGTTTTTCTTTTGGACTTTTTATTTTTGATCCAAAAAAAAGTGGTTTCTAGGGTGAAACCACTTTTTTGTATTTTTAAATTAGTATTATTCTACGACGAGAATGTAGTTGTTTTTCTTTCCTTTTCCAATCAACACAAATTTATCATTGATAAGGTCTGCGTGGGTGATTTTATAGGTGTCGTCTATTTTTTCTTTATTGATACTGACGGCGTTTGCTTTTAATTCTCTTTTCGCTTCGCCATTGGACGGTAGGAATCCTGTTTTTGAGACAAGTGCGTCAATAATTGATATTCCTTCTTCGGTAAATTCGGATTTGGAGATGCTTGCTTGCGGCACTCCTTCAAAGACATCAAGGAATTGTTCGTTAGAGAGTTTTTTGAGGTCTTCGGATGTGGATTTTCCAAATAAGATATTGGATGCTTGTATTGCATTTTCTAATGCGTCTTTGGAATGCACAAACGTAGTTACTTCTTCTGCTAATCGTTTTTGCAACAAGCGCAAATGGGGTGCTTCATCGTGTTCTTGAATGAGCTGATTGATTGTTTCTTCAGCTAGGAATGTAAATATTTTGATGTATTTTTTTGCATCTTCATCTGCCGTGTTTAACCAGAATTGGTAAAATTTGTACACAGATGTTTTGTCGGATGTAAGCCAAATATTTCCGCCTTCGGATTTTCCAAATTTGGATCCGTCTGCTTTGGTAATCAATGGGCAAGTCATTGCGAATGCTTTGGCTCCGTCACCGTTCATTCTGCGAATGAGTTCTGTACCGGTGGTGATGTTTCCCCACTGATCTGATCCTCCCATTTGCAATTTGCAGTTGAGTGTATTGTATAGGTGGACAAAATCGTAACCTTGAATCAGTTGGTAAGTAAACTCGGTAAATGACATTCCTTCACCATCGCCTGAAAATCGTTTTTTTACAGAGTCTTTCGCCATCATGTAGTTGACAGTGATCCGTTTTCCTACTTCTCGTGCAAAATCAATGAATGAAAAATCTTTCATCCAGTCGTAGTTGTTGACTAGTACTGGTGCATTGGCAGCTGTCGATTGAAAATCAAGGAAACGAGAAAGTACATTTTTGATTCCAGCTACATTTTTTGCCAATGTCTCTTCGTCAAGTAAATTGCGTTCGTCCGATTTTCCAGATGGATCTCCGATCATACCTGTCGCTCCACCAACCAGAGCTACTGGCTTGTGACCAAATTTTTCGAGGTGGACGAGTAAAATAATTGGCACTAGACTTCCGATATGCAATGAGTCGGCGGTTGGATCAAAGCCGATATAGGTAGCGGTCATTTCTTTGAGAAGTTGTTCTTCTGTTCCAGGCATGATATCTTGTACCAACCCTCTCCATTGCAATTCTGCGATTAAATTTTTTGACATGGTATGAATTGAAGACAATTGAAATGTCTTTTTATTTTGTTAATGATTTAAATACTTCTTCAAGTGTTCGCTCTTCTTTGCGAAGCGTGAGCACTAAGATGTTTTTCTGTTGTGCAAATTGTGCGATTGTTTTACGTAAATCTATGTTTCCTTTTGATTCGATAATCCAACCGGCGTCACCTACTCGTTCGACATTGGTGATTCCTTTGACTTTTAAGATTTCATTCTTAGATACTGCACCATCAAATTCGGCAAATACAACTTGATGATCTTCTTCGTATTGCAATTCGGAAGCGGTGCTGTCGGCTACAATTTTACCAGTCTTAATGATGATTACACGGTCGCAAATTGCTTCTACTTCCTGCATGATGTGTGTCGATAGCATTACCGTTTTTGATTTTCCAATTTGTCGAATCAATTCTCGGATTTCTACCAATTGGTTGGGATCTAATCCGGATGTTGGTTCATCCAAAATCAATACTTCAGGGTCATGGATGATTGCTTGGGCCAAGCCAACACGTTGACGGTATCCCTTGGAGAGCATTCCAATTTTCTTATTTTGTTCTACCTCGAGACCAACCTGTTTGATCATTTCGTCGACACGTTTTTTTAGGTTTGGGACGTGGTATATTTTCCCAACGAATTCCAAGTATTCACGAACATACATATCGAGATACAGCGGGTTGTTCTCTGGGAGATAGCCGATTTTTTTGCGTGTTTCTAGTGCGTCGATATCTACTGGGATTCCGCATACGTGTACTTCGCCAGAAGTGCTGGGAATAAAGCCCGTAATGATTTTCATCGTGGTTGATTTTCCAGCACCATTCGGACCTAAAAAACCTACGATTTCACCTTTTCCGACTGAAAATGAGATGTCATTAACAGCTGCTTGTTCTCCGTAAAACTTCGATAAATTCTTTACCTCGATGGACATGTGTCTTGTATTATATAGTTGCGAAGATACGGATTAATTCAAAAATGAGAATTGACCCTTTTTTATTTTTGCAGAATTGTCTATTCAACTGTTGTAATTCGATGTTCAACGTTTTGTTTCGTAGGTGAATGTTTTCGGTTGAATTGCATCAAGCTATGGGCAAATGTTGTAATTTTGTAGTCAATGACATCGAAAGGAAAAGTTTTAAAATCAACAGGGAAGTGGTACATCGTTGAACTCGAAAACGGGGAAATTGTCAATTGCCGAATTCGAGGTAAAATCCGCTTGGATGGTTTAAAAACGACCAATCCAATTTCAGTTGGAGACAATGTCATTGTTGACCCGAAGGTAGATGAAGAGGGAAATCGTGTGATTTTGGATTTTGAAGAAAGAAGAAATTACATTGTTCGAAAATCAACCAATTTAAGTAAACAAATGCAAATTTTGGCGGCGAACGTTGATCGTGCTTATTTGTTGGTAACAACTATCGCTCCAGTAACACACTTGGCTTTTATTGATCGTTTTTTGGTTTCTGCGGAATCATTTCGAATTCCAACGACCTTGCTTTTTAATAAAATAGATACGTATACTACGGATCAATTGGAGTACGTGGATGCGTTGTGTGATTTGTATGAAACCATTGGGTATCCCTGTTACAAAATTTCGGCGGAGAATAAAGTAAATATTGATTTTCTGCGTCATGAAATAAAAGACTGTCAAGTGATGATTTCTGGACACAGTGGGGTTGGGAAGAGCACGTTGGTAAATGCATTAGATGAAAAACTAGACTTGAAAGTGGGCGAAATTTCTGAATACCATCAACAAGGACAGCACACTACGACGTTTGCTGAAATGCATCCGTTGTCTTCTGGAGGTTACATTATCGATACGCCTGGAATTCGCGCATTCGGGATTGTAGATTTGGACAAAGAGGTTATCTCACATTATTTTCCTGAAATGCGCGCGTTGATCGGCGAGTGTAAGTACCACAATTGTCAGCATCTCAACGAACCTAAATGTGCGGTAAAAAACGCGGTCGAGCGAGGTGAAATATCCGAAAGTAGATATGCAACCTATTTTCAGCTCATGACGGAAGATGATTCAGAAGTTCACAGAAAAAAAGAAGTGTATTAAATGCGAGTAGTGATGCAACGTGTTTCTCAAGCTTCGGTTTCGATCGAAGGAAAAGTCAACGGAGAAATAAGTAGAGGACTTGTGTTACTCGTCGGTATTGGTCAACATGACGACGAATCGGATATCGAATGGTTAACACAGAAAGTGGTGAATATGCGTATTTTTGCAGACGACGAAGGGAAAATGAATCGCTCCATTCAAGATATTGATGGTTCGTTGTTGGTGATTAGTCAGTTTACATTACATGCGTTAACAAAGAAAGGAAATCGTCCGAGTTTCATTGAAGCAGCTCGACCCGGGCATGCAATTCCATTGTATGAATCCTTCATTCGCCAATTGAAAAAGGAGGGTTTGGTTGTCGAAACAGGTGTTTTCGGAGCAAATATGCAAGTAGCGCTCGTAAATGATGGTCCGGTAACAATTTGGTTGGATTCTAAAGACAAAAGATAATGACAATTCAAGAGGCACAAAAAACGGTTGACGACTGGATTAAAGCATACGGAGTAAGGTATTTCAATG
>SSGT01000164.1 GCA_008017065.1 Crocinitomicaceae bacterium
AAAATTGGTATCCGCGTTGCCGATGGATTTCCGATTGACGAGGCGTTCAAAAAAACGTTCGACGAATTGGCTGTATTTGACGGTTTCGCAGGTGCAATCGCAATTGATTCCAACGGGAATTTCTTTCATCAAGATTCACATCCATCGATGTTTTTCGGAAGTTTTGACGGAGAGGTATTTCAAGTATTCAATTGATGTTGGTAGTAATACAGTGACTTATCGTTGTTGCTTCCTAATTACCAACGGCGACATCTTTTATTTCGTTACTGAATAAATTACCGTCTATGAAGCTCGTTGCATTGGTCGCTTTCGTCTTTTTTGTATCACAAGTAAGTGGTCAAACCGTAAAGTTGTTGCCAGATTCTTGCACCTTTTGTATGTTTTTGAGTTCTACCGGTGGTAATTCTTACGATCAAGATGGGTATCAAATTAATCCTGAACGAGATACATCTATCCAAGCTACTTCCTATCTTCAAATTGCTTCTCCATTTTCGGACATTCAGCCGATCGCGATTCGTCAGGAAGGAAATCGTGTTGTTGGAATTGTATCCGGTCAAACAAGTGAGGTACTCATCCTGGATTTTGAGACACCGGTTGGAGATACAATTCACAACTTGAATTCGGAGGGACATTTTTACGATGCAGTTGTCTTGTCGAACGATTCGATAGCGCTTCCATCGGGAAATCACCATCATTTTCGGCAATTGCGGGCAACTCGGATTTTTCATTTGAATGAATGGCAAGAGGCCAACTGGGGAATCACGTGGAATGAAAAATCACTTTGCGGTTGGAACATCGGCGCAGAAAATTTAGATCAGCTGGGTGGAATCTTGTTCAATATCCCAAGTTACTACTATGTGATTTCGATCCCTTACGCATATCCAACATTTTGCACTACAGACACTTTGTATACCAATTCGGAAGATGTTTCGTGTGTCGATTGTGTTGTGCAAACCAATTCAACAACCGATCTTTGGAAAGAGAAAATACATTTGTTTCCAAATCCCGCGGATGATGCCGTTCGTATTCGTTTTCCATCTGCACAGCAGCGGAGTTTTGCGATACTTGGGTTGGATGGAAAGCATGTGCACTCCTTTCAATCGAGCGAACAACTCATCGACGTCGATCTTCATTTTTTGACCCCTGGATACTATTTCATTCAAATTCAATACGATCAGCATTTCATTGTGCAACAATTCGTAAAACGTTGAAAATCTATTTGCAATCGGCTTAGCGTAAATCCTAAGCAAAAAAAAGACCCGATTTCTCGGGTCTTGCATTTATTTATTGAATCGTCAATTTTTTCTCTAGATCTTCCAAGTAAACTTTGAACTGCTTGTCTGTTTCAGAAAGATTTGAAACCGTTCGACATGCATGCAGCACTGTTGCGTGGTCTTTACCTCCGCAGTGAGCACCAATACTTGCCAATGAAGATTTGGTCATTTTTTTGGAGAAGTACATCGAAATTTGTCTCGCTTGTACCACTTCTCGTTTACGCGTTTTCGATTTCAGAATCTCGATTGGCAAATCGAAATAGTCACACACCACTTTTTGTATATAGTCAATCGAAACTTCACGAGCCGTATTTTTGACGAATTTGTCAATCATTTGCTTCGCAAGGTCTAACGTAATTGCTTTTTTATTGAGCGATGCTTGAGCGAGCAATGACGTCCAAGCGCCTTCCATTTCACGAATGTTTGTATTGATGCTGTACGCTAAGTATTCTACAACTTCGCGCGGAAGTTCAATTCCATTCCCGTACATTTTCTTTTCTAAAATCGCGATGCGTGTTTCCAAGTCTGGAGCAGCCAAATCTGCTGATAATCCCCATTTGAAACGAGAAAGTAAGCGTTGCTCCATTCCTTGCATTTCAACCGGAGGCTTGTCAGAAGTCAAGATAATTTGCTTGCCGTTTTGGTGCAAGTGATTGAATACGTGGAAAAATACGTCTTGTGTCTTTTCTTTACCTGAGAAAAACTGCACATCGTCGATGATGAGTACATCAATCATTTGGTAAAAATGAATGAAATCATTTGTTGATCCATTTTTTATCGCATCGATAAACTGGTGCGCAAATTTCTCTGAACCAACGTAAAGTACCGTTTTGTTTGGAAACTGATTTTTAATTCCGATACCGATTGCATGCGCCAAGTGCGTTTTTCCTAAACCCACACCACCGTATATCAACAAGGGATTAAAGGCTGTACCGCCCGGTTTATTGGCAACGGCGTAACCAGCAGAGCGAGCCAAGCGATTGCAATCTCCTTCTACAAAGTTTTCAAATGAATAGGCAGGATTCAAATTTGAATCCACATTGACCTTCTTCAATCCTGGAATAATGAATGGATTTCGGATTTGATTTTCACTCACGTTTAACGGCATGTTCACCGGAGCATTTTTCAAAACTTTGCGGTCCGAAGTTGGCAATTTTACGGTGTAAGGAGTCGAATTTTTTGCACTATTTTCCATGACAATACTGTATTCCAATCGACCTTCAGCACCCAATTCCTTTTTAATCACCTTTTTCAACAGGGTGATGTAGTGTTCTTCCAACCATTCGTAAAAGAAATGAGAAGGAACTTGAATCATCAAGATATTGTTTTCCAACTTGATTGGAATAATGGGTTCGAACCATGTTTTGTAAGCCTGCAAAGGAATATTATCCTTAATGACTTTCAAACATGCATTCCAAATGCCTTCGTGATTATTACTCATTTAAATTTTCCTTGAATAGTTATTAATAAAACATGTTCAAAACTTTCCGTGGTTGTTAAAACACTTAAAACAACAACAATAGTCAGTTAATTTTATCGTGGGACAAATATTTGGATAAAATAGTTTAAAAAAAAATCAAAAGGGGGTTGACTTTTTGGTAAATTTTACTTGTCGATAAAAAAAATCTTATTTCGAAAAAAGAAGCAAAAACAAGATTCTAGTGAAATAAAAATGACTATGCGTAACAAACTTCAAATCTTCGAATCCCTTGAATTTACTGAGGTTTTCAACACTGTACTAAATTAGATATTATAATTTAAACAACCAAGGAAATAGGCAACCATTTCGAGATATTTCTATCTTTGTCGCACAAACAAAGGGATATGGAGATTGACTTCAAGCACGAATCAAAGATACGCGTTCGCTATGGCGAAACCGATCAAATGGGATATTGCTATTATGGTAATTATGCGCAATTTTTTGAAGTCGGTCGGGTAGAGGCGCTTCGCCAATTCGGGATGAGCTACAAGGAAATGGAACAACAGGGAATTATGTTGCCGGTATCGGATTTTCAAGTGAAGTATTTTTCCCCGGCGTTTTATGACGATGAACTAACGATTGTCACAAAACTAATTTCACTGACCGGCGTGCGACTCGAATTTCACTACGATGTAATCAGTCCGACCGGAAAATGCATCAGCCGCGCATCCACCGTGCTTGTTTTTGTGGACAAATCGACCATGCGTCCTACACATCCACCAATTCGTTTTACGGAGTTAATGAAAAAGTATGAAAAGCAGGCATAATCATTTTGAATTTGAGCCGTTTACTACTGAGAAAATCAACGCGTTGACCAGTAAACGTGTCGGAGAAACAAAAGTTGGTGAGCGAATTCGTAGTCTGAACTCCGATGTACTCCCCAAAATTTCGTACGTTATCCTCGGGATTTCTGAAGACATCGGTCCGCAAGCGAATGGCGGAAATGCAGGATCTACCGCTGCATTTGGTGCATTTATATCGCGATTCGTAAACATGCAAATCAATCACTTTTTATCCGTCGACAACGTGCTTGTGTTGGGTGAAATTCAAGCGCGTGTTGTCTTTGAAACGATTGAGCAGGGCAGAGCGCTCGTTGCGGAGTTGGATGATTTCGTAACAACAATTTTACAACCGTACACCGACCAACACTGCATTCCAATCGTGATTGGTGGCGGTCACAACAATGCATTTCCAATCATACGTGCGGTTTCTCAATCACTTCAACGACCAATTCAGGTGATAAACATGGATCCACACGCTGATTTTCGACGCTTGGAAGGCAGACACAGTGGTAATCCGTTTTCTACTGCGTTTCAAACCGGATATTTGGATTTTTATGCGGTGATGGGTTTGCATCAATCGTACAACTCACAATACATCCTCGATCAATTGACGGAAAATGCATTTCTTTTTTCCTTTTTTGATGATTACCTACGTGACAAAGTTCGTTTTTTGTCGGATCTATCCGTTTTTAAAGCGCGAATCGAGCAACAACCGTTTGGAGTTGAATTGGATATGGATGCGATTGCTTTCATGCCGAGTAGCGCTTTCACCCCAAGTGGCTTCCGTATTGAACAGGCGAGGAGTTACATTTTAACGATGGCCGAATCTCGCAACGTGCGTTATTTGCACCTGCCAGAAGCTGCTCCTAAAACACCCGAAGCAGAGGCGATTGTTGGTAAAACTCTGGCCTATTTGGTTTCCGATTTCCTAAAAGCCAACCGATCGATTTAATTTTAAGTTTTTAAGCTACAACTGCAACAAATCAAAATTTGTGGTTATATTTAGAAACGTAAATTATTCAAATGTCTACAAACAATCGATTCGGGAGAACAATTCACTTTATTCGGGCATTGTTTCCCCTGCAATTGATTTTCGGTCATCTGAAATACAACTTGCTAGCCGTTTGTTATTGGTTGATTTTGTTTCTAATCGTTTCGGATGCATTCGGTTCTAAATTTGGTTTACCTTACTTGTTTTATTCACCTGAATATCAAGGTGAAATAAGTTGGCTATCGTTTTTCCTCATGGGTTTTTCGATTGGAGGATTTACCATGGCATTCAACATGTATAGCTACATGAAACTGAGTACGAAGTACAAATTCCTAGCAACTTTATCGCGACCTTTTGTTAAATTCTGTTGGAATAATTCATTGATTCCCATCACATTCAGTGCTTTTTACATTTATCATTTTTCCGAATTTCAATACGTCGAAGAATTCGCTACCAATCAGCAAGTATTGAGTTATGTTTTCGCGTACTTGATTGGCGTGTTGTTGTTTATCTTTATTTCTATTCTGTACTTTTTTCGACGGAATACAGACTTGTTTAAAATCTCGGGAACCTTGAAGCCCGATCAACTCATAGACGAACCGATTGGTTCACTGTTTCACAAAAAAATAAGCTGGACCGACTTGTTTCGATACGAATCCGACAGAAGTTACATTTACATGTCGGGAGTCAACAGCTGGAAAAAAAGCAGATCCGTCAAGCACTACGACAAATCGATTCTCGAAAAAGTTTTTTACAACAACCGCATCAATGCTTCGCTGTTTGAATTGGTGACAATTTTGACGTTCATCATCTTGGGACTTTTTCGCGAGCTCCCCATTTTCGAACTTCCAGCCGGAATGAGCATCGTTTTGCTGCTCTCAATTGTGCTGATGTTGTTTTCCATTCTATCGTCATGGCTCAAATATTGGACCTATCCAGCGATTTTTGTGGCGATTTTAGGAATGAATTTTTTGAGTGAGAAGAGCTCGTATTTTCAATACGAAAGTTATGCCTACGGACTTGATTACCAAGCAAAAAACTTGGAGAAATTTAACCTCGACAACATTCATCGGAAAGCGGATGATCCGAGATTGATCGATCAATCTAAAACCAACATGCTTGCCATCCTGAATACTTGGAAAAAGAAAACTGGAAAAAAACGACCGAAACTTGTGATTGTAATGAGTTCTGGCGGAGGTTCGAGAAGCGCGTTGTGGACATTTTCGGTGTTGCAGCAAGCCAACAAACGGTTGAACGACAAACTCAACGACCACATTCAACTCATAACAGGCGCCTCTGGTGGAATGATTGGTGCATCGTATTACAGAAGTTTGCTGCTGGAAAAGAAACTCGGCAAGTCGATTGACTTAAGCGATCCGATGTATCGAGCCAATATCGCCAAAGACTTGTTAAACAAGCTGTCATTTTCAGCCTATTCAAACGACTTGTTTGTTCGTTTTCAAACGCTAAAAATCGGTACAAATTACTACACCAAAGACCGTGGATATGCATTTGAACAGCACTTGCATCAAAATACAGCGCAGGTAATGAACAAGCCGTTGAATTATTTCACAAAATACGAGCAAGAAGCGACAATTCCAACCATGATTTTCAGTCCGACGATCGTCAACGACGGCAGGAGATTACTCATTTCGTCGCAATCGCTGGCGTTTTTGAGTCACGCATCCGGACCGTCTAAACTCACAAATTCATACGAAAATATTGATTTTCAAACCTTTTTTGCAAAAGCGAATGTCGACAGTTTGCGCTTTAGCTCGGTCATGCGAATGAGTGCAACATTTCCCTTTGTTTTGCCGATGATCTCTATGCCCACGGTTCCAAAAATGCAATTGATGGATGCCGGACTTCGCGACAATTACGGTGGAAAAGTAACCATGGAATACTTGTATGAATTGCAAGATTGGATCAAAAAGAATACGAGTGGCGTGGTCATTCTTCAAATTCGAGACACGAAAAAATTGTTGAATGGTGAAGCGTTGAATCAAGTTTCGTTGTTCGATAAATTTACATTGCCGTTCGGAAACATGTTGAATAATTTTACCCGCACGCAAGATTTTGACTTGGATGAACTCATGAAAATCGGTTTTGAGAGCTTTGCATTTCCGGTGGATATCGTGTCGTTCAATCTCCGGGAGGCGAAAATGGATCGAATTTCACTTTCATGGCATCTGACGAAACAAGAAAAATTAAAAATCTCCAATGCACTCCGAAGTGAAGGAAATCAAGCGTCGATGCGCGAACTTGAACTTTTATTTGGATTCAAGTGATTCTTGGAAACTGTGCTGAAAAAATCAACTATTTTTGTACCTAAAACAATTTCTCTTGGAACAAAAACTGTTATTAATCACTCCTCCGTTTACGCAGTTGAACACGCCTTATCCAGCGACTGCGTACCTAAAAGGATTTTTAAACACCAAAAACGTTTCCTCGTTCCAACTCGATTTAGGAATCGAAGTGATTTTAGAACTTTTTTCCAAGAAAGGTTTAACCAGATTGTTTCAACAAATTGACGATCAATCGATTGAACTTTCGGAAAATTCACAGCGAATCTTGGACCTTCAACATGACTATTTGTTGACCATTGATGCCGTAATGCTGTTCCTTCAGGGCAAAAATCCTGCGTTAGCACATGCCATTTGTCAAGACCAGTTTCTACCTGAAGCCAGTCGATTTGATCAACTCGACGAATTGGATTGGGCCTTTGGCGTGATGGGAAATCAAGACAAAGCAAAGCATTTAGCAACCTTGTATCTGGAAGATTTATCCGATTTGATCGTAGATGCTATTGATCCACATTTTGGTTTTAGTCGCTATGCCGAGCGACTTGGTAGAGCAGCGAGCAGTTTCGACGAACTTTATGAATCGTTACAACTCGAACACACGTACATTGATGACATTAGCCTGCGTATCTTAAACCAACACATCCAGCAACACCAACCAACGTTGGTCGCATTTTCCGTTCCTTTTCCGGGGAATTTGTATGCCGCTTTTCGTGCTGCGCAATTTATAAAAAAACAGTTTCCGTCTATTCGCGTGGCGATGGGTGGCGGATATCCGAACACAGAATTACGGTCGCTTTCAGATGTTCGGGTGTTTGAATTTTTCGACTTTATAACCCTCGACGATGGCGAAGCGCCAATCGAAAATTTGATCGAATATTTAGACGGAAAACGCAACCAAGAAGCACTCAAGCACCTTTGTAAAACACAACAATCAAGTTGTATACATCAACGGATCTAAAGCATTCGATTACAAACAACGCGATGTAGGCACACCCGATTACAGCGATTTGTTGTTGGATAAATACATCGCGGTGATTGAAATTGTAAATCTGATGCACCGTATGTGGAGGGATGGACGATGGAATAAATGG
>SSGT01000160.1 GCA_008017065.1 Crocinitomicaceae bacterium
CAATTATTTCTGCATTCATTGGTTCGCATTTGTCTTCCATTTTGGACGACATTGAATTGAGCGTGAAGGCGGGTAAAATGAGTCCTGAATTGAAAACAGAGTTGAAATTGAATATTGGTAAAATTCCTCAAATCATGATGGATAATACTGATCGAAACCGAACTTCACCGTTTGCTTTTACGGGAAATAAGTTTGAATTCCGTGCCGTTGGTTCTTCTGCCAACTGTTCAAAATCAATGATTGTTTTGAATACAATTATGGCGAATCAATTGCGTATTTTTAAAGGAAAAGTGGATGCACGCATTGAAGCTGGAGATTCAAAAGACGAAGCAATTTTGAAAGAATTGCAACAAATGATTATCGATTCCAAAAAAATTCGTTTTGAAGGAAATGGATACGGCGACGAATGGGTTAAAGAAGCTGAAGCAAGAGGATTGAACAATTTCAAAGATACACCACGTTCGTTGGATATTTGGGATGAAGAGCGTATCGTCAAAATTTTCGAAGAATTGAACATTTTTACAAAGCGAGAAATTGAAGCACGTAAAGAAATTGATTTTGAAAATTACGTCCATAAATTGCAAATCGAAGCTCGATTGATTGGCGACTTGACACAAAACCACATTATTCCTGCGGTAATTAATTACCAAAACAAATTGATTCAAAATGTGCAAGGATTGCACGCAATTTTAGGTTCGAACGGGGCAAGTGCATCCAAAGCGCAAACGGAGTTGATTACTAAAATTTCAGAACATTTGAATACGATGAAAACGTTGTGTGACGAAATGTTGGAAGCACGTAAAATTGCAAACAAAATTGAATCAATTGAAGAAAAAGCGGTTGCATATTGCGACGATGTCAAAATTTATTTTGATCAAATTCGATACCATGCCGACAAATTGGAGTTGTTGGTAGACGACGAATTGTGGCCGTTGCCCAAATTTAGAGAAATCTTGTTTACGAAATAGTAGATCGACCGTTTGTCGTTGATCGCGTTACAAAAGGTGGAATTTCGAAAGAAACTCCACCTTTTTTGCTTTATTTATCACAAATATCCAGAATCTAATTTTCAGTGTTGAATTTAGCTTTATATTTGTTGTTTATAATCATTCTAAATGAAAATAATACTGGCAGATAGCAATGAATTGATTCGCATCGGAATGCGGGCCGTATTGAGTTCAGAACAAAATCTTGAAATCGTTGGTGAAGCGACGTCGAGTGAAGAGCTTATTTCATTGATTAAAAATTTTGGATCAGACATCGTTTTGATCGATTACACCTCGCACGGATTCTCAATTGATATCATACCGAAAGTACTCTCTAAATTTCCAACCGTAAGTTTTGTTGCCATTACACCGGATCAAAGTGCACAAACACTGGTCAATGCCCTCCGAAGTGGCGTAAAAAGCTATGTCAAAAAAGATTGCGATGTTTCGGAAATTATCAATTCAGTGAAAGAAACCGCTCGTGGAAACAAATTCTTTTGTGGTCAAATTTTGGAAACGATTCAACGCGCAAGTATCGATGTTGAAGATATCGACTTTGAGTCATTTTCATGTGAACCAGTTCTGTTGTCGGAGCGTGAAAATCAAATAATTACATTTATCGCTGAAGGGCAAACGAATGCGCAAATTGCAGACACACTTTTTCTAAGTAACCATACAATCAACACACACCGTAAAAATATCATGTCAAAGTTGGGCGTGAAAAATACGGCTGGAATCGTGATGTATGCAGTGAAAACCAATTTGGTGAGTCCAAATAAATTTTTGTTTGCAGGCGAATAATGTTTCGTTCCCATTGAACGTTTTCTCGTTTCGAATGTATGACCTCAAAACAAATCGCAGAAAATGAAATTTTATTCGTTTTTATTCTTCTTTTTTGGGACGTTGAGTGTTTCGTTCACGCAATCCAATACACCGGCAGTAAAGAATCAGCAAGAGCTGAATAGTGCGCCGCCGGTTCAAAATAATTTACTGGAGAACAAGTCGATTGAAAGTCAACCAGTGGAAAAAGAGAACACTTCTTCGGACAAGGAAGAATCACAGGAGTTGGAGAAAAAAAAGTCGACAACGCGCTCTGTTGCAGATGCACAGGTAGCAACGCAACTTCAACAACAATTTTCACAAGTCCATCAGAGAGCAATTACTCAAAATTTTTCTCGTTCACCGGGAGCGGTGGAGCAGCAGGAAATGAATCGTGTTGTTTTGTACTACGAAAAGTATGCGCCAACTTCATTTGAGTACCATTTTTTTAAATACGTTTCTGGAAATTACAATGTAGGCGAAGTCAATCACCTCAATGAAGCAGAACGCTTGAAACCGAAAAACAGTGATGTTCTTGTTCAAAAAGCGGCCTATTCGTTGATCGTAGCCGATTCTGCAAATGTACGGCACTACTTGTCAAAACTAGTCGAGGTTTCAAAATTGGATGCAGATGCCGTGAATTACGCAAAGCAAGTGGTGAATTCGTTGCCCGAAAATGGTGTGCTATTTACACACGGTTTTGACGACGGGTTTGGTTCTTTTTATTGGCGAGAAGTGAAACAGGAGCGTCCTGACATTCGCATCCTTTCACTGGATTTCATGCAAAGCAAAGCCTATCGGGATTCACTTTCTGAAATTGGATTTTTGTTTCCAGCGCGGGAAAGTATCGACGTGGATTTTTTCAAGGAATTCTGTGAACTCAATTCCGAATTCAATTTGTTTATCAGTATGACTTTCCCCAAACCCTATTTGGCGGCTGTTCAACCCAAGCTCATTGTATGTGGATTGACATTTGCATACAGCAATCCGACTGTCTCCAACGACGACGCGTGGAGTTTTACGCCGGCAGTTGCTGTAAACCACAACGAAGTGCTATGGGAAACTTATGGACAGGCGTACTTGCAAAAGCATGAATTTGGTGAAAAAGGCAAACAGTTGACGGCGAATTATTTGCCGATGTTGTTTTTGTTGCGTGCGCATTACATACAATTAAACGACTCAAAAAAATTGGATCAAATTGAACGAATGATAGATTTTGTGGCGGTTTCGTCCAACCGGTATCGACAAGTAAAAGCATTGCGTAACTAGAAATCCATGGGAATCAGCGGAAAATACAAAGCGATGTCAGACGAGCAACTGATGACTTACTTGGGAAGTGGGGATAAGTTGGCGTTTGATGAATTGTATCTTCGGTACGCAAAAATCATGTGTGCATATTTCAAGCGTTTGCTTTGGAATGATCAAGAAAAGGCGGAAGACTTTGTGCATGATTTGTTTGCGAAAATTATTCAAAAGACCGAATCATTTGATACATCACGTAGTTTCAAGACCTGGTTTTTTTCGGTTGCAAACAACATGTGTAAAAACGAATACAAAAAGCAAGAGATCCGCAAAGGGATGCGCAACGGATTGGATGAAAATCTTCCGATCAAGGATCATTCGACGGATGTGCTTGGCGAAGTTCAAGACCGTATTTTTGGGCATGCGTTTGATCATCACATCGAACAATTGGAACAAAAGCACCGTGAAGTTTTTAAGCTCCGCCACTTGGAGGGATTGTCCATAAAGGAAATCGCAGAGGTGCTCTCGACCAATGAGGGAACAATTAAATCCCGCCTATTTTACGCAACCAAGTATTTGGCTGAACGCTTGAAAGAATTTAATCCCGTTTTTAATAAATAGCTATGGAACCAATCGATTTAGAACATATTATACAAAAATCATACGACTCTCTTTCAGCAGCGGAATTAGAATCGATCCAAGATATATGTCCAACGGAGGAGGAGTTTAATCAATTGAAATTGGTTTTTCAGTCGATTGAAGACTACAACGACGGACGGATTAAGGATGCAGAGCCACACGCAGACGTCAAAACAAAATTGGATGAATTGTTTTATCAAACCCATCAACGAAAGCCATTGTTGTGGTACAACTCCGTATGGATGACGTTGTATCCATTGGAAAAACGCTTCGATCAACGTCCGTTGGTACGTATCGCTGCCGTTCTTGCGATCGCTTTGTCAATTGTACCACTTTTCGATCAACCAATCGACACAAAACCCGCGGCACTCGCTACAGTAGTGAAGGCCAACAAGGCGTTGGAAGCTAGCGATACAATTATAGAGGTAAACACGGTTGAATCTACACCCGTAGAAATTGGAAAATCAATGATGTCAACCACGCTTGCGTCGACGAATCAGTTGGCTGCTGTGGCGATGGAATCTCCTCAAGTCGATATCGACGTAGTTGAAGATTTTTCGAAGCAAGAGGCCGATGCCGTAAGTGTGCCGATGAGCGTTTCGACAGGATCTGTAAAAAGCGAGGTAACATTTGACTTGAATACGTCTTTAGCGCCAACGCAGGCATCGTATAAAATGGTCGAAGAAGTGACAACCTCTTTCGATGAACCCAATGGATTTAATCCGCTGTTGTTGGATGTGTTGACTGCTACTTATTGATTCGAGAGCAATTCCGTACGTTGCGTTTTTAATTCTTGAATACGCGCTCTTTTGCCACCGTCGCGAATGTTTCGAGCGGTTTCGGTGTAGTATTCGTGTTGATGTTCGAGGTACGATAGCTGAAAATCGATCCACTCGAGATCGGTCATTGTTTCTCCCATGTTCTCCATTTCCATGCGCAGTTTTTTTGAAACATTGGCATAATCGGCCCTGCCGAAGTAATCGTGATCGGCATCGCACATGATTTTTTCAAGAATTGTTTCGGGTTTGCCATGGTGTTGAGTTGCACCAATAATCTTCACAACGATTTGGATTTCGTCGGGTGAGTATCCGAATGCGGGAAGGTGGTATTCAGCCAGTTTCATCCCGAATTTTTCGTTGTCGTGATAGGAAACTAGGAATCCTGCATCGTGGTAATACACTGCCGTGCGAAGCAGCATAATTTCATATTCTGAAAGACCTTCCAAGCGTGCAAATCGGACGGCTGCTTTTTCGACGTTTGCGGTATGCGCGATATCGTGGTAGATCAACTCGTCTGGGAGTAACGATTTCAATCGATTCAAAATGTCTTTTTGCATATGCTGAAAATCGACAGTTGCCAATTCGCATTTGCGAAGTAAATCGGTGTTTGCGGTTTTCCCTTCGCCGTAGAGACTCAATTCTTTTTTGATTTCGTTTAAGAAATACATTTCTTCGTTTCCACCGCGTTTTTTGATTTCAATGTCGGCGTGAAATTCCGTTTCAAAATAAGCAGAAACCAATTGATTTACGGGAGAAGTGATGAGAATTCTGTCTGGTTCGGAGGATTGTTCTGCACGCGAGGCGATGTTTACCGTATCACCCCAAACATCGAAACTGAATTTTTTTGTACCGATGATTCCCGATACGAGCGGACCAGTATGGATTCCGATACGAATTTCCCAGTATTCTCGTTTCATCGCGAGCGCAACTTCCTTTTCATTGATCATGAAATTCCGCATTTCCAGTGCGGCCAAACAAGCTCTTACTTCTGGCTCGGGTGCATTTTCAGTCACGCCAGCCAATGCCATGTATGAGTCACCAATGGTTTTGATTTTCTCCAGTTTGAAGCGTTCCGTAATTTCATCAAATTTGGTGAAGTAGAACTCCAGTTTTTTGAGCAGTTTTAGTGGACTGATTGATCGTGCTTTCTGAGAAAATCCGACAAAATCGGTAAATAGAACGACTCCTTTTTCGACTCGTTTTGGAGAAAACTTGCCGTTGGTATTGAGGTCGTTTAGGACGTTTTCAGGAAAAATATTCTCCAACAACTGTCCGATGCGTTGATCTTTGTAGTAAAGCGATTTGTAAACCTCGATTTTAGCCTTGACTAAGTTGGGATTGAATGGTTTTTGAATAAAGTCGATCGCGCCTTCATTGAGTCCTTTAACGAGATTCGAACCCGATTGTGAATTCTCCGTCAGGACGATTTTGTAGACGTTTTTAACAGAACTTGCTTCTTTGAGCGATTGGAGTAACTCGATACCACCGAAGAACGGCGAGTCGATGTTAATCAGTAAAATTCCGATTTCTCGCTTTTTTAGAATGGCCATCGCTTCGTAAACCGAATTGGCAACGAGTACGTTGTTTCCACTTCCGTTTAGTATTTCTCGCAATCCACGTTGGTTTGTGAGATTGTCATCGATAATAAGTATATTGATAAATCGTTCCAAGTGAAGCGTGATCTTTTAGAATGCATACGAATATAAGTAAACTTTACATACACTGACACACGACGAATAAGAAATTTGAACGCCACATCGCATGAAAGATTGGATTTCTACTACGTTGGTTCGTGCGTTTCAATAACAGGTTTAGTTGTCGCAAAAAAATCCCATCAAAATGCGTGTCAAGGGCATACATCGTATTGAAATGTAACAATACATGCAGATGCTATTGTGTGTTTGAAACGCTTTTGACTGAAAATTTAGTGTATGTTAATACTGTTCACTTTCGTTGGGGAAGTCGCCCGATTTCACATCGCGAATGTATTCTTCAAATGAATTTTTCATTTGGTCATACAAGTTATTGTATTTTCGTAGAAAGCGAGGGCTGAATTCGTTGTTGATTCCGAGCATGTCGTGAACCACCAAAACTTGACCATCAACTCCATTTCCCGCACCAATTCCAATGATTGGAATAGAAACCGTTTCTGCTACTTTTCGGGCCAATGCCGCGGGGATTTTTTCCAATACAATCGCAAAGCAACCTGCAGCTTCTAATGCAATTGCGTCTTCTATCAGTCGTTGTGCCTCGTCTTCCTCTTTGGCGCGTACCACATAGGTTCCAAATTTGTAAATCGATTGTGGCGTCAATCCCAAGTGTCCCATAACAGGAATTCCAGCGGTAAGTATTCGTTTGATTGATTCTAGGATTTCTTGTCCTCCTTCCAACTTTACAGCGTGTCCTCCTGATTCTTTCATGATACGGATCGCATTGGAAAGTGCTTCTTTCGAGTTTCCTTGGTAGGATCCGAACGGCATGTCCACAACAACCAACGCACGATCGACAGCTCTTACAACCGACGACGCGTGGTAAATCATTTGGTCCAAGGTAATCGGCAAGGTGGTTTCGTGTCCAGCCATCACGTTGGATGCCGAGTCGCCCACTAATATGATATCAATTCCTGCCGCATCAATGATACGTGCCATTGAAAAGTCATAGCCCGTCAACATCGAGATCTTGTGACCAGCATTTTTCATTTCTTGCAAAACATTGGTTGTGATGCGTTTTACATTTTTATGAACAGACATAGAATTGTTTTTAAATCAATAATGAAGCTGTAAATTTAAGGAAAAATGGTTGTTTGAGTCATTAAATCTCAATTATCCTGATTATTTCGAACTATTTAATTTTCGTGTCACGTAATTATTAACAAATCAATGCGTTGTTTGAGACATGAAATGGATTTGGATTATTTTTAGTGTGGCTCACATCGGCGCGCTAACAGCACAAGATTGGACGCAATTGGCAAATTTCCCAGGCGATTCCAGAGACGATGCGTCTGTTTTTCAAATCAATGAGCGTGTTTATTGTGGATTGGGTTTGAATGCTGGGTTTTCGTGTATGTCGGATTTCCATGTATTTGATCTGGTCACTGAAACGTGGTCGGATGGCGTGAATCTTCCGACAGGAAACGAACGGCAATATGCAACGGGATTCGCATTTGGAGGGAAAGGCTATATTTTTGGGGGAACAAATTCAAATGGGGATGCGTTGCGTGATTTTTGGAAATTTGATCCGAGTTTGGGTGCTTGGACTCCTTTGCCTGAATTTCCAGGCTTGGGGAAATCAGGTGCAATGTCTTTTGTGATCGAAGATACGGCCTATATCGTTGGTGGAAAAACTGTGGGGGGTGTGATTTCAGATGAGGTTTGGGCATTCAACTTGGTATCGGAGCTCTGGACGCAAAAAATGGCATTGCCCATCGATGGAGTTTGGCGCGGTGTCAGTTTTTCTACGACTAATTTTGGAATTATTGGACTGGGGAAGATGAATTCTGGCATGTTGAATCCTAACTTTTACCGTTATTCTGCTGCTTCCAACAGTTGGGAACTCGTGAGTCAACTGCCAATTGATCCGGTTACGTATCCTCAGTTTTCCCAGATCGGATCCCTGGGATTTATATACGGGGGAGTGCTGGCTGATCAAAGTTATTCCAATCGCTTTTTTCGCATCGAATTGGATACATGGCAAATTCAGGAATTAGCAAATTTCCCAGCTGTTGCTCGGAAGGGAGGAGTTGCTTTCGCAGGGCCAACTACTTTTTATATGGCAACAGGTGTTTCGTTATCGGGTAGGTTGCAAGAAACATGGAAAGCAACTTCGGTTCTTGCGACGGAGATTATTGATTCTGCTCCCGACGCGTTGATTTATCCGAATCCGACGGCGAACGCGATTTCAATTCAATCCAACGCGGAATTAGAGTTTGTTGAAGTCTATGACCTAGCAGGAACCTTGGTGTACCGTAAAGACATTGATGCAACGAATGCTACAATTGAATTTCAATTGCAGGGAGGGATTTATACTGTTGTGTTGACAACAGATAAACGCAATAGTGTGCACCAGTTGGTGGTTGTAAACTGATTTATTTTTTCTGTAAATACCGAATTACTTCCGCTGCGCCATGCAATCCAAAGAGTGCTGGCATGTAGCTAATTGTGCCGTAAAATGAGCGTTTGAAATTGCTTCCATCGGTCATTTTTAGAGATGATTTTAACTGGATTTCAGACGAAAAAACGGCTTTGATTCGGGTATAGTCTATGTTTTTCTTTTTCAATCGCTTTTTTAGGTGGAGTGCCAATTTGCAATTGTTGGTTGCGTGTAAATTGACCACTTGCACTTGGGAAGGATCCATTTTCCCACCTGCTCCAAGATGTGTTATGATTTTAATTTTGAGTCGTTTGCACGCGATAATCCATTCTAGTTTTGGAGTCACGGAGTCAATGCAATCCATGACGTAGTCTGGTTTAGAGTTTTGGAGAATTTCCCAAACTCGTTCTGGTACTACAAATTCTTGGATGATTTCCAACTCAATTTCGGGGTTGATTTCTTGGATTCGTTCTGCCAAGACCACCGCTTTGTTTTTGCCAATGGTAGAGTCGAGAGCGGTTAATTGTCGGTTTTTATTGGTTTCATCGAAACTATCACCATCAATAAGTGTCATTTTTCCAACTCCTGCACGTGCTATAAATTCACCCGCAAACGAGCCGATACCACCTAATCCAACGATTAATACGTGTGCATTTTTTAGTTTTTCCTGATTTTCTTGACCAATTAACAGTTCTGTGCGCTCTAACCAATTTCCCATTTAGTACGTATTTTAGAAGACAAAATTACTTGTATTTTTTGAAACCGTGCAAGTAGGAGTAAACCATATCTGGGATTTTAGTACATGGAATTTTTTTGTTGAACCATATAAGTCATTGAAGGGCATCGAAGTTTTTTAAACCATATAAGGCATTGAAGGACATTGAAGTTTTGTTGAACCGGATTCGGGATTGTAAGGCATGGAAGTTTTTTTGTTGAACCATATAAGGCATTGAAGGGCATATAAGTTTTTGTTGAACCATATAAGGCATTGGAGGACATGGAATTTTTGTTGAACCATATAAGGCATTGAAGGACATTGAAGTTTTGTTGAACTATATAAGGCATTGAAGGGCATTGAAGTTTTATTGAACCAGATTCGGGATTTTAAGGCATAGAAGTTTTGTTGAACCATGTAAGGCATTGAAGGACATAGTAGGAAATTATAAATTTATTGGTGTAGGGTAGGTGCGATTTTGGGGATTAGATGTACTACGTTAACAACTAAAATGTTGTTGCATGCTTGATATGGTTTAATTTACACGGAAAGTACTGTGAAAATTTACTTCGAGAGTTTCTTGTAGAAAAGTCACGTCGATATTTTTTAGTTTGGCTACTTGACGGTAAATTTCTTCGATGGAGTATGTTGAATCGTCGGTTTCAAGGAATAATCGTTCGAGCGGAATTTGCTGGAGAATTTGTTGGAGTTGATGATCATGCATGATTGCAGCACCAATTCCTACAAACATGTTCTCA
>SSGT01000197.1 GCA_008017065.1 Crocinitomicaceae bacterium
ACGAGAAGTCTCGCTGCGTTAGTCCCAATATCGATTGCTCCGAATTTCATTCTCGTAAATTGATTTTAATTCGGTTCTAAGTTAGAAATTATTACGTACAACTGCCCGAAACGGGACAACAGACCTCAAAATTTCGTTGACTAGATCAATTTGTTGGCATAATAGCGATACATCTCGCGTTGTGCCTGAATCAATACATCGGATTCACCCACTTTTCGATACTTGTTTTTTTGCTTTTTGTCGATGACGCGCGCTTTCTGATTGTCGCTCCAATACAATTCAAAAATTGTTTTCAATTCTTGTTGAATCGACGGATCAAAAATCGTGGTGCCCACTTCCACCCTGCGATCCAGGTTTCGTTCCATCAAATCTGCGGAAGTGATCACATACGTCGGATTCCCATTATTATCAAAAATCATGAAGCGTGTGTGTTCCAGAAAACGATCCACAATGCTAATTACTTCGATATTTTCACTCATTCCTTTTACGCCTGGAACCAAACAACAAACACCTCGAACAATGAGTCGAATCTTAACACCCGCACTACTTGCTGCATACAATTTCTCAATAATTTTTGCATCGACTAAATTGTTGATTTTAATTTGGATGCGTGCGTTTAAACCTTTCTTCGCCCATTCAATTTCCCGTTGAATAAACGCATTGATTTTTCGCCGATTATTGAACGGTGAAACCAGCAAATGCTTGTAAACTCCTCGTTCGATGTTGTTTTCCAACAAACGAAACACTTTTCTTACTTCTTGACAAATATCTTCATTGGTGGTAAACAAGCCTAAGTCGGTGTATATTTTTGCTGTTTTTTCGTGAAAATTTCCCGTTCCAATAAAAGAAATGAATTGTGATTTTCCTTTAGAAATGCGCTGAATAGAAATCAATTTGGAATGAACTTTTAGTCCTTGTACTCCATAAATCACTTGCGCACCATGTTCTCTCAAACGTTCAGACCAATACATGTTATTTTCTTCGTCGAAACGCGCTTGAAGTTCAAAAATAACAACTACTTCCTTTCCATTACTCACAGCGTTGATCAGCGCATTGATAATTTGAGAATCTCTTGCCACGCGATAGATGTTGATTTTAATGGACTTTACTTTGGGATCAATCGCCGCTTCACGCAAAATATCAACCACATAATCAAAGCGTTGATACGGAAAATGCAATAAAATATCTTTCTCAAATATTGCTTTTAATAAGCTTCGTTTATTAATCAAGTCTGGATGAGATACAGGAGGCATTAGATCGTATTTCAATTCTTGTTTTCCGAACGAGGGAAAGGAACCAAAATCTTTAAAATTATGATGTCTTCCTCCTGGAATGGCGTTTGTTCCTGCTTTCAAATTCAGCGCTTTCAGCAAATAATTTTTTAAATCACTCGGCATACGTTGATCGTACACAAAACGAACCGGTTCGCCTTTTTTACGAAGTTTCAGACTTTTTTCTATCTTTTCATAAAAAGAAACGGAAATATCGTCATCTAAATTCAACTCTGCATCTCGGGTAAATTTGAATGTATACGCTTCTAAGGAGACAAAATCAAAAATGGAAAAAATAGATTCTAGATTCAAACGAATGATGTCATCAATCAAAATAAAATAATGTTTATCTTGATTTTCAATAATATAGAAACGGTCGTAATTGGGCGGAATTTCAATCAAGGCATAAAACACCTTTGACTTAACCGCCGTTTGAAGTCGAACCGCCAAATAAATACTTTTGTCGTGAAGTTTAGGAAAAGGGGTTTCTTCATTCAGAATAATTGGTACAATCGCATGTTTTAAATCTTGATGAAAATAATTAGTCAGTTCTTGTTTTTGCATCGCATTGAGTTTATCCTCATGCAATTGAAAGATGTCGTTTCTGGCTAAAACTTCCACCAATTGTTTGTATGACGCTTCAAAATCCTTTTGTTGCACCATAACAATGTGACGAATTTCCTCCAACAACTCGTTTGCAGTGCCTTTAAAACCAGCGACTGCATTTTTTTTAAGAGAAATCATTCGTTTTACATTGGCCACGCGCACGCGAAAAAATTCATCCATGTTGTTTGAATAAATTCCCAAAAAACGAATTCGCTCGATGACTGGAACTTTTTCATCCATCGATTCCTGCAATACCCTTTCGTTAAAAGACAACCAACTTAATTCTCGATTTTTTAACACCATTATGCCATATGAAATTGAAATGTAAACAGATTACACAAAAAATTCGGGATCAAAAAGAAACCCGAATTTTTCAAAACTAAAACTATGTAAAAACTCACTTATTACGGCACAAAACTAGTGTTTGAATGTTACGTAATAGTGAACGAAAAATTAATATTCGACCACCAATATCGTTGGAAGGTGATTATTTGATTGCATTGAGTGCAGCTTCATAGTTTGGTTCTTGAGCAATTTCAGGCACCAATTCTTCATACACAATTTGATGATTTTCATCTAAAACGACCACGGCGCGTGCATGAAGACCTTTTAATGGACCATCCACAAGTTCTAATCCGTAATTTTTCCCAAAATCACCCGTTTGAAAATCAGATAACATTTCTACATTTTCAATGCCTTCTGCACCACAAAAGCGTTTTTGCGCAAAAGGTAAATCTCTTGAAATGCACAACACTTTGGTGTTATCTAATGACGAAGCCTTTTTATTGAATTCACGAACAGAAGTCGCGCAGACACCTGTATCAATACTAGGAAAAATATTTAAAATTAATTTAGATCCTGCAAAATCTTTCAATGAAGTTGAACCCATATCTAGTTTTGTTAAATTAAAATCTTTTGCGTTTGATCCTACCTCTGGAAGATTTCCCGATGTTTGAATTGTATTTCCTCCCAATGTTACTGTTGCCATTTTTGTTCTATTAAAATGTTTGGTCTAAAGGTATTGAAATTTATGATGTAATCTTCCTATTTTACCCTTTTTAGGGTACTAAAATTTTAGATTTAATGTTGTATTTTTGCAAGAATCAAATAATTGAACTTGAAAAAAACACTTGCAGACGTTTCGATTGGTGAATTGGTGAAGGTAAACGCACTGATCCCGTCACCTGTTTCCTCCAAATTATTGGAAATGGGATTGTACATCGGACAAGAAGTTGAAATCCTTTTCAAAGCGCCTTTTGGAGACCCAATCGCTGTAAATGTAGGTGGTTATGTGTTGTCGTTGCGTCTGAATGAAGCCGACTTAATAGTCGTTGAGTAGTGTCTTTTAAGAAAATAGCTTATTTTTGTCTCGCATGAGTTTTCAAAAAATTGCCCTGATCGGGAATCCAAATACGGGGAAAACCTCTGTCTTCAACCGACTAACCGGTTTGAATCAACACGTCGGGAATTTCCCGGGTGTGACAGTCGACAAAAAAATTGGCAAGCTAAAGTCAGAAAACGGTTCGATTGAAATCATCGACTTGCCCGGAACGTATAGTATCTACCCCCATTCAAACGATGAAAAAGTTGTTTTTGATGTCTTAAACAATGCAACTCATCCCGACCACCCGGAAGCGCTGCTTGTAGTGATCGACGCCTCCAATTTAGAACGGAATCTACTGCTTTTCACGCAAGTGTATGATTTGAATATCCCAGTCATGCTGATTCTAAACATGTCGGATGTTGCCTATCGGGCAGGAAGAGAATTCAACCATGAAGCATTTCAAAAACGCTTTCCAGGTGTTCCAGTAATCGAAACAAATGCACGCGTTGGATTGGGAATCGATAAAATCATTGCGACCATAAAAAACGGATTTACGATCACCGATTTCCGCCCCGTAATTGAGAACTATACGCTCAAACTCGCGATCGACCCTACAAGTCAATCGGAGGAAACTGCCGAACGCTACAAAGCCATTCAAGCATTGATTCCTGCTATTGTCAATTTTAAAACTAGCGCAAACAAAAAAATAAAAGTCAACCGATTGGACCGCATACTCGTGCACCCAATTTGGGGATACTTGATTTTTACCGTCATGTTGTTGCTTCTTTTTCAGTTGATTTTTTCAATTGCATCCTATCCCATGGATTTGATTGACGCCGTGTTTAGTAAATTAAGCGATTGGTTTACGGATATTTTACCTGCAGGAATATTCACCGACTTAATCTCGCAAGGAATAATTCCAGGATTGGGTGGCGTTGTTATATTCATTCCTCAAATCGCCTTGCTTTTTCTGTTCCTTGGAATTTTGGAGGAAACGGGCTATATGGCTCGCGTCGTGTTTATTATGGATAAACTGATGCGTCCCTTCGGACTCAATGGCAAAAGTGTTGTTCCGCTACTTTCGAGCGCTGCTTGCGCGATACCAGGCATCATGGCTACGCGTACGATCTCCAGCTGGAAAGAACGTTTGATTACAATTATGGTGGCTCCGCTTATGAGTTGCAGTGCAAGAATACCTGTCTACACCTTACTTATTGGCTTGGTCATTCCACAACAAACTGTCCTCGGGTTTTTCAATCTCCAAGGCTTGGTTTTATTTTCGTTGTACGCACTAGGACTCGTTTCAGCATTGCTTGTTTCATTGGTCATGAAATGGATTATTCAATCCAAGGAAACAAGTGTTTTGATGTTGGAATTACCTGAATTTAAAGCGCCTCGCTGGGGAAATGTATTTATCAATTTACTCGAAAAAATAAAAGTATTTGTCTTCGATGCGGGGAAAGTAATTTTAGCCGTTTCGATTATTTTGTGGGCAATGGCAAGTTTTGGCCCAGGAGATCGAATTGAAATGGCTGTGCAACAAATCGAAAAGCCCAACACAACGAATGCAGATTCGCTAGCGATTTACGAACAACAAATTTCGTCCATAAAACTCGAGAACTCGTACATGGGAATTATCGGCAAAACGATCGAACCAGTAATCAAACCGATTGGATACGACTGGAAAATTGGAATTTCCTTGCTTACTTCTTTTGCTGCGCGTGAAGTGTTTGTAGGCTCGATGGCAACGATTTACAGTGTGCACGATGATGGCGACACGAATCTTGGACTACTCGAGAAAATGCGTAACGAAAAATGGTCGGATGGAAAACCAGTATATTCAACCGCAACGGGTATTTCACTCATGGTATTTTACGTATACGCGATGCAATGTATGGCCACACTAGCAATCGTGAAGCGTGAAACAAAAAGCTGGAAGTGGCCCATTATACAAGTTTTATACATGGGCGCATTGGCTTATCTCGCTAGTTTTACCGTTTTCCATTTGTTTTCATGATGCAAGTTCTTTTGGTAATACTCACCGTTTCAAGTGCGACTGTTTATCTTGGCTACAAGGGGTATCAGGCGTTTTTCGCTAAAAAATCTTCGTGCGAAGGCTGTGCTTTTTCTAAAACAAATCAAGCGAATCAAATCAAGTGAAAAAGAGAATCCATGCGGTAATTGTTCTCCTATTTTTGTGCTTCGCTGGAATTGTTGCGGTGCTTTTCCACTCACTTGTAATTCCGTTTGCTTTGGGTTCCGAAAATCAAAACAACCGAGCGCATTCCTCATTCGCCGATACCAATTGCTTGGAATTTGAAACCACTTCATGGAAAATGAATGACAGTGTGCATCATTATTTGGAACACTCCTACCTCAACGGCATGGGAGTTCTTAAATATGCGCGCGAAATTCAACCGAAAATTGATGCTGGACAGCTCGTTGAAATTAAAAATAACTCGTTTTACATCCTCGATACGATGTATTACAGTTACCCATTCCTTACTCCAAAAACGAAGGATTTGTTGATTTCAATTGGAGAAACATTCCAAGAAAAACTCAAAAATACCCATTTCAAAGAGGTCCGGTTTGTAATTACCTCTGCCTTGAGAACCGTCAGTTCAATCACACGACTTCGAAAAAGAAACAAAAATGCAATCCGAAACAGTGCGCATTTACACGGTACTTCATTCGATATTGCCTACGACGAATTTGACACGCCGTCTAGCCTATCAAGCGCAGAGATACTTTACTTGAAAGAGATACTCGCCGAAAGTCTCTACGAGCTAAGAGAAAACGAACGTTGTTGGGTCACCTACGAGCAATGGCAATCGTGTTTTCATGTCGTAAACAACTAAAAAAGGCCCTTTCACAAGAGCCTTTTTCATCGATAATCTATGCAGCATTACTAGTGCTTAATCAATCGGAATGTTTTGTTTTGCTGATCCAATTTCAGATGTAAGAAATAAAAACCAGTGCTTTCGTTGGATAAATCTAATTGCAATGAAGACGCTTCTACCGCATTTACTTCCTGAACAATTCTACCCAACGCATCCGTTACATAGACAGCATCCAACTGCAACAATTGTCCAAAATCAACTGTCAAAATTTCATTGACTGGATTAGGAAACAAATTGACTTGAATTCCATTCAGATCATCTATTCCAGCGCTACTTACAGAAACGGAGACACATGCGGAAGTATCCGAACAGCCTGATTTCGTTACAACAACAGCATATTGCCCCGTTGCCGTTGCCGTATACGATTGATTCGTAGCTCCAGCGATTGGCGTGTTGGTCGCGCAATTCAACCATTGGTAGGTTGCACTGACCTGATTTGCGGTCAATTGTGCTCCATTTGTTGAAACCGTAGTTATAACACTGGTTGACTGGATATTAACGCTTGAGCATTGTCCGGGCGTAACGCAACCTCCTTCACCACGTACGTAATAAATTCCCGGTGATGCAACAGCGATGGATGTACCCGTTCCAACTTGTGTTCCGCCACACGAACCGCTATACCACGTCCAGTTTGTCGCATCATTCAAATCGCCTGCTGTGATCGACAAGGTCGCAGATCCTCCGCTGTTGGCACAAATTACTCCTGTACTTGCCAAGGTCGGAACAGAAGGACTGATACACGTTGTGGATGCTGTAATTGCAAATACATTGTTGGAAACATCGAAAAACGTTCCATTTGCACAAATCACCATAATCACTGCTGTTGTCGTAATCGAATTTGGTACAACAATCGATTCAGATCCATCGTTTGGTGTATTGGCAAGCAATGTTGTAAACGTTTCTCCGCCGTCGACAGACAGAAGAATGTCAACGTTCGCACACGCAACGGGAGCAACATCCGTGTTGGCTACACTCCAACTAACCGTCTGATTGGAATTAATCGCCCACGAAATTCCAGTGTTGGATGGGTTGTTCACAATAAACGGACCTGCGGAAGCAGTAGTAGTAATGACCAAATCTTCGTGGTCGTTACAAGCACCACCTAATGCATTATCACGCACCGAAACTCTAAAATTCATTGTGCGAGAAACGGAAGGCAAAACCTCCCACGTAAACGGTCCGTTGCTCAATAAACTGGAAACACTTGGAAAATAACGTGTCGGACTTGTCGTTGGACTGTTCGATCTGAAATTTGGTCCAGAGGTTGATGTCGCAACGGGAGCTTGTGTCGAAATTTGATTGTTCATTTGCTCCCAGCAATACGTGAGCACATCTCCATCTGCATCGGTTGCAGTAGCGGTCAAAGCAAACGGTGTATTTGCTGGAATCGTAACACTTCCAACCGTGCTCGAAATAGATGGCGCTACATTTGTCAACGGTGTTTTTACCGGACACGTGTGACTCGTCTGCGTGATGAATGTACCAATTTCTTGGAGATTTCTTCCGTGAAAATGATCGTCGCTATTGTTTTGAACGTTCGGAGCGCAGATACCCGCATACGCCATGATGGTTGACCCACTTCCTGGTTCAACCGCTGTTGCATTGTTTCTATTTCCACTGCATGAGTTGTTGAACGAGTGGTTACCCGAAAACTGATGACCCATTTCATGCGCTACATAATCAATGTCAAATGGATCGCCGATCGGAGCAGAACTTCCTGTCACCCCTCGTGCTTTCTGGCTATTTGAACACACGACACCCAACCCGGCTAAACCACCAGAGTTTGTTCCAAATACATGCCCGATATCGTAGTTTGCACTTCCAATTACAGAATTGGTTGTGGATTGATTTTGCGTGATCATGGAAGAAGGATTCCCATTGGTGAATGGATCCAATGATGCATTGGTGTAAATCAACAGGTTGTTGTTTGCTATAATCACCATCGTGATTGCCATGTCTCGCTCATACACACCGTTCACACGGTTCATTGTGGTCACTTGAGCTGCTTGCGCTAATGCTACAGTTCCTCCATGAAACGTCGTATATTCTGCAGAAGCGGAAAGTGCTAACCGATACGTTCGCAATTCGCAAGTTCCAAACGACTTCGGAGTAACTTCATCTTCGATGGATTCGATTACCGATTCTTCCGATTGAAATGAACAGTCGAATTGTTTAGTCGTTGTAAAATCTTTGCGGTAGTAAACAATGTAATTTTCAACGTCACCACCACCAAAACTATACGGATCAATGTAAATTGTAGAAGCAGAAGGCGAGAGAATCATCGCGTGAAAACCTTGCGGCGTGATATCGAACTTAACTACATTACCACTTCCATTCGTTGCAACCGCATCATAGGTTCTAATTTCAGGAAAAGTAGCTGCTAACGTAGGATGCATGGTTGTATTCAAGTACACCTTGTATTCGTAAAACTGTCCGTCGGGATGGGGCAATGCAATTTTCAAGTCTTGCGACGATTGATTTCGATACTGCGCACCCAGTAATTTCGCTTTCAATTCATCTACATTCAGTTTGAAATTAAGATATGAAGTAGGAACAATATGTCGAACACCCGCAATTGGAGATTGAGGTTCAACTGTCTTTTGCCAGTAAGTGGGCTGTGTTTTCATCTGTCCGAACGTGATCGAAAAAAACGACACAGCAACGACAGAAGCCATAGTTTTAAAGCAATTTTTCATTTTTCATAGAGTTTGAGGTAGGGAAATTAACGCTTTTTTTAAAATAAACCAACCTTTTCGTTGCAGCCGCGCATGAAAGTCTGAAAAAAAATAAAAAAATTTTGAACCCCATTGTAACTTTTCCGAAGTTGGGATGTCCTACCTACAACAATACAGAAATCAATCATTAAATAAATAAGCACATGAAAACAATTTTACTTTCAGGAATGGCAATTTTTTCACTCATTTGTGTAAATGCGCAAGAAAACAAGCCAGATACTACGCGTCTTAATTTAGGAGAAACGGAAGTACTCATTATCAAAAATCAAAAAGGAACATTGGTAATTGACGGAAATACGGAGCCTAGTGACTCACTTGCGCCAAAAAGTAGCGAGGAGGAAAAAGAAGAAACGTCACACGACGGACATTGGGCAGGAATTGACATGGGAGTGACGATGTTGATGAACAATCAATTCAAAACAAGTTTCCCCAACGACTTGCAATGGGAGAACGATCCGGCAAAATCGTTTTATTGGAATATCAATTTGCTCGATCATCGCTTCAACTTGTACAAAGAACACATCGGAATTACAACTGGTTTTGGTATCAATTTCACGCAAATTGGATTGAGAAACAACCTGATTTTGAGAGAGAATGCAGATTCACTTTGGGCTGTCCCAGATTCTATTAACGTATATGCTAAAAACAAATTACGAATGACATACTTGCAAATCCCACTTTTGTTGGAATTCAATACAAGTTCAGACGAAGACAAAACATTTTACTTTGCAGCAGGAGTAATTGGGGGAATTCGAATTGGTTCAAGTTTGAAACGTAAGAATGAAGTCAAAGGCTTTGAATCCAAAGAAGTATTGAAAGGAACGTATGGAATCAATGCGTTTAAATTGGATGGAACTGTTCGAATGGGTTACGGACAATGGGGTGCATTTGCTAACTACAGTTTGATTCCCTTATTTGATACAAAAAAAACTGCTGAGGCACAAGCATTTTCATTCGGATTGACCTTAAATTTTTAATAACAAAGCAACATAGTACAGTTAGGTTAGAAGCCATTTCGAGAGGAATGGCTTCTTTATTTTAAATAAGTCAAATGCAGTATTGATTTGAATGCTATATTTTGC
>SSGT01000176.1 GCA_008017065.1 Crocinitomicaceae bacterium
AAATAGAGCATTCTTGTGACTTATCCGTAAAAATAGAACTTTTGAAAGCAAATCACAACCATCCTTAATTTCGACTAAATCAACCGTGACTTGTGACTTATCCGTAAAAATAGAACTTTTGAAAGCAAATCACAACTATAGCGAGGTCAAGGTGAAGAAGAACTTCAAACAGGCCTTTATATTAAATATGCACGAGTTTAACAAAGTGCATTTTGTTTTGATATTTTTTTGAAATTCATTGATAACAACACCATTCTCAACCATAAGGATTTTTTAACTTATGGTAAATAGTAAAAATGATTTTAATAATGCTTTAATTAAAATTGCACCTAAATCATATGACCTGATAATGAATTTGGGATAGGTTAAGCAAAACCACCAATAAGTGGTTGCTCGACCAATAGTTAAAAGAAAGAGAATCTTTTAAGAGTTTTGGTTGTTAACTAATTTAGACGTTTTAATGATTTCAAAAGATTATCCAAATAATAACGCTTTCTGTTACTAATACGAAAATCTACTTTGATTTCACCATTACGTTCCGTTTTTAACAACGTGTTTTCGCAGATGCCGATTAATTCCATCACATCACGAGAAGTTAAAATTGTTTTGTTCATTTTGTTGAACTGGTATTTCTTGAGGTTTTTTTATGCTCAATGGCGACCCTTAAATATAATTTCACCGTTTAGAACCTCGAAATAACGATTATATATAAGTTATACAAAGTTACTAAGATTTTGAAGGGTTGTCAAGTAAAATTAAAAGAAACTAGATTGTTTGAGTACTGCGACTTTTACTACGACATATAAAAAAAGCCCTTGCTATCATCTGATAAACAAGGGCTTACACCTTTTGAGGTGGTCCCACCTGGGCTCGAACCAGGGACCCACAGATTATGAGTCTGTTGCTCTAACCAACTGAGCTATAGGACCTCTATTTTCTTGCGAAAATCAATCGGGTTGCAAATATACTGTTTTGAACCGAATTTACAAGTTACCGCCAAAAAAAAGCCATTGCACTGCAAAAAGGAACCACTATTTTGTTTACGCTTCTTTTTTAAACTTGCGTTTTTTCTTCAATTCGGGATATCTTTTTCGACTGAAGTCACTTTTCTTCTGGTTATTAAAACGGTATTTCACCAGCAACATTGCTTGCAAATGGTTAGCCGAAGACTTAAACAACGGGTCTTCAAGTCCAAATTTCGCCATCGCACTCAGTTGAACGCTCCAATTTTTGGTGATTAAACTCTCCGCGCCAAATCCGATGTTGTAATTCACTCCGAAGGTTGAAATGCGGGAACTTCTGTAGTTAAACCCAAATCCAGTTGCCACAAAGGGATTGAACCAATCATCGGTTGTCTTGTTGAGCATCGGCAAGGAAAAATGACCGTTGATATCCAGCGAAAAATAGGTTGTTTTTTTATACGAAATCAAGTTATTCTCCCGGATCGTTAATTGATAATTATTATAACTCAAATTCGCATGTGCAGAGAGAAATGGATAAATCACACGTGAACCATGCAAAACGGAAGGAAACGGTACCATGTTTAATTTACCATTGTTTACAAACAATACGTTATTGCCTCGACCGTTGTCTTCCACGAGGTTTGTACCAATGCCGATACTCCAAGGACTCAAGTCATTTTGCGATTTTATTTTAAGTCGAGTAGATTGAGCATTGACCTGCAAGGCAAGCAAAAAACTCACTAAAAAAACAGTAAAACGCATTTCTTTTTTCATTGGGTTTGTTTTAGAGGGCACAAAAGTAATGACTTCTTTTTGAAGTAACTCAATAATTAGCATTCAAAACGAATCCACCCTTGGATTTCAAAAAAAAATCCCAACTGCAAAACAATTGGGATTTCAACAAGCTACGTGCGATTTAAACAGATTGATCTTTCTTTTTCACCATCGTTAATATCGTTGCTAACGCCACCGTTTCTCCAGTCTCGTCATACACATCAACCAAGAATTTCACAATTCCTTTCGCAATATCGTCGTCTGATTTTTTTTCTTGATCGATTTTTTCCTTTACAGTAAAACGAACTCCTAAGGTTGCTCCGGGATACACCGGTTTTGTAAATCGAGCTTCATCCAACCCATAATTCAACAAAACAGGTCCTTTCTTCGGATCTACAAACAAACCTGCCGCTTTCGACAGCACAAAATAGCCATGCGCAACGCGGCCCTCGAAAATCGTTCCTTCGAGTGAAGTTGCATCCATGTGTGCGTAAAAGTTGTCTCCAGAAACGTTCGCAAAATTCACGATATCAGCCTCTGTAACTGTATGTTTGTGTGTAAATACTGTATCTCCAACGGTCAACTCTTCAAAATACTGTCTGAAAACATGCGGATTTGCTTCGGGCATTTCAGCGCCAACTTGAAACTGTTGCGTGATGCGTGTGATGGTTGTCGGATGTCCTTGAATAGCGGTACGCTGTAAGTAATGTAAAACACCACGCTTACCTCCCATTTCTTCTCCTCCACCAGCACGACCGGGACCACCGTGTGTTAGCAATGGCATTGGCGAACCGTGACCTGTGCTTTCTTTTGCGCAATCTTTATTTAGTACCAAAATACGACCGTGCATACTTGCAGCTCCTACCACATATTCTACAGCTTCTTTGTCGCAGGGTGTAACGATCGATGAAACCAACGAACCTTTACCCATTTTCGCCAGTTCGATCGCATTGTCGAGCGATTTATAAGGCATAATCGTTGCAACCGGTCCAAATGCTTCGATGTTGTGTACATCTGTTTGTGTAAACGGATTGTCGTTTCTGAACAGAATTGGTGAGAAAAATGCACCTTTTTCTTTGTCTGCTCCAACGACAGAGAAATTCTCCAAATCCCCATAAATGATCTCTTGTGACTTTGAGAGTTGATTGACACTCTCTTTCACAGCGTCTACTTGTGCATGTGTTGCCAACGCTCCCATTCGAACGCCTTCCGAAGCGGGATCACCAATCTTCACAGAAGCAAGTCGTGCTGAAATAGCTTGTTGCACTTCATCAATTAAGTTTTCTGGAACGATGATTCGACGTACAGCAGTACATTTTTGTCCCGCTTTCACTGTGATCTCTTTGACCGTTTCCTTGATGAACAATTCAAACTCTGCCGTATCGGGAGTAGCTTTCTCTCCCAAAATCGTTGCATTCAACGAATCCGCTTCGAGGTTAAACATCACGTTTTCTCGAGCGATCACCGGATTTGACTTGAGCATCAATCCAGTGGAAGCGCTCCCGGTAAAGGTAACTACATCGGATGAACCCACCGAATCGATCAAGGAACGCGCTGAGCCACTGATGAGTTGGAGTGCACCTTCTGGTAAAATTCCAGATGCGATAATATCTTTCACTACTACTTCTGTTAAAAATCCAGTAGCGCTCGAAGGTTTGACTACTGCCGGAACACCAGCCATCAAGTTGACAGCGATTTTCTCCAACATTCCCCAAACTGGAAAGTTAAACGCATTGATGTGAATCGCCACACCTTCGCGCGGAACCATGATGTGGTGTCCAATAAACGAACCGTTTTTTGACAAAGGAGCAGCAACACCGTCTACGTAGTACGGAAGGTCTGGAAACTGCCGGCGCAACGAAGCATTTGCAAACAAGTTACCAATTCCACCTTCGATATCAATCCAAGAATCGATGCGCGTAGCACCTGTCCAAGCACTGACCTGGTAGTACTTTTCTTTATTTTCAAGCAAAAACAACGCTAACGCTTTCAGCATACGTCCACGTTCTTGAAACGTCATTTTGCGCAAACGCGACCCGCCCGTTTCACGACCATAATTCAACACTTCTTTAAAATCCAACCCAGCGCTTGAGGTTGTTCCGATGTGATCGCCCGTGATGGCATTGTATAAATTGGTTTCAACGCCTTCGCCAGCTACCCATTGTCCGAGGACATAATTTTTTACCTGTATCATGTTGTATTGATTCAATTTGATTGACCAAATATAAGGTCAAAAATTGTAAAAAACACGATTAATCAATTTGGATGAACGGATTAGAATGGATTGAAAAGAAAATGTTGAAAAAACACACAAATCAGTTAGAGGTGATTAAAATTTAATACAAACGTAACATTGAAAAAACTGTGGGGCAGTCAGTTACTAGCAAGGCGGAACGTGTTAAAATGTAAACATTTGGTTTTGAGTAAACTATTTTCAAAAATAGAATTCTAACCTGCAAAACGAGTTTTACTCATTCAAACAGCTATTTAAAATGAGATTTTACATACCTGAGTAAAAATATGGTACATAATATTTCATAATTTTTCAAAATTCAATTCCTTTTACTATGTTTGGGGTCTTAAACAATGTAAAGTAAATATAAAAAAGTAAATTATGAGTAACAAGCAAAAGACAGCTGGAGGATTCTCAGCTTTAATCGCATCAATAGCTATTGTGATATCGTTGGTTATCGGTATTCTTATCTATAAGTTTATTTTTGGTAATCCTGCAAACTTCGTGAACAACGATCCAGCTGAGGAAGCATTGCAAGGAAATTACTTTGGAATTATCTACAAAGGAGGTTTTATCGTACCAATCTTGTTAGCACAAAACTTTATTGTAATTATTTTCTCTTTGGAGCGTTTCTTTACATTAGCGAAAGGAAAAGGAAAAGGAAATGTGGACAAATTTGTTGCGAAAGTAAAAGGTTTGTTGGCAGACAAAAAAATCGAAGAAGCAATCATCGAATGCGACAAGCAACGTGGTTCTTTGGCGAATGTAGTACGTGCTGGTTTGGAAAAATACCAAACAATGCAAAGCGATACGCAAATGGACAAAGAGCAAAAAATCGAGTCTATCAAAAAAGAATTGGAAGAAGCTACTGCGTTGGAATTGCCAATGTTGTCTAAAAACATGGTCGTTATCTCTACATCTGCATCGGTTGCAACCTTGATCGGTTTGATCGGAACAGTATTGGGGATGATTCGTTCGTTTGGTGCAATGAGTTCTGGTTCGCCTGACACAGCTGCATTGGCTGCGGGTATTTCTGAGGCCTTGATTAACACGGCATTGGGTATTACCGCTTCTGCTGTAGCGATCATCATGTACAACTTCTTTTCAACTAAAATTGATCAGATGACATACAGCATGGACGAAGCAACATTTACAATCGTTCAAGATTTCTCTACTTCTACAAAGTAAGAATCAGCTGAAAATTAAAAGTGAGTATTTACAAAATAGTTTAGAACGAAATGCCTAAAATTAATATGCCCAAAAGCACTCCGTCTATAGACATGACGCCTATGGTGGATTTGGCTTTCTTGTTGGTAACATTCTTTATGCTTTCGGCTAATTTCCGTAGTAATGACATTGTACAGGTGGATACACCATCAAGTATCAGTGACAAAGCAATTCCGGAAAACGTAATCATGGTATCGGTTGATAAAGGTGGTCGTGTTTTCTTTGGAATTTCAGGTAACGAAAGTGTTAAGACCAACTTGTTGGCGAACATGGCTTCGAAGTACAAAATGCAATTTACAAACGAACAAGTGAAAGCATTTACTTCATTGACCAACTTTGGTTGCACGATGCAAGAACTTCCTGGATTCTTAAATCTTTCTGCAGAAGAAAGAAAAGAGTTTGTATCAGAAGGGAAAACAGCGGGAATTCCATCGGATTCTACCAATAACCAATTGAAAGATTGGATTTATTACGGAAACGTAGAAGCACTAGCTGCAGGTGAAGTTGCGTACTTAGCTGCGTTAGACAAAGGATTGAAAGCTGAAGTGAACGAATTCAAACCGAAATTCGTTCTGAAAGTAGACGGAAAAGCAGTTTACTTGTATGCAAAGCAAGTAATCGATGTATTTAGAGATTTGAATTTAAACAACTTGAATTTTGTTACTTCGTTGGAACAAGATCCGAGAACAACACTTTAAGAAATGGCAGAAATTGCAGACAGTGGCGGAGGCCACGATAAAGGCGGCAAGAAAAGACCTAAAAAAGGCTCTACCAAAGTGGACATGACTCCACTAGTAGATTTGGCTTTCTTATTGTTGACATTCTTCGTATTGACATCAACATTTAGCAAGCCGAAAGTTATGAGTTTGGTTTATCCAGCAAAGCCGAAAGATATCCCTGAAGGAGAAATTCCAAAGGTGAACAATGCGGTTACATTCTTGTTATCAGACGACCGTATTTTCTATTACGAAGGTGCTTTCTATCCAGCTGGAAATGGCGCAGGAAAACCGGCTACGGAGTTGTTGGAAACAGATTTTGGATCACAAGGTGTTCGAAAACTGTTGACAAACTTGAACCGTTTCGTACTTGAGAAAAAAGCAGGATTGGACGAAGAACGCAAACGAAATCCAATTGAAGATTCAGTTTACTTGCGAAAAGTAAAAGAATTCAAAGGCGATATCCAAGCGTTGAAAGTTTTGATCAAAACAGACGACAAAGCTACGTGCAAAAACTTCATTGATTTGATCGATGAGTTGAAAATCGCAGACATTGGTGTGATCGCACCAGTAGACATGATGGCAAGTGAGCTCGAATTAGTTAAAGCTAAAACAGGGAAATAGTATGGCAGTTATTTATATCGTAATAGCACTGATAGCCTTCGTTTCATTGTATGATTATTACACAGCACGCCGTTGGCAGCAAGTAACATCTACACAACGAAATGAACTTGTTTTTGAACACAGAAACAAAACGTATGGTGCTTATGTAATCCGCAGAGATTACAACAAAAGAATGGCTATCATCATGGGAGCATTGATTCTCGGCTTGGGATTAGCCTTTGGTGCGTATTTCGTAATCAAAGCAATTCCAGAAGAAGTAGTTGAAGAAGCGCCTGTAGACATGTCTCAATTTACGGTTGCCGCTCCTCCAGTAGAGGAAGTGGAACCACCGCCCGTGGAAGAAGAAATTCCGCCGATGGAAAAAACAATTGCTTTCTTACCACCAGTCGTTACGGATGAAGAGGTTACAACACCTCCACCAACGCAAGACGATATGGATGACACGAAAGCAAGTACGAGTACACAAGAAACGGAAAATGAAAATTTTGCGCCTCCTGTAACTGCTTCTACTCCTCCACCCGTGGAGAAAAAAGAAGAAGAAGTATTTATGGACGTAGAAGAATCAGCTGAGTTTCCTGGTGGACGTGCAGCCATGATGAAATACTTGGCAGATAACATGAAATATCCTGAAACGGCTATTCAAGCTGGATTGGAAGGAAAATGTTACTTGCGTTTCATCGTTGGAACCGACGGAAGAATTACCGATGTGAAAGTTACACGTGGTGTTCCTGATTGCGAAGAATGTGACAACGAAGCAAAACGCGTTGTACGTTCGATGCCGAAATGGAAACCCGGAAAAATCGGTGGTAAAGGAGTACGAAGTTATTTCGATTTACCAGTGAATTTCAAATTGAATTAAACAGCTTTGTTTTACTATTTATTATCCCCGTTATCCATTGGATTTCGGGGATTTTTTGAAAAAAGATGAACTTAAATAACTTGAATTACATTTTCACGCTTTTCATTTTGGTCATGTGCATAGCCTTGTCTTATTTCATGCTATTCACTTCCCTTTTTGATGCAAAAATGTCGGAATCTCGGAGAATCACATTCGTCGTTATCTTGATGGCTTATGCAGCTTTTAGAGGATATCGCCTGTATAAAAGTATCCGTGAAGAAAAATCAAACGCCAAGAACTTATGAAAACATCTTTCAAATCGATGACCTCCGTTTTACTACTCGCGTTTATGGTTGGGTGCAACGGAAATCCGATGACCGTTAAAGAAGCGCACGGAATTGGAAAGACAACTATTTTTGTAGAAGAGTCCTTCAAACCACTTTTCGACACAAGTATTTACACGTTTGAAGGTCAAAATCCATTGGCGAACATTACCGCAAAATACACCACTGAAGAGGGTGCGATTCAAGCATTTTTTGAGAAAAAAACAAAGATGATTTGTATCACACGTGAATTTACCAAAGCGGAAAAAGCAAAATTACTCAAATCACAAATCGAAGTGCGGAGCGATAAAATTGCGATTGATGCCGTGACGTTGATCGTGAATCCCGCAAATCCAGATTCAACAATCACGCTGGCGAAATTGAAACGCATTTTGAGTGGACAAGATACGGTGTGGAACGGACTCAAAACAGGAATCAACGTGGTGTACGACAATGCAGCATCGGCGAATTTTGTTTACTTGCGAAAGTTGACTGGAAATGTACCGATTGCCAAAAATGTGTTTGCCGTAAAATCAAATGCAGAAGTGATCAACTATGTCAGAAACAACAAGAGCGCAATCGGCATCATCGGCGTGAATTGGGTAAGCGACGAAGACGATCCACAAACCTTACGCTTCCGAGATGGAATTAGTGTGGTTGCGGTTGCTGAAACTCCAGAGAAAGGATATTTCAAGCCGTATCAATCTTATATCTACACCAAAGAATATCCATTAACGCGCGACGTTTGGATGATTAATCGCGGTGCAAGAACTGGATTGAATGCGGGTCTCGTTTTGTTTCTAACGGGTGAGAAAGGACAATTGATCGTTCAAAAATCATCGCTTATTCCTGCCAACATGGTTGCACGCATGATTGAAATCAAATCAGAGTAGCACCTGCTTCTTTAAATTATAGTTAAATTTATCCTCCGTTTTCGACTTTGTCCATTTTTGGCAAGGGAATTGACAAGATACCGGAAACAAACAATAGTAAACAACAGTCGTAAGACACATTCTATACACAAAATGAAAAAGTACAGTTTCTTAGCGTTCACTTTCTTATGCGGAACGTTTATGCATGCGCAAACACTTGAATCTGCGATCAAAAAAACAGACAACGAGCGATTCGATTTGGCGACTGGTGAGTTCAAGGCTTTAATTGCGAAAGAACCAACCAAAGCAGAGTATTATTTTTACTACGGTGAAAACTACTTTCAAGCTGATAATTTGGATTCCGCAAAAATCATCTGGGAAAAAGGACTTTCGCTCAACCCTGCATGCTTATTGAATCAAGTTGGTGTTGGAAAATCAATGTGGTATGCTGGAGACACGGCAGCGGCAAACAAAATGTTTACGGCTTCTTTGTTAACCTCCAAAAACAAAAACGCAGAGATCATTCGCCAAATTGGAGCTGTTTATGTATACGCACCAATCAAAAACTTGAACAAAGCAGTTACGTTGTTGACCGCTGCAACCAAACTCGAAAACAAAAACATCGAGGGGCATTTGCTGTTGGGAGACGCACAGTTGGAACTCAATCCAACCAACGGAACTGAAGCGATGAAGAGCTACAACGCAGCTTTGGATATTTCAAAATCTGCCAAAATCATCGTACGTAAAGCGAAAGTGTACCAACGTGCCAAAAACTACGAATTGGCAAACGACATGTACAAAGAAGCACAAGAATTAGATCCAACGTACGCACCGTCGTTCCGCGAAAATGCAGAACTAAATATGTTCTTCAATCAATCTACGCGTGCGATCGAAAACTGGAAAAGATACTTGGAATTGAACGACAGCGAATATGCACGCTACCGCTATGCCACGTCACTTTTCTCTGGAAAAAAATACTGTGAAGCGGTAACGGAATTTGAAGATATCCACCAAAAAGGATTTCAAAATTTCTACAGTGAGCGTTTGCTTGCGTTCTCAATCTACGAATGCAATGCGAAAGATGCAAAAGCACCAGCAGAACTTTACCAAAAAGCAATGGCAGCAAGTGACCGATTCTTCAAAATCGTTCCAGAAGACAAAGTAATTGCGATGGACTACAAATACAGAGGATTACTTCTAGCTAAAATGGGAAGCGATTCATTGGCAGTCGTTGAATTGGACCGCGCGGTGACGAAAGATCCAGAAAATTCTGGTGAATTACATGGCGAACTAGCAAAATTGCATTTGAAAGCCAAAAAATACGATTTAGCAATCGCTGCTTTCAACGCTAAAATGCGACAAGATTCAACCCAACTTGGTGCAGCAGAATACTACGACTTGGGTAGAGCATACTACTTCGGACCAAAAAATTACATGCTTGCAGATGCTGCATATGCACAAGTAGCAAAACTAGCGCCAACGTATGCGATGGCATTTTTGTGGAGAGGTCGTTCAAACGCACAGTTGGACCCAAAGAAATTGACGTGGTCAGCGAAACCACACTACGAGCAATTCATTGCAACCGTGCCTGTGGAAGAACGAGCAAGTTCCTACAAAAACTTTGTAATTGAAGCAGCAAAATACTTGGGTGATTACTATGTAACTTCTCCCGAAAAAAATACTGAAAAAGCAAAAGCAGCTTGGACAATTGTGAAAGAACTAGATCCAGCCGACAAGCAAGCAAAAGCTTATTTCGGAATCAAATAGTCAAGTTGATCAAAAGAAATGAAAGGGTGGACAAGCAATTGTTTACCCTTTTTTCATGCATTCTCTTCAAGAAATTCAAAATTCAATTCAGATCGTAAATAGTTTACGAACTACCGCTCTAATTTTGTACTATAAATTTAGAGGATATGAAAAGTATTTTTGATAAAATCAACATCGAGTCGATACAATTTGAAGCAGGAATCAACGAAGTGCATGTTACTTGCAAAATTAGTCAAGGAATTCAAACTTTTCAAAGTGAACTGGTGATCAACTTCACGGATTTAAATCTGCTGATTGGACGAATTCAACAACTCAACAGCGAGATGGATTTGATGGGTGAATTTGAAAAAATCGACATGGGCGAAGGACCGGATTACTACTATCTAAAAGGGGAATCCGCTGGAATAGCAGATTTGTGGATCGACGGATTGGAATTCAGCAACGAGTTGCGCCAAATTCGCGCATAGATCAACTTTTTGCAAAAAATTACCAACCTTCTGTAAAAAAATACGTTCTTACAAGAAATGTATTC
>SSGT01000088.1 GCA_008017065.1 Crocinitomicaceae bacterium
AAAAATTAGAGGAAATTAAAGTAGAATTAGAAAGTCTTAAAATCCATGTTGATAAATGAAAAAAATAGTATTCATTTTCACTTTAAACATACATTTTTTCATTTTTTCTCAAACAGTTTTTTACCAAGATATTTGGAAAGGTGGGGTTTGTTTTTCAGGATTTTCAGCGGGAATTACTTCTAATACTACTATTAATGGTCAGTTTGAAACATTTATAGAGCCAAATTCGACCATTAAAAAAGTTTTCTTGATTTATAATACTCATAATAGTCCTGATTCAAACATTTCAATTATACTCGATAATATTAACATTCAACTTTCTGCAGAAACAGTTTTTTTTGAAAAGCATCTAGAAAGTCAATTTACTGATTTTTATTTTGTTAAGAATAATATTGTTGATATTACTTCTATTTACCAAAACGTATTTACACACACAATTCAAATTCCAGATCAATCATTCCTGAACTGTGATTATGAACCTAATTGTTTCTATGGCAATTTCGGTATTCTAATATTGTATGAAAATGATCTTTTAGATGAATTGTGTTTTACATTGGTTTTTAACAATCAGAATCTTAATCAAGAAATTACAAATTATAGTGTTCCGTTAAATACTGTTGACACGCTTTCAGATATTGGATTTTCGTTGAATACTGATATAATTGCCTCTTCAATTTTTAATGATGGATCTGTCGTTTATGTAGAAGGACAAAATTTAGGGCTAATTGGAGGAGCTGATCTAACAAATTCGATATTTGATCATGGGACTAGAGGTCATTTTTATTATCAAAATAGTACACTTTATGGTTTAGACGATGATACACCAGATAATTTAATGGGTAATAGCGATGCATTGGCTCAAATATCAGGCTATATACTTGCCTCTAACTCGCTAAATTGGAGTTTAAAATGGCAAGTTCCCTCGGTTCCACAAAATGTTTACACCTCATTTAATATCGCCTACTCCACCCCCTGCCAGCCCCAAAACGTCAGCATCACCCCAGACACCACGATTTGTCCCAATGCACCGTTCCAACTTTCCGCTTCGGGCGGTATTGCTTACGAATGGTTGCCCGAAGTTGGTTTGTCGTGTTACGATTGCCCCAATCCTGTTTTTTCGGGAGATTCGTCGCGCTTGTACACCGTGCGCATTTGGGGAAGTGATAGTTGTTCTGTGGTGCGACCCGTCATGATTCACGTGCGCAAGCAACCCAAAACAACGTTTTACAACCAAACGACAACGCTTTGTGGTGAAGCGCAAGCCTTGATCAATTGGCAAACAGCAGGTAACAATTCCTATTCCTTGAACGACGGTGTTTTTCAGTCAACGGGTGTTTTTATTCAAGTAGCAGCTGGAAATCAGTTGCTCACGGTGCGCGATGCGTTTGGTTGTCGTTTTGACACGGTCGTTGCAATTGATTCGTATTTAGTGGTCAACGCTGGTTTGTTGGTTTCACCCACGAGTGGCGTTGCGCCCTTGGAAATTCAAATTGCGAATCAAAGTACCAATTTCACCGATTGGAGTTGGCGTGTCAACAACGCGTTTCAATCCAAGGTAAATCCAACATTTCAAGCAGTTACTGGCGGAAATTACGAAATCGAACTCATCGCTTGGCAAAACGATTCAACGTGTGCCGATACGGCTGTTCAAAACGTATTTATTTCTGAAACAGGATTTTACATTTTCGGAAGTTCTTTGGTGGTAGGAAGTAGTATTTCGCAAAATGCCTTTTTTGTGTACACCAACGGTAAACCGATGATCGACATTTCGATGTACGACGCACAAGGTCGCTTGTTGAAAACCAACACCAAGATCCAACTCACCGAAGGCGCGAATGCAATTTGGAATTCATCCGAAATGGCAGCGATTGCGAGCGAGATGATTTTTTATAAAATCAATTGGAACACCGCAGGCGATTCAGGAGAATTGGAAGGAAAAGCGGTGGTGTTGAGGTAGATAAATTGAAAAAGGACAACCACTGCTGATTGTCCTTTTACGCTTATTTTTAGTCTTCGTCTTCTTCGTCTTCGTCATCCTCGTCAGCGACATCGTAGTCGTCATCAACATCGTCGTCAACGTCTTCTTCTTCCTTCACATCGTCTGGAATATCGTCTTCGAAATCTTCTTCGTCTTCATCGTCGTCGTCGATTGGTGCCTTCACAGGTTTTCCAACTGGTTTGTTTAATTTCACTAAGTAGATGATTTCTTCGGTTTCCCAGAGTAGAGCATCCATCGTTTCACCAGTCGGTGTTTTGATTTGCGTCATGCCTTCGCTAAATCCATCAGGGAATGCAACAAGTAATTGCTTTTTTTGATCAATTGTGAGCTTGTCATAACTTACAATGGCACGTTTCTTCGTCATAATAACTTTATATTTCTAATTTATGAATTCTATGAATTGGTAATACCGTATTTTGTTTCAAAACGATTGCTGTGTCTGTAACCGCCCAGATTGTAGTGTCAACGCGTTTTTTCCCCTGATCGTCTGAAAAATAAATGCGCACTTTGTGATGTTCCAAGTTTCCCAATGAAATGGCACGGTCAATCGCAGCTTGACGTTCTTTTTTTTCAGCATCTTTCACCAAAATATCGTCACTTGGAAAGTGTAAAGTATGAACTTGTTCTTTTTCTATCAGTTGAATGTCGTTGCTCTCCATCTTATCTTATTTGTAACGGCAAAAATAAATGAAAACACGAATTGAACGAAGAAAAAGGAGATTAATCAAAAAAAAAACTTCTTTTTTTTGAAAAATTCACATTTTCGGAGGATTTCGATTTAAAATCAGTTGAATTTTGGAGTGTGTAAAAAGAAAAAACCTGAAAAGAGTTTGAAAAAAACATTTGATCCTGTGTTTTTTGAGGTAGAAACTCTTTTCAGGTACCTGCAAGGGAAATAAAACCAAGGTAAAAACTATGAGATAATTACCTACTTGTATAGACGCAAGAATGCTTCAAAGGGTTGGCTCTAAAGAAAAATTATTTTTGTTTTTCCAATTCGGCGTCCACTTGCTCCATTTCTGCATAAAACGCTTCGCCATAAGCGCGGATAATCGGCTCTTTCAAAAATTTATACACTTTGACGTCCAATTCATTTCCACAGGCACAAGCAGGACTGCAAATGTGCCATTCGTTGTAGTTTAAGGCTTCAAATTCATTGAATTTTTTGGTTCTAATTGGATACAAATGACATGAAATCGGTTTTTTGAAATCGGTTTTTCCATCTTTGTGGGCTTGTTCGATGGCACATTTGGTAATTCCTTTTTCATCAAAATAAACAAACGCACATTCGGCACCGTTCACCAAGGTCGTTACGGGATCATTGTCCCAATCCATATAGAAAACACCCGTTTTTTCCACTTCTGCGATTCCTTCGGGACGCATGTATGGTTTGATTTTTTCCAAGTCTTCTTCCAAGATGTCGATTTCGTCTAATGTCAAAGGAGCACCTGAATCTCCTTCGATGCAACATGCACCTTTACAGGCGTTTAAGTCGCAAACGAATTTTTTTTCGAATAAATCAAGGGAAACAATTTTGTCTTGGATTTCAACTAACATCGACTGAATTTTTTACAAAGATAGTAGAAAAGGGGTGACTTCCGCAACCACATCAGGTGATGCAACTGTAACGGAAATTCACATGTTGGTTATACAACCATTTTAAACCCAATAATTATGAGAAATTTTTTACTGCTATTTTGTTTTTCGCCGCTGCTTAGCTTTGCGCAACGTTCGATGAATGAATACTATCAAATGAGGTCGTTGAGTCACAACTTAGAAATGAATTACTATGAAAATTCAGTTGTAAACTTGGACTTACGCAAGAAATTACACATCCAACAAGTGCACACCGTGAGGACGAATGTCAAGGGAAAAAAAAGCGAATCAACCTCTACATACAACGCGCAAGGAAGATTGACGCAATACACCGCCAAGAAGTTTACAATGGTCAAAGAATATGAACATGACACGGTGGAAGTAAAAATTCATACGCAAAACGATGGAAAAGAATATGAAGTTGAGTCGACGTATTCCGACGGGATGCTTGTGAAAAGAGATTTTTTTAAAAACAAGAAACAAACGTATTCGATCGAATTGCAGTATACCGACTTCAAAAAAGTTTCGGTATCTCGAATGAAGAAAGGGAGAAAAACCTATGAGATAGCGCACACATACAACGGGGACAAAAAGTTAATTCGAACGGCTTACAGTGTGAATGGGAAACTTGAAAAGGAGTGGATCTATGAATGCAAGCCAGAAGGCGAGATGGTAGCTTCGAAAAATACGGCGATATCCAGTGTTTGTTCTTTCAGAGAAGAAAGTGCAGATGGGTCTTACGCCGTCTTTACACGTACGTTGCTCGATGGGATTCCCTACCTCACGAAGCAAGTATTTTCGAAAGATTCGGTATTGTGTTTGACACAGTCTTTTTACAACGATTCAATCTTGACGTGGGAGCGAAAAATTGAGCCGCTCGTGGAAACGACTATTCAATACAAAAAATCTGGAAAATTTTCTTCGAAGCAGGTTGTCCAAAAAGATTCCAATGGAAACATTGTTGCACGAACCAGTTACCATAAAAATGCGAATGCGCCTCTGTCTCGTCGGGTGTATACAGTGAACGCGGATGGAACAATTCAAACGGAACAGATTTATTACAAGCAAAAATTGAGAGCTACCGTGGCGTATCAGTTCCGTTTTTTTTGAAGTATGTAGTTGGTATCGAAGGTAAAATTGGTCGATCAAAAAAGGGGAGAATCTGTTCAACGATTCTCCCCTTTTTTATTTCTTTACTTCTTCAACCCGCAATCCGATGTCAAGTACTTCGGTGAGCGTTTCGTTGGTGATACCTTGTTCGAGGGTAAAATAATAGTTCCCTTTTTTGGGAAGTTTGCGTCGCTTGAAGGTCAGCTGGGTTTCTACTACTGTTCCTGTCTCAATTCCTGCCCACGAACCGTCGGGATTCGTAATTTTTATTTCGAATGGTTCTCTCGCGGTCAATCCATCGGGTGTTTTTGTATTGAGGTAAAACCATACATTGTTGTAGGCGTAATCTGTCGTGACCCGAAATGTGATTGTAAAATCATACAACTTGTTGGTGTCTGTGATTGCTACCTTGAATGCTGGTTTGACCGTCTGCGTCCATTTGTTGGATGGAAACGAATACGATTTATCAAACATGGGCGATTCCGTGCAACTCGAAACGAGCCACATCAAGAGGATTCCGATTCCAATTAATTTATTCCGCATTTCCACTCGGTTTTTCGCGATTTCCGTCGGGATTTGGTTTCCTTGGCGGACGTCGTTTTTTATTTCGTTTTGGTGCAGGTGCAGTTCCGTCTGGATTTGCAGGCGCAGCCGTTCCTTCCGTTTTAGGAAGCTGATTTGGGTTTGGTTTTGGAAAAGGCTTTGGTTTTTGGTTTGGATTTGGTGCTTGCGCAGCCGGTTTTTGTCCGCTTGCTCCCGCTTGTTTTGGTGCTTGTGGATTTCCTTTTGGCTGCTGTTGCCGCTGTTTATTTTCGTTATTTCCTGCGGGTTTTGGCGCATTGGAACTTGCATTCGCTTGCGGCTGATTCGCATTCGGACGATTTGGTTTCTTTTTCTTTTTCTTTTTGAAATTGTTGTCAAATCGGTTCAAACTGTCTTGCTCATCCACATTCGAATAATCGGGTTCTACAACCACGACTTCTTGTTTGGCGAAGTCTTTTAAATCATGCGGTTTTTGTTTGTTCGCATTCATTTCTTTGACTTCCGCAACACGCTCCGGTGCCAACGCAATCATACCACCAACGCCACCTTCGTACATGTACCACATCAAGCGTTTGAAAACATCTGTTTTGACGTGAAAAGCGGCTCCTTTTTCGGTGTACAATTTGGTGTCAACCGCAGGAAATGACTTGATTGCGTCGAGGTACATATCCAACTCGTAATTCAAGCAGCATTTCAATTTACCGCATTGACCGGCTAATTTTTGTGGATTGAGCGACAACTGTTGGTAACGTGCAGCCGATGTAGATACCGATCTGAAATCGGTCAACCATGTAGAACAACACAATTCTCTTCCACACGAACCGATTCCTCCCAAACGAGAAGCCTCTTGGCGCGAACCAATTTGACGCATTTCAACACGAATTTTGAACGTATCGGCCATGTCTTTGATCAACTGACGAAAGTCTACGCGATCATCTGACGTATAATAGAAAGTTGCCTTCGTTAAATCTCCTTGGTATTCAACGTCGGAAATTTTCATGTTCAAATTCAAATTCAACGCAAGCGTGCGTGATTGATACATTACTTCTTTTTCCAATTCACGCGAACGGGTCCATTTTTCGATATCGTCTTGATTCGCGATTCGATAAATCTTTTTTGCTTCACTGGATTTGAAGTTCGGTGCTTTTTTCTTGACCTGAATTCTGGCGAGTTCACCAACAACAGAAACCACACCCACATCGTGGCCTGGACTCGCTTCAACGACAACAACATCACCTACTTGAAGTGAAAAATCTTTGTTGTTGCGATAAAATGCTTTTCTACTGTTTTTGAAGCGAACTTCAACTATGTCGTATGGCGCTTGTCCGCTTGGCAACTGCATGTTACCCAACCAATCAAATACGCCTAATTTATTACATCCACCAGAACTACAGGTTCCATTATTTTGACAGCCTTTTGGAGTTCCACCTCCTGAGCTACAACTGGTACATCCCATATTTCTATTAATTTGGGATAAAAATACAACTTTTTTAGGAAAATGAACTTTAGATTGGCGTTGATAAATTTTAAATCACGATCAAACGAATCGATTCAAGGAATTTTCGCAGAGCAATTCCAAGGATTGTAGAAGCGCAACGAACTGGATTTTTTGTGGTCGATTGGTACGGATTTCGGGATGATTCAGCTATATAGATCTCAATCGAGCAATGATGAACACGGGAATGATCGGAAGGTTTTAGTTCAAAAAAAAGACCTCAAGTTGAGGCCTCGTTGATAGTTCAATGATTACAACAATTCGTTCAGCGATCCTTTGCTGTTGAAATGTGAAATTAACGCTTTACGATCGCCATCAAAATAGTTTTTCAACAAATTCTCCGCTAAAAACTCACGGTATTTTTCTTTCGAAATTTTAGCGCTGTAAATAAATCCTCTCCCAACAGTTTTGTGCTTGATAAATTTTTTACGCTCAAGTATGCGAACAATCGTAGAGGTGGTATTGTATGCGGGTTTGGGGTCATCGTATAACGCAACAATTTCTTTTACAGTAGTTTTCTCAAGTTTCCACAAACGTAACATCACTTGCTCTTCAGCAGGGGTTAATCTATCCATCAGTTTCGTATTTGGCTCAAAATTAATTAAAAAATTAATAAAGGATTGATTCCCAGCGATATTTTTTAAAAGTCACTGGGAATCCTACCAATTACAAACTCAATTTCGAACGAATTTCTGTTGGAATTCCGTTTTTATGTAAATAAATGTTGATAGTTTTCAAATTGAAATAATGTTCGGAAACATACAAATATCCTTGCGGGTAATTGCTTGTTCCCCAAGAATTTTTGACTAAAAAATAACGTGTACCGTTTTGGTCTTTGTATAATCCCGTGATGTGCATCCCGTGATCGTCGGTAGTTGTTTTATTGTCGTACCCCAATTGTCGTAGCTCTGGGGTCACTTTGATTTCTTCTACCGGACTTAAAAATGCGTTTGAACTTTTTGCAGCGCCAGCATCCGAATAGTTTTTGTTGTCTCTTCCGTTGACTTGAATCGTGGAAGGATCTTTTGGTACGATCGCAATTCCCTCGCGGAAGCTAAATCCTTTTTCGGAAACATCTGCACCCCAAGCGATCGTGTAGCCATTTTTCAACGCATATTCAGCGATGGTCATCAAATCTGCCAAATTTACGTTGTAACTTGATCCATTTCCCCAGTTGTCTGGAATCGCCAATTGGCAAACACTGTAGGGATCGTGGTTTGTAAAAGATGTGATGGAAACGTAATCGTTCATGTTTAAATTCAACGACTGCGCGTACGTTTTAGGCGTATATTTTTTTCCGTTGAATTCAAATTCTTGCACGTCTTTTCCTAAATATGCATCTAAAATTCCTGAAAGCGCACTTTTCCATGCAACAGACAATCCTTTTCCTTCCAACTCTTTTGTGTAGCGCAACAATCCTTCCATCGCTCCATTCAACACGCTGTACATTTCGCTGTGGTCATAGGTTTCTGTTCCAGGATTGTAACCTTGGTAAACTTGCGCAGGGACGATACCGTAGTTTTTAAAAACGAACGGAATATCATGAAATGCTCCGCCCTCTGAAAAATTAGATTTACCATCCATTCGGATGAATTTATCCGCTTTAGCTTCGTATGCTTTTCGAGCAACAAACATTTCAGACAAAGGAGCCGGATTTTTTGTCCCTTTTCGGATCATTTCTGACTCAAAAAATGACAAAGCAGAAAAACTCCAGCACGTTCCCGTGTATCCTTGACTTTGAACGGGCGTTGCGTCGAGGTGCGCAATTTTTGTAAATTCGTACGAACTGTTGGGTGCGTTTTTTGTTTTTTCCTGACCGAAGGCAATTGCTGTAAGCAGTAAAAAACCAACGTGTAATGCAATTTTTTTCATTTTGTTTTTGTTTTGTTTTGAGGGAATTATGTCAGATCTCGTTGTGAGAATCGCATAAATCACGTTGGTAAAGTTAAAAAAATCAACCTAAGGATACCAACCGTTCGTGTAAAACAAGTAAAATGGGAGAAAATGAAAAAGAATTATTCTGCTTTGAAAATCCAAGTTCCGACTACATTCGATTGTTCGGCTTTTTCTTGAATAGCTTGTAAATTTTCAAGGGTATTGGATTTTCCAGCACTCACGCGATGCAAACCGTTTTTGACGTCCAAAATGCAAGCGTCAAATCCTTTTGATCGGAGCAACTGTACGAAATTAACTGCATTTTGCTCGTTTCCAAAACAATTCGCAATCAAGTGGTATTTCGTACCGGTCGGCGTGGATTTTGGGGTGCTCACCGTTGTTTTTGGAGCGGTAATTTCATCCATGCTTGTAGTTGATGAAATGCGAACAGGCATGTATAAATCGGGCTCAAACGCGTACGACCAAACACGCACCGAAGGATCCAATTCTGCGGTTTCTGCGGCAACGTCAATTGATTGCGGTGTGTTTTTTTTCCAATCGAAGTCCCACGCGGTTGGTTCATACAATCCATCCGATTGGTGGTGAAATGGATTAAAATCTTGAACTGCAAAAACGCCCGATTCGAGTACATCGGTTTTCATTGGAATCCAAAATGAGTAGAAACCGATCGGTACAAGTACTGCTGCTGCAACGTACCGCCAAATTTTGCGAGTTGATTTCACTTCCTCCAACGGAATAATGCGTTGAGCATTTGCAGTTGCTGTCTCTATGATTGGTTCACCTGCCGGAATCAGTTCGATGATCGGTGATTCTTCCGTGACTTGCAGCGGCGTTTCAATAGGCTGTATACGCTCTTGAGCAGGAGCAATCAACTGAATATCTTCTTCGCTTACAAAATGAATTTTCTCCAATCCATAAGATTGAAGTAATAAGTTGAAAAAACGATCTTGTTCAAATCCGATATTTTTTTCTTGGTCTAAGAATAGAAAACCGACTTTATCCAATGAAATTCGTTCACCTGCTTGCAAGCGCTTGTGCCAATCTTCGACTTGCTTCTGAATTTCTTGGGCTGCATCGTCGTACGACAAATTGAATTCACGCGCAAAAGTTGCAATCAATAATCCATCGTTGTTGATTAATTGGCGGTTGAATAGCAATGATTTTTGAGGTGGTGTCATTACCCCATTTTTCATGTCAATTCGTGCGGATGTTTGTTTGGCAACAAATCCACCAAATGAAGGAACTACAACACAATTGTGCCGCAGTAAAAGTTCACCAATTAATTGTTCAATCAACATACTACAAAGATACTAATTTTTTTCGTGTGATTCCAATTACGTGTGCGTGTGTTTGAAGTTACAATTTACACGCAGAAAGTCAAAAATTTTGTGGCGAAACGGATACGCAAACAAGCTCACGATGCTGCGATATGCCTGAAAGTACTAAAATTTTGTTAAAAGTAAGAAACGCATGTACCAAATCTGAAATTTGCCCGTTGTTGTTACAGATGAGGTTGTGAAAGTGGACCAATTTAGCATGGCACACTTTTTGAAAAGCAGTCTCATTGTAGTTAGTTTTCATAAGTAGTAGTAGTTTGGTTAGGTTTTAGAAAGCGTGGAATGCCAGTTTCACGCTTTCTTGTTTTAAATTGATTTATTCGACGACAAATTTGACTACTTGAATTCCTTGATCCGTTTCGAAGTGTAACCAATACATGCCGCTCGTCAGTTCATGCAACTGTAGCGCTGTTGCCTCTTGGAATCCGTTTGAGATCGTCTCTATTGTTCTTCCAGTTCCATCCACAACACGCAATTTGTGCACGGTAATCTGCGAATTCCATTGCACGTTTACGATCCCTTGACATGGATTTGGGTACACGTGAATCCAGTCAGAAAATGTCTTTTCTTCAAGACCGACGTTCGCAAACGAAATACACGCAGTGGTGTCGACACAGAATCCATCGTAAATAATCACAGCGTACGATCCATTTTCGGTAACCGTGAATTGACTGTTGGTTGCTCCGGGAATGCTTTCGTTGGTGGAACAATTCACCCATTGGTAGCCCGTTCCAAGGTAATTGGTCTTTAAGGTCAAACCGGTTTGAACTACTTCTAAATCAATTGCTTCGGATACGTATAGGGTGAGTGAGACAAGACTGTCACAACCATCGACACTTGTCAATACGACTGGGTATACACCTGGAAAAGAGAAGGTGTTTGTTCCGATCGTGAAGGAAGTTCCAGCGCAAATCGTTTCGCTCTGTGTTGAAGTAATTGGTTCTAAAACGGTGAGCTGCGTGATTACCGTGCTGTCCTCGTTTTGTGTATTTGTAAACACATCCACGTATGTTCCAGAAGTGGTATAAGTTGAATTGCCGATCGTGTACGATTCACCGTTGCAAACGGTAATACTTTGCGTGGTTACATTGCCGTAAAATACGAATGAATAAATTCCATTTTCCGCTTGGGACGCGACACTCGTAATATTTCCTGCTGCTGTTCCATTGCAAGCTCCTATGGTAGTTCCGACGGAATAACTCCACGCATTTCCATTCCAATTGGCCAACGCTAGCGCAGCGC
>SSGT01000206.1 GCA_008017065.1 Crocinitomicaceae bacterium
TAGATCCCGATGTGGTAAGCAACATTCGCGGACTCTTACAAGGGAAACTCGCAATTCGTGGAACACTCGATCAACCAAAATTGAACGGATCTGTAAATCTGTTGGGAGGAAATGCCAAAATTCAAATGTTTGGCGTCAATTTCGGATTAAATGGAAAAATCGACATCGACGAAGACATGATCAAAATCGATAACATGCCGATTATCGATGAAGAGGGAAATACGGGCGCTATGAACGGTACGATCATCCACAACAATTTTGAAAATTGGAATTTTGATCTGTTCTTCAATTTGGAGGAATACTACGATCCGATCTACCGCAATTTGGTAAAAGTAGACAACTTCTTGGTCATGAACACCGGCTATGAAGAAGGAAGCGTGTATTACGGAAAGGCATACGCCACTGGAAATGCCAACATTTCAGGGTATTCAGACAACCTCGAAATCATGGTCAATATGAAGACCGAACGCAACACCAACATCAATTTTCCGATGTATGAAAGCTCTGAGATTGACGACGACTTGAGCTTTGTGTGGGAATCCAAAAATATCCTGACGGGAAACACCGTTCAACCCGAAATTGACTTCACGGGTGTCGATTTAGATTTGAATTTCGATGTCACACCAGACGCAACTATCAAGTTGATTTTTGATGAACAGACGGGAGACGAAATCACCGCCAAAGGAAAAGGAAAAATCGGGATTAAACTCAACAACCTGAACGATCTTACTATGGACGGAACGTTTACGGTGACCGAAGGAGATTACCGCTTCGTGTTGGGGGTTTTGAACAAAAACTTTAAAATCCAAAACGGAGGAACAATTACGTGGAACGGCGGCGGCGCCGAAGAAGCCTTGTTGGACATCAAAACGACTTACAACGTTGTTGCCAACGTAAATGAAATTGTACAAGAATTGGAAAGTAAAAAATCGACGACATCTAATCAACAAGTGAATTGCAACCTCTTGCTGACGGGTTCACTTTCCGATCCACTCATTTCGTTTGAAATCAAAGCGCCGAAAGCTTCAGAAAGTGCAAAAGCCGCGATTGATCGAATCAACAGCGACAAAGATGAATTGAATCGTCAATTTTTCTCCTTACTTGTTGGAAACAAATTCCAACCTACGGTTGGAGCTCAAGCGGCAAGTTATGGTTCCGGAGCAGCACTAGACGCATTGACGGGACAAATCAATACCTTGCTAGGAGAATTATCGAAAGACGTTCGTTTGAATGTCAATTTACAAAATAATACGACTTCGGGGCAAACATCCGGACAAATTGGATTTGTGACCAACGTGCTGAATGACAAGTTAACCATCAAAGGAAGTTTTGGTGTCGAAAACAATGTCGGAAACACCAACCAAAGTCAGTTGATTGGAGACTTAAATTTAGAATACACATTGGATGAAAATGGCAACTTCAAAGTCAGTATTTTCAACGAATCCAACGATTACACCGTCATTCAAGACAAAAACTTAGGTCAATTCACGCAAGGGGTCGGTTTGCAGTATCAAGAAGAATTTCAAAGCACCAAAGATTTCGTGTTGTTGCAAACTGTTTTGGATTTATTTCGCAAGAACAACCGCATATTGAATACCAAAAAAAGAAGTCAAAAACCGGTTCCACCCGTGGCCGTTCAGAAAGCAGCTGTTCTCAACGAAGAGTAGCAATTGAATTGCAAAGAATCGTTTCAAAAACGTGGAATACGCTTTGAGATTTGAACATTATCATTACTTTTGGGAACCCCATCAAGATATAATTGAAAGCGCATGAAAAAAGTATTAGTAGCAAACCGAGGTGAAATTGCACGAAGAGTAATTCGAACCTTGAAAAAGATGAACATTGCGAGCGTTGCCGTTTATTCAGATTCAGACGCGAATGCACCCCATGTTTTAGAAGCCGACGAAGCGGTTTACTTGGGAAAATCTCCATCTTCTGAAAGTTATTTACGCCAAGATGCTATTTTGGACTATTGCAAGCAACTCGGTGTTGATGGAATTCATCCTGGCTACGGATTTTTATCAGAAAATGCTGGCTTTGCAGAAAAAGTAAAAGCTGCTGGAATCACGTTTATCGGTCCATCCGCACACGCCATGAATCTAATGGGTGACAAACTTTCTGCCAAGCAAGCCGTTGCAGCTTACAATGTACCGTTGGTTCCGGGGATTGATCGTGCAGTGACTGATCCAGAAGAAGCAATTCAAATCGCGAAGCAAGTAGGGCTACCCGTATTGATCAAAGCATCTGCTGGTGGTGGTGGAAAAGGAATGCGCTTGGTTGAGAAAATCGAAGACTTACCCGAGCAAATGAAAATGGCGCAAAGCGAAGCCCGTTCTTCGTTTGGAGACGATGCTGTTTTCATCGAAAAATTTGTTACCAAACCAAGACACATTGAGATTCAAGTTTTCTCGGATTCACACGGAAATCACGTGTATTTGTTCGAAAGAGAATGCAGCATTCAACGTCGTCACCAAAAAGTAATTGAAGAAGCACCAAGTGCGATTTTGACACCCGAAATTCGCCAAAAAATGGGAGAATCTGCGGTAGCTGTTTGTAAAGCATGTAACTACGAAGGTGCTGGAACGGTGGAATTTTTGATCGATGCAGATTTGAACTATTATTTCTTGGAAATGAATACCCGTTTGCAAGTGGAACACCCTGTAACGGAAGAAATTACCGGATTGGATTTGGTCGAATGGCAAATTCGCGTGGCACGCGGCGAACGTTTACCAAAACTCCAAGATGAATTGTCGATAAACGGTCATGCGATTGAGGTGCGTGTGTACGCCGAAGATGCATTGAACGGATTTACACCGGATATTGGTAACTTGAGAAGATACAGAACGCCAGTTGGAAAACACGTTCGTGTGGACGATGCGTTTGAAGAAGGCATGGATATTCCAATTTACTACGATCCAATGATTGCCAAACTATGTGTTTGGGGTGAAACGCGTGAAATTGCGATTGAAAACACGATCAAAGCGATTGACGATTATCAAATCTCAGGTTTGAAAACCACCTTGGATTTTGGAAAATACGTGATGAAACACGAAGCATTCCGTTCCGGAGATTTTGATACGAATTTTGTGAAACAATATTTTTCAGACCCAACTGTCATCAAAGACGCAATGGAAGAAGAAGGTCAAGCCTTGTTGGCCTCTGTGGATCAAATCTGGAATCAAATCCAACAAAACAAACAAAAAGAATTCGTTTCCAAACCGATTCACGGAGCTTGGAAATTGATGAAGAAATAAAAAAATCCATTAAAAAAGCGTTTGAGTCGATTCAAACGCTTTTTTTTGTGCCTTTTTGCGCACGCTTATCCAATCATCTGCGTCGAAGGATCCATCCAGAAAACTTCCCACAAATGTCCATCTAAATCCTGAAAACCCCATTGATACATGAACCCATGATCTTTTGGTTCATTCGGAGTTGTGGCACCTGCTGCAACCGCTTTTTCGACGAAAGAAGCAACGTTTTCTTTTGAATCGACTTCCAAGGAAAGAATCACTTCACTCGTTTTAGTTGCATCAGCAACTTCTTTGTGCGTAAACGTTTTGAAAAATTCACGGGTCAACAGCATCACAAAAATGTTGTTGTCAACGACCATGCACGTCGCATTATCGTCGGTCATTTCAGATTCAAATTCGTAATCCAATTGTTTGAAAAATGCAGTGCTTCGTTCTAAATCTGCCACCGGAAGGTTAATGAAAATTCTAGCCATATATCAACAATAAAAATAGTTTCAGTCGTTTTACCAACAACCGTTTCAGCAAATATAAAACGAATCACTCAACCAATTGCCATTCCGTGCTCCTTTTTGCACCGCTGCACTTTTCTGCAAGATTGGCGCAACCGCCGACTGAAATTCAACCGCATTTGAAACACAATTGTAAACTCCATTCTATTTATTATTTACCTTTACACTTTAAATAAATAATATGAGTCAAGTATCGTTAAAAAGTATTGAAAAAGCCATCCAAATTGTCGACAACCTCGACGATGATGCATTGGAAGCGTTGGCTGAGAAATATTCTACTGCACAACCCACGTTGTTGGGATACATTATGTCTGCTGCCTTGGAATACCAAAATGAACAATTGGAAGGCCTTCTTTTGTATTATTTCTGCTTGATTTCAGAAAGTTTTGCTCAAGAATCCATCCACACCACGACGGTAACGGATGAGCAAATTGAAGAATTTGAAGAACCCTACTTTCAAATGTTAGACGCTTATTTTGACAACAACGACGAAGAGATATTGGAGGATTTTTGCGATCAACCTGAATTGGCGCGTTTTATTTCAATCGAGTTAAGCGAACCAGATGATGACGGAACAGAATTAGATGATGAAACAGCAACGCAGTTATTTATCGTCATGATCGCTTTCACAACATTGCTTTCCAGATCTGCGCAGGCTGCATGAAAACACCGCACGAAATCGTACAATTGATGTTGGCAGCTGATGCCTTTAGTCAGTGGATGAAAATTGAAGTCGAATCCCTTACACGCGGAAGTTGTACGCTTGCATGCACCATAAATGCTGAAATGCTGAACGGATTTCATATTTTACATGGCGGAATTAGTTATTCGTTAGCTGATTCCGCTTTGGCGTTTGCATCCAATAGTTACGGCAACCAATGCGTCAGCATCGAAACCTCTATTTCCCATACAAAACCCGCCCGACTCGGCGATACACTTCGCGCTATTTGCACAGAACTTCACCGCGGCAAAACCATTGGTATTTACGAAGTGAAAGTGATCAATCAAGCACAACAACTCGTTGCGCTTTTCAAAGGAACCGTCCATATTTCGGAAAAAGTGTGGTAAAACTGCCCTTGCTTAAAAAAAACGCACCTCTTTTTTTGATCCTCCATTTCACACAAAAACCGATTTCCAACTTTATTATGCACACATAATTAAATTAACGCATTTTTATTGTGCATGCTTAGAATATTTTTATAACTTTAGGCAAGTTTAAATATTCAAATGGAAAGTGTACAAGACCCAACAATAGATTTTTTCATACGTCAAACGTGGCACAAAATTTCGCGGATGTACAATCAGCAAGCTACGGAACATAACCTGACGATTTCGACTGGTTACATTTTGTTGATCATCGACAAAAAGGGAACGCCAAGCACACAACTTGGTCCACGCATGGGAATGGAACCAACGAGTCTTTCTCGCACCTTAAAAACCATGGAAGACGAAGGTTTGATTTACCGCCAAATCGACGCTGTTGACAAACGAAAAGTCTTGATTTTTTTGACAGAAAAAGGACTTGAAAAAAGAAAAATTTCAAAAAAAGTAGTTTTAGATTTCAACGACAAACTTTTGGGGAAAATTCCAAAAAACAAATTGAAAACCTATTTCGAAGTGATGGTCAAAATCGACCAAATCGCTGACGAAGAACTCGAAAAATTAGCACAATAAATTAATAACGTTGTTTGACACGTGCAAGCAAAAAAAAGTAAATAAATCATGAATAGAAACATTCGAAAAGTAGCCGTTCTTGGTTCTGGAGTAATGGGTTCTCGCATCGCATGCCATTTTGCCAATGTGGGCTGTGAAGTGCTGCTGTTGGACATCCAGCCAAAAGAATTGACGGAAAAGGAAATCAAATCCGGTTTAACATCGGACTCACCGCAGTTCAAAAACCGAATTGTAAACGAATCGTTGGAATTTGCGGTTAAATCAAATCCATCTCCGATTTATCGAAAATCATTTGCATCCCGAATTAAAACGGGAAATTTTACCGACGATATGTCCAAAATCGCGGAGGCAGACTGGATCATTGAAGTCGTTGTGGAAAGACTAGACATCAAAAAATCAGTCTTTGAACAAGTAGAAAAGTACAGAAAAGCGGGGACAATTATTTCGTCCAACACGTCTGGAATCCCGATCCACCTGATGTTGGATGGACGAAGCGACGATTTCAAAGCGCATTTTTGCGGAACACACTTCTTCAATCCACCGCGCTACTTGCAATTATTAGAAATCATTCCTACGCCTGCAACGAAGCCTGAAATCGTAGATTTCTTGATGGATTTTGGAAGTAAAATTCTTGGTAAGAAAACCGTTCTCTGTAAAGATACACCTGCGTTCATCGCCAATCGTGTCGGAGTGTATTCCATCATGGCTCTTTTCCATGCGGTGAAAGAAATGGGATTGACTGTTGAAGAAGTGGACAAACTTACGGGTCCTGTATTGGGTCGACCAAAATCTGCCACCTTCAGAACATGTGATGTAGTTGGTTTAGACACCTTGGTACACGTTGCAAACGGATTGAAAGCGAATTGTCCAACAGATGAGGAAAAAGCTTTATTTGAACTTCCAGATTACGTTGCAAAAATGGTTGAAAACGGTTGGCTAGGATCCAAATCCAAACAAGGATTTTACAAGAAAGTAACGAATGAGGCTGGAAAATCTGAAATTTTAGTATTGGATTTAAACACCTTGGAATACCGTTCGTCAGAAAAAGTGAAATTTCCGACCTTGGAAATGGCCAAACCGATCGATGATCTCAAGCAACGTACCAAAATGTTGTTTATGGGAATGGACAAAGCAGGCGAATTTTACCGCAAACTTTTTGGAGGACTTTTCGGATACGTTTCGAATCGAATTCCTGAAATTTCGGATGAATTGTACAAAATTGACGACGCAATCAAAGCAGGATTTGGCTGGGAATTAGGACCATTTGAAACGTGGGACATTCTCGGATTTGAGCAAGGATTGAAATTATTGGAGCAAGCAGGTAAAAAACCAGCTGCATGGATTTTAGAAATGAAATCCAAGGGAATTACTTCATTTTACCAACAATCCAACGGACAAAAATCGTATTATGACATTCCATCTGGAACTTACAAAATTATACCTGGAACGGAAAATTTGGTCATTTTAGATGCGCTTCGTGCAGAAAATACCGTTTGGAAAAATTCAGATGCAACCTTGGTAGATTTGGGCGACGGAATTTTGAACTTGGAATTCCACACCAAAATGAATACCATTGGTGGCGGTGTGATTGAAGGAATAAACAAAGCAATTGATTTTGCTGAAAAAGATAAAAAAGGATTAGTCATTTCCAACACAGGTCAAAATTTCTCTGCCGGAGCAAATGTCGGCATGATCTTCATGATGGCTGCAGAGCAAGAATACGA
>SSGT01000209.1 GCA_008017065.1 Crocinitomicaceae bacterium
ATTTACAAGTACAAACAACTTGACATTCAACATCAAAGACGCAAATGGATTGATCCTATCCACTCAAAATGTAATCAACAATAGCATTTGGAACGATATTACCATGCCTGCATTCATTGCTAACACCACATCAATCACGTTTGAAATTATCACCAACACCGTCGGAGGAAATGGAAACGATGTTGGATTTGACGATTTGCGCTTGTGGCAATGTCAACCAGTGCCACAAAATTTCACGTTCAATGCCTGTTCCAACAACGTAAGTTTTGATGGATATGCACAAATCGCAACCGCTAACTTATCGGCATTGGGTGTTTGGACGGGCCCAAGTCCACTTGGAAATGGACACTTAGGCAGCTATGCAGAAACGGTGAACACAAACGGCTTGTACACCTACACGATCGACGGTGCCGCTGGTTGCGCAGATTCGGTTGCCAACTTGACCATTCAGGTAAACGGAACTCCAGTAATCACCCCGCAAGCCGATATCGCAGCATGTCAAAGCTACACGCTACCAGCGATAACAGGAACAAATTTGGCTGGAAACGAACGCTATTACACACAACCAAACGGTGGAGGATCGATGCTTCCTGTGGGTTCAACTATTACCAATTCACAACTCATTTACATCTACGGTGGTCAAGCTGGTTGCTCGGATGAAGAATCGTTCCAAATTTCAATTCAAACCCCACTTCTGGCTGGAACCGACAACCAAGCAAACTACTGCGGACCAGGCGTTAACTTGAATCTGAATACAATCTTGTCAAGCAACGCAAGTCTCGGCGGTACTTGGACAGAAACCAGCCCACAGCCTTCGGGTGTGTTTAATGCTGCAACTGGAGTTTTGAGTTCAAGTTTACTGACTGGTGCTGGAAACTATACCTTCACGTACACAACTGCCGCAAATGGAAGTTGTGCGGGTGATGTTGCCAACTTCACCATTAATTTCGGTGATTTCCCGCAAGTGAACATCGGTCCGGATACGACCTTGTGTCCGCAACAAACAATTACGCTGAATGCGTCCTTGTCTGGACCTTTTGATACCTATCAATGGAACAACAATTCAACCAATCCCATTCGTTTCATAACCAGTCCGGGTACATACAGCGTAAAAGCTGGAACCTTGGGCGACAACCAAATTGTGAATAGTGATTTCGAACAAGGAAATACTGGATTTACAACAAGTTATAGCTTAGGCGGTGGCGGCACATGGGGATTGGTTTCAAATCCCGGAACGTATGCCATCACGACATCTCCTAATTTAGCTCATACCAACTTTGCCGTTTGTCAGGATCACACACCGGCGCCGGGAACACAAATGCTGGTGGTGAATGGTTCTGGAAATCCAGGTTCTACTGTTTGGTGTCAGACCGTTCCTGTTCAATCCTACACCGACTATCAGTTTGGTGCTTGGGTTGCGAACGCACTGAACGAAACCAATGTTGCTCAATTGCAGTTTTCGATTAACGGTGCAACACTTGGAAACATTTTTACAACTTCCACTACATCGTGCAACTGGCAACAGTTTTTCCAAGTTTGGAATTCAGCAGGTAGTAACTCAGCCAATATATGCGTTGTGAACCAAAACACGAGCAATGGCGGTAATGATTTTTTGATCGACGACATTACATTTAAGCCAATTTGTTTCTCCTATGATACGGTTGTTGTAACGTTTGCCCAAAATCCTGTGGTCAATCTGGGTGCTGATATCAATGCGTGTGCTGGTACAGAAATTGTGTTGGACGCTCAAAATCCAGGAAGCACATTTGCATGGAATGATGGATCAACTGCGCAAACATTCTCAGTGACAACAGCTGGAAACTATCAAGTAACGGTTACGAACGCCAATTTTTGTTCCAAGACAGATCAAATCTCAGTTGCCTTTGAAACCCCTAAATCAGCAGGAAACGATACAAGTGCGACGTGGTGCGCCACGATCAATAGCATCGACTTGAACAACTTACTTAGTTCAACTGCAACCGCGAATGGAACTTGGAGTGACTTGAGTGGCACATTTGGTACAACGCTCACCACATCTGGGAATTTAACGGTAAGTACACTTGACGGCACGCATCAGGCGCAGTACGTTGTGACCGGAGTGTATTGTCCAAACGACACGAGTATCGTCCAATTCACGGTTAATCAACAGCCGATTGCTACCACTTTCACTTCACTCAATTTGTGTAATACCGTAGGCGAAACACAAGAATTGATGCCCTTTGTTGCTGGAGTGACCGAAACATTGGGAAGTTACTGGGTTGAAACTTCCAATGTCTTGAGCAATCAATTCAATGCTACCGATGCAACCTTGGACGTATCGAATTTATCCGCGGGGACCTATATTTTCAATCATGTGCTAACCGCTTCAGCTCCCTGTTTATTTGATACGACGCAAGTTCAAATTACGATTGTCGAAAATCCGATTATACAGTTTTCATCCGATGTTGAGCGCGGCTGTTTCCCATTAGAAGTAGAATTTTTGAATGAAAGCGTAACTGCATTCAATTCGACTATTGAATGGACATTGGGCGATGGAACGGTTTACAACAACACGTCCAACTTTGAGCATTTGTTCAATTCCGTAGATTGCTTTGATGTTACATTGCGAATTACCGCTGAAGGTTTGTGTACTTCTGAAGCAACAGTAACGGACATGATTTGCGTTGATCCACTTCCAATCGCAGCATTTAATGCAAATCCACAACAAGTATTTTCCGTTGAGCCGCAAGTAAGCTTCGACAATCAATCTACGTTGAATGCGCAAAATCAATGGAGTTTTGACGACGGAACATTCAGCTCGGTTGAAAATCCAATCCATGATTTCCCGTTAGGAGAAGTTGGGAATTATGCCGTTCAACTCATCGTTACATCGGATGCAGGCTGCAAGGATACAGCAATGCGCATCATTTATGTAAAAGATCAATTGTTGTTTTATTGCCCAAATACGTTTACGCCAGACGGCGACGAATTTAACAACACCTTCAAGCCCGTGATGGAATCTGGCTTTGATGCATACAGTTTTGTGATGAAAATATACAACCGTTGGGGAGAAGAAATTTTTGTCAGCAATGATATTTTAACTGGTTGGGACGGAACTTACGTTGGAAAAATGGTTATGAATGACACCTATGTTTGGGTTGTCGAGTTCAAAAGCGACAACGACGACAACAAGTTCCGCTACGAGGGTCATGTAAACTTGATTCGTTAAAGAAACCCGAGTTTGCGCCCTTTTTGACTTAAAATTGGTGTTTTGTGATATCTTTGTTAAAAACAAACATTTTGAAACTAAAACAATTCATTGCTCTAATTCTTTTCGTTAGTTTCTCGCTAATTGCGGGGGCACAACAAAAATGGACGGTTGAATCAGCGATTCGAGAAGTGGAATCGGGAGCCAAGGATTTTGATCAGGAATTGTTAACTTTTTTCAGTCAAACAGATCATCATCACTTCTTAAACAAGCAAACTTTTTTTGACTTTTTGAAACAATCAGAGCTATTGGCTCAAAACAATCAAACCGAACTCTACCCAGAAATTTGTTATCAAATTGGTCGGTTTTTCCTAAATCATGAGAAATACCGCGAAGCCTATTACTACTTCTACCGCACATTAAAAACAGAAAAAAACTTAACAGATCCCACCAAAGAGTATATTCCCAACTTCCATGAAGATATTGCGGTTGTTTACTTTAATTTTTCGAGATACGCCAATGCTGAAAACCACCTGAAGAAAAGTTTAAATCATCCGTTACTAAACAAACACGATCGAATCAATGTGCTCAATACACTCGCACTTGTGTACCGCGATTTGAAAGACTACGAGCAATCGCGCATTTACACCGAGCGAGCTTTGTCAATCGCAAAGTCGCTAAAACACAAACCTTGGATTGCAGTATTGAATGGAAATTTGGGGTATTTGCTTTTTAAACTTGAAAACTACGAAGCGGCAAAAAAAATGGTCCGAACGGATTACCTGATGAGTAAATCTACTTCACAAGCGGGAAGTGAACTTTCGGCACTGACCCTGCTCATCGAGATCGATCTCATTCAAAAAAACACGACATCCGCAAAAAAATACATGAGTGAATTGAAGCAATTGGTAAATAAATATCCGACAACGGCCAATTTGCGATCGTATTACCGCGTGCTTACGATGGTACACGAAACCATGGGGAACTATAGCGAAGCTTTGAAAAACTACAAACTCTACATCGCTTACAAAGATTCTATTCTGAATTCGAAAAATGCAGTATTGCTTCAAAACACCGAATTTCAGATCGACTTTGAACAACATCAATCAGAGATCTCGCTATTGAACGAAAAGAAGAAAAAAGACGATTTAAAGATCACTGGTTTGATTATTATCATTTCGTCGATTTGTGTCGCCGGATTTATTATTATCATCCAAATTCAAAAACGACGTAAAAAGAGCAATGAAATTCTTGAATTACAAAAATTACGCGTCGAAGAAGAATTAAAAAACACGGAGCGTGAAATGAAAAGTATTCTCTCAAATTTGATCGATAAAAATCAATTGATAGAAGAACTGAGAAACGAAATCAGCGTGCATCATTCAGAGGAAAGTGCAATCAACAAACAAGAGAAAGAAAAACTACTTGATAAACTTCAATCGTTTACCTTGTTGACTGACGATGATTGGTTGGATTTCAAAAAACTATTCAACAAATTAAATCCGGGTTTCATAGATTATTTCAACGAAAACCACAAAGATGTGACGCCCTCGGAAGTGCGGCTTGCAACACTCTTGAAATTAAACCTATCCAACATTGAAATGGCGAAAACACTTGGTATTTCTCCAGATTCCGTGCGAAAAACTAATCTGCGCCTTCGCAAAAAACTAAACATCGAGTACCAAGATGATCTCTTGACCTACATCCGACAAATTTAATCACGCTTTTATTGTTTTTTTGTTGAATTTACAACAACTATCATTATCAAAATACTGATAATCAATAGTATTCATTTTGTCCTACTTCTGTCCTTTGTTTGTCCCCTCGAATACAACGTGCACCATTTTGGTCTTTCTACTTTAGCGACTAAGTAAAAACCAATCGTTTAATCATTTATTATAGAAACATGAAGATTTTAAAAAAATCGTTGCTCGGACTCGGGATGTTGGCGCTATTCACGGCTCAAAGTAGCTTTGTGAACAGTCAGTCGATCACCACTTCATTAGCAACAGGAACTTCGACAACGACACAGTTGCCGATGTACGGCTTGTACGGTTACACGTATTCGCAACAAATTTATCTAAGTACTGACTTCAACACAGCGTTGGCTGGTCAACCCAACTTGATTACGAAAATTCGCTTTTTTAACGTGACTGGATCATTGACCAACGCGAACAGTTGGACCATTTACATGGCGAATACCACGCAAACGAATTTTGGTACAACAACTAGTTGGGTAACAGGCCCCAGCTTGACGCAAGTTTTCAGTGGAAATTTAACAGCTCCCGCTGCGAATACGTGGATGGAAATCACGCTAGATACGCCCTTTCTTTGGGACGGAGTGAGCAACGTGGTAGTAGGTGTCGACGAAAATACGGGCGGCTACTCTAGTATCAATTGGAGAAGTCATTCAACTGGTGCAAATCGATCCATGTATTATTACAGCGATGGAACGAATCCAAATCCATCAAGTCCACCGACAGCATCTGGACGTTTTGGATACGTACCGCAAACGCAGTTTGTGCATGAGCCAACGACTGCGTGCAGTGGCACACCTGCGCATACAACAGCACTTGTCAACGATGCATCAATTTGTACCAATGAAACAGTTAACTTTTCCTTGTCAGGACTACAGTTTGTGAATGGTTTTACCTTCCAATGGCAATACAATTCAGCTGGAACGTGGACCGATTTTACGGGGGCCACCGCATCTACATTTTCAACACCACTTTCAACAACTTCAAACGTTCGTTGCATTGTGACGTGTACAGCTTCGACTGCACAAGATATTTCCGAAGAAGTATCTGTTGTTGTAAATCCAATCCCAACCGTTACTGTAGATATCACCGAAACAGCTTTCTGTTCTGATTCTCCGGCGGAGATTGAAGCTTCTGGAGCTGATACGTACGCTTGGTCACCTGCAACAGGATTGTCTGCTGCAAACACTGCGTTAGTGTTGGCGAGTCCAACAGCTGTAACGACCTATACAGTTACTGGTACAACAGCAGCTGGATGTTCAAGTACAGCAACTTCTACAATCTACCCATTGTCAAAAATCAAGCGTTCGATTACATCACTTCCCACTGAAAATTGCGCGCCAGGTTCGCCAGTTGTACTTACCGTAAGTACTGTTCCAGCAACAATTGCAGGAGGTGCAAGTTGGGAGTACAAATTTATCGGCGGAGATTCGGTAACAGCCGTTCAAGACTGGAATGTCAGCAACACGTTCAATTTCATTCCTACTGCTGACAGTATTTACTCATTCTTCTATCAAGTAAGAAGTAACAACTGTTCAGACTACATTGATTCCAACAACGTAAAAGTGATTATTGGATTTGGCGGTAAAACGAACGTTACACCATACAACTGTAATTCACTCGGAGGAATTATCGAAATGACCGATGTTTTTGGTCAAACGGAGATTGATAGTGTGTATTTCGATACATTAAATAATGTAAATCCAACATTGGTAATGACGGGAAGCGCATCTTTCGTAGATGGAAGAGCTGAAATCACTCCTTCTGCCGCATCTAAAACTGGATCTTTGACAATTAACCCAACCAATTTTGCATCTGGAGTAAACAACGCATTGAAATTTAGTTTTGAAGTCACAGCTGACATGCCGATCAACAACTTCGGAACTGGTGGTGGTGACGGTATTGCTTTTTCTTTCGGAAACGATGCCTTGATTACAGGTGCTGGACCTTATCAAAATGGAAAAGGATCGAAATTGCGATTGGTGTTTGACGCGGCTAACAACGCAAATGGAAATGTTGCTGGTATTTACTTGACCTATGGATTCAATGCTACAGATATGGCACCAAACTCAGCTGGTGTGTTAGCTTATTCAAACAACGTTTCGATTTGGAAAACACAAACGGATGTACCAGTAGAAATGACGATTGATGTCAATTCAAAAGTAACAGTTAAAGTTGGTGGTCAAGTGATCTTCAATGAAATTTCACTACCTGCTTCATACAAGAATGAAAACGTAACTGCATGGAAACACCTTTTCACTGCATTGACTGGTGGAGATGCGTTGCGTCATGCGGTGAAAAATTACCGTGTTGATAGCTACGGTGTGAAATTTGGAATGACAACAGGAACATCAACGAGTGCTCCAACAACATGGCAAACTGGTAACGTATTTTCAGGATTATTACCTGGAACATACAACATTTGGTTGGCGAAAAACGCAACGGACAATTGCAACAAAAAAGTAGCGACAGTTGAAATTACCAACACAAACCCGGTTGTAAATTTAGGAAATGATACAACGATCTGTGCAGGCGAAACGCTAACATTGGATGCTGGAAATGTGTCGTCAACGTATGTTTGGAGTAATTCAAATGCGGTAACTCAAACAATTGAGGTAACCAACCCAGGGAATTACGTAGTTCAAGTACTTGATACGAACGGATGTACTGGAATTGGTTCAATCATCGTAAGTGTGAATGAATTGCCAGAAGCAGCAAGTATCTATGCTCAAGGGAATTTCCCAACGGTAAGTTTTGGTGTGGTAAATCCAACCAATGTTGACAACTATGCATGGAATTTTGGAGATGGAACAACAATCGCGAACGGTCCAGCAAGTTTATCACACACGTATGAAGAAGACGGAACGTACAACGTCACCGTTACAATTTCAAACGATTGTGGAACTGAGACGTTAACGCAATCCATCACGATTCAAAACACAGCATCGTTGGATGAAAATCAAATCTCAGGCTTATTGGTATACCCAAATCCAGTAGCGGATTTGTTAACAATTGAAATGACTTCTTCTGAAGTTGCAAACGCTACAATTTATTCCGTGACCGGATCAAAAGTTCATGAAATCGAATCGATTTCAGGTACAACGAAAGTTGACGTGAAAAATTGGAACAAAGGAATCTATTTTGTTCACATCACCAGCAATGGAAAAACATCCATTACGAAGTTGATTGTTCAATAGTTTTTTTTAATAATTAATTTTGTTTTAAGGGAGATCTTTCGGATCTCCCTTTTTTTTATGCCGTTGTCTTTCTTTTGTCCCGCACCTTTTCCGCAAATTGTTCGTCTCTCGAATAACTTTGTATTATTAATAGTAACCCATTTTCAAAATGAGATTGATTAAAATTCTAGGAGTATTCGCGATGCTCGTTTCCAGCAACATGCAATTGTCGATTGCTCAATGTACTATTGCAGATGTTTTTTTAGGAAACGACACAACCATTTGCAGTGGTTCGAGCTTACAATTGAATGCGGGATCGGGCTACAGTACGTATTTGTGGGACAATGGAAGCATCAATCAAACACGACTCGTTTCCAACGCTGGTGCCTACCACGTAAAAGTAGGAAATGTTTCGTCCATAAATTTGATTACCAACGGAGATTTTGAAGCAGGCGGAACGGGTTTTACGACTAGCTATGTGGTGGGTGTAAGTGGATCCTTTGGACCGCTTTCAAACGCTGGAACGTACGCAATCACAACTTCTCCCAACTTAGTACATAATAACTTTATGGCGTGTGAAGACCACACAACAGGTGTTGGAAACAAAATGCTCGTAGTGAATGGTGCTGGTACTCCAAATGCCAATGTTTGGTGTCAAAATGTAACTGTTGATCCCAACACGGACTATCAATTTGCCACGTGGGTTTCATCCGCTTTAAACGATAACAATGTTGCTCAATTGCAATTTTCAATCAACAACACGCCTTTTGGGACTGTTTTCTCGCCTTCCACGCTTGGCTGTAGCTGGGGACAGTTTTACGAAGTATGGAATTCTGGAATAAGCACTACTGCGCAAATTTGCATCTTAAATCAAAATACAAATACGGGGGGAAACGATTTTATGATCGACGATATTTCGTTTAGTCCACTTTGCTTCGAGTACGACACAATCCAAATCACAAGTGTACCGAAACCCGTGATTACGGTCAGTCCAAATGACACAATTTGTAGCGGTCAATCGGCTCAACTCACTGCCAATTCGGTGACGCCAGATTTGGTTTACACGTGGACACCAGGTAATTTATCTGGGCAATCGGTAACGGTTTCACCTACTGCATCCGCAATCTATTCCGTTACAGGTACTTCAACCTTCGGATGTGTCTCAAACATCGTTTCAACAGCCGTTTTGGTAAGACCTTCTCCAGTGTTGACATGGACCGTTTCTACAGATACCGTTTGTGCAGGCGAACCCGTGCAATTCAACACCTCTTCCAACATTGCATTCACAACTTTCAGTTATTCCCCAACGACAGGGATCGACGGAATTTTGATTGCTTCACCAACCCAAACAACGACCTACACCGTGACAGGAACTTCGCCGATTGGTTGTCAGTCGACGTTAAGCCAAACAATTACGGTGATTCCTCCTACTGTCGTAAATATTACCGGTGAACTCACCTTTTGCGAAGGTAGTCAGACGGTTTTGACAGGTTCGAGCAATCAAACTGGAACAATTTTGACGTGGCTTCCAAGTGGAACAACTGGGAATTCCTTCACCGTGAATGACAACAACATCGGCATGGTTGTTTTGTCTGGAAGCTATTTAAACTGTCCGCTTGGTTACGACACCGTTACGACAGCATTCAAGGCAAATCCAAGTGTGTTTGTGCCAAACGACCAAATCATTTGCGCTGGCGAGTCAACCAGTGCAACTGTAAGTTCAAATCAGCCGGGTGCAACGTTTGTTTGGATGCCTGGAAACTTGACTGGAGCAACCCAAGTACTGCAACCAACTGCAACTACTACCTATACTGTCGTTGCGCAATACGATGGTTGCGTATCTGCCCCTGAAACCTTTGTTTTGGATTTAAGTGGTGCGTGTTCACTCGAGGTACCCAACGTATTTACGCCGAATGCGGATCAAGTCAATGATTCATTTGGTCTGTTGTCACAATCCGGTATCACGACACTTAGTTGCACAATCATCAACCGATGGGGCAATGTGATTCGTACCTTTGATAAGCCGAATTTCAGTTGGGATGGAACAGATAACGCAAACAATCAAGTCACCGCAGGAATCTATTTTTACACCATCACGGCAACAACAAGTGGCGGATTAGAATTTACGAAACATGGATTTATCCACTTGATTCGTTAAAATAGACGCCTTTCGAAAAAAAATACCCTCAAGTCTTACTGCTGAGATTTGAAAAAAAAATGGTCGGATGCGTTCCGACCATTTTGCTTTATTTCTACTCACAAATCGCTACTTTTAATGTACGACTACTAATTTGGTGAAATTTGAATAATTTCCATTCGAAAAGTAGCGAACGGTATAAATTCCTTCGCTCAGATCAGACGTTTTGATGGTCACTTTGTTTGTCAACTCCGTAACTAAAATTGATTGCACCAATTTACCAGTTTGATCAAAACAATTAATTTGTCCATCGTATACTGGATTTCCAAACGAAATGACCACTTGTTCGTTGGCTGGATTCGGAATTGCTTTGATCGCGAGATCCAATTCGTCTAACCCGGCGTTGCTCGCGTTCAAATTATACGAAACTTTAAAATCATCAAAATAGAATCCATCACCAACTGTTCCATTATCGGACTTCAAAATAAATCGAATCTGAATCGTTTCACCCAAATAATCACTCAAATTGATTTCTTCCAAGACCCACGAAGTTTGTTCTCCGTCGTAAACGGGTTCTCCTTGCGGTTGTGCACTTCCGTTGGCACTAACACCGGCATTCGTATACAAACCACATTGGCCGATCCAAGTTGTACCATTGTCGATCGACACTTCCATTCTTGCAAAATCGTACGCTTCTTCCAAATCCCATTTCGCGTAGAACGTGCATCCAGCAGCATTTGCATTTGTCAAATCGAAAGGCGTATTGAGCATGTACGTCTTCGTTGTGTTGTTTGCATAATTCCCCGTCGGACTGTCGGTAAATGATTTGGACGGTGAAACAAAGGTGGAAGTGGTCGTTGAAAAATTCCCGGACCAATTTGTTGAATTACTAGCATCGTCGGCAAATTGAAGGGTCAACGAACCAAACGTCTTGCGGATCGTGTCTCTGCGTACCCATCCATTCATGGACGTATTCAGCACATATTTGATTTCATCCCCAAATTGTATTGTTGGATTCAAAACATAGGAAATTCCACCATTTTGTGTTCCCATCAACGCCAAATTATAGGTCACCGGATTCCCTACCGATTGAATTCCAGAAATTGGGGTGATTGAAACAATCACATCACCGTCTTCGATTCCGAAACGTTGGGCAGCGTGATTAAAATTTCCAGTCATCGTTTCAATCGAAGTTGGATCTTGGTCTTCGACCTCATAATATCGATGCGTGAGATGCGACAAAATCAGGTTCGGGAACACCATTTCTTGGCAGATTCCCGTGATGTTGGCTTGTGCGGGCCAAAAACCGTCTGAATCACTTCCGATTTCTGGAGTCATCGCAAAAATCTTTGGTTTTGCAGCAATATCCATCTTATACATATAATCATCTGAATCGCCAGAAGCAGGATACAACGACGAACTTTTCATCGCTGTGTAACCATTGTATTTCACCATGTGTGAGGTGAAGGCTGCAAAATAATCGTGATCTTCTGCAAACTCATTGGTGGTTGTTCCGATCGGAAACAAAATGTCATCCGCATACGTGTGCGCATTGAATGCAAATTGAAAATCCCTGTTTTCACAAAACCATTTGATTGCTTGATTTTCAGGCTCCGAAAATGCGCTTGTGCCCGGATAGGTTTCACCCGAAGGATTGCTACTTACACCTGTCGTGTTCCATCCGTACGAATAATTGCGGTTGTTGTCTACTCCAAACGTATTGTTTCCCAAATTACGTCGGTTTTTACGCCACATTCCTCCCCCGTTCGGATTGGTGGTTTGATTGCGCACATATCCGTCGGGATTGACAAAAGGCACAAAATACATTTCCGTATTGTTCAACAAAAAAGCAACTTCCTCGCTGTTGTCGTAGTTTTCCAACAAATACCACATGTAAAAAATCAATTGGGAAAGTGAAGCTGGCTCACGTGCATGGTGAATAGCGGTGTAAAGCACTTCCGGCTCGGTTTCATCCGAATTCGGATTGTCCGAAATTTTGACGTAGTAAATTGATCTATTTTCAGCAGTCACAAACGTGGAAATCGGTGCTTTCACAGTAATCAAATTCGGATACAACGTAGCCATGTCGGTCAACTCATCCAAGGCTTGTTGGTAGGTAAAATAACCGCCCATCGAACCTAAATTGAAATTCGCAGGCGTTTGTGGCGTAAATCCACCGGAGTTTCCTGCATTGCTGCAATTCGCATTTTTTGTGGTAGTTGCAGACTCCAAATTTTGATTGACATAATGTGCTTGCACGTCTTTGATCAAAATTTCGAATTCAAATCCGTTTTCTTGCATCAATTGGATTTCAGCAGCTGAAAAATCACTGATAAAAAACGTATTTTTTTTGGTGTGCCCGTGGTCGACCGCCACACCCAACGCAGCTAAACGTTCCAATCCTTCTGAATCCGTGTAAATTTTAACGCGTGAATAATCTTGAGCATAAGAGAGCTGAATCGTGACCGATACAAGGAGCGTAAGTATCCATTTCATAAGTGTATTCTAAATAGTTTAGATTAAAGTTAATCAATTGGATGAAACAAATTATTTTTTAACGAAAAAAGCATCAAGTTCCTCATGTCGTAACCAATTATTTAGAAACGGCTCGTAGATATCGCTGCTGCTGATCTCTTCCAGAAAAAATACCGTACGTGCAATTGTCTCGGTCACCAAAAGATAAACGACAATGCCTATGGCAAGCAAAAACAAGGGAAGTAGTATTTTTTTAATCATTTGAAAGGAAAGGAATTATCCAACAATTGATTGAGGTTAGCAAATGTACTGTATTGTGCCGGATACGAAACATGGTCCCAAACGCTTTTAAGATCAAGTAAGTACGGAGATTGTTTTCTTGCTAACGACATTCTACTGCACGTTGTTTATCGTTTTCACGTCAGCAGTAGATTCCGAAATATAGCTGACAATTCGTTTTGCTGCATCTGTATCAATGTCCAAATTGTCGACCCGCTGTGTCTCATTGTCGTAATTCGTCAGAAGCACTCGTTCTTTGTAAATGCTAATTTCTTTCAGTTGTCGCATGTCAATTTTATTTTTTATTCCTGAAATATTCAGTTCGTTGGTTTTGACTTGCAACATCCCTTTTGGTAAATCAGCTAGTCCGTTTACCAATACGAGTAAGCCGATCGTGATTCCAATAATTCCGTAATAGTGAAACGATTTTATCCAACTAATTCCCGCAATACTCAGTAAAACGACGATAATTCCCAATGTAATTGAGGTCGTCTTATAATACTTGTCGTTTTGTGTTGGAAAAAGGATGTAGTCAGCTTTCCCTTTTCTGTACTGAATTTTCGAATAGAGATTGTATATCCAATAAACAATCCAAAGTCCCAGAAATGAGTAGGATACAATCGGATTTTCAATTGTAGAGATACTCATGTAGATTAATCCGTAGGTCAAAACCTCAAAAATTGTTTTTATGTCGTCTTTATACTTTTTCATCGAGTGTGTGCTGTGGTTTAGTGCTTTGTGAAGTGACGCTTACTTTCCGACACGATTGTGTGCCATTTCGCTTACAGTGTGTTATTTGGGTTCATTTTTTTAATTTATACTTCACATCCATTTCTTCGTTTAGGATTCTTATTATCTCAATCGTTTGATCATCCATTTCGCGATAGAAAATAATACGCTTTGAGATTCGTTCTAGCGAATATACCAACTAGTGGCATTACTGCAAAATGCATTTAGGTTAATTTTTTTGGAAACCGTTCAATTCCAAGATAAATTCTCAATACTAGACTGCACCTCTGCATACGTCTGAGCATGACATTTTGCAGATAGCATCAAAAGGATGTTGATTATGTACTTCATTAACGATAACGGCTGACGCTTGGCGCCGTTTTTCTGTGTTGCGCCTGCGGCAGAAAAATGGAGCTAAGCGTTTGTTAGCAAATCGGCTTTCTTTTTCAAACTTTTATTCAATGATTTTAAGGGAGGTTCTTCAAGCATTAAGGTCAATTGTTGTGGGATTTCATAGACTTTAGCTTTCGATGTTAATTGAGAATCATCATTTTCTATTCGTGATTTCATTTCATCATTTGTGATACTGTCCTTTAATTCTATATTGGATAAAATCGCCTCATATACTGCATTTCTATTAGTTTCTTTACCTCCAACATGATAAAAATGCTCTTTGGTTGCTATATAACAATCCTTCCAAATAGAAAATACATAATCGTTAGTACGGTATTTATTACTTAACCAAGTTGATAAAATAAATTTGCAGTTTGAAACTTCTAACCCATTATTCAACATAAATTCTTCATCCTCTGTCCAGCTATCAAAATAATCTACATGACGACCAATATAAGGAGGATCAGAATATACAAAATCCGAACTTTTTAATTCAAGTAAAGTTTGGTTAAAATCTTGATGCTTAAATTCGTAATCGCCTTGTGCAATGATTTGAGAAATATTCTCTATTTGATTAGTTATTTTAGTAACTAATGCTTGTGCAAAACGATTTGGTTTTTTACAAAAAGGGACATTAAAACCACCTTTTCTATTAAATCTCATCATTCCATTAAAACATGAGCGACTTAGAAACAAAAAATCTAAAGGATTACCAAATTCATTAAATCGTTCTCTGACTGTATAGTAGTGCTTTCCTTCAGTTTCTAGGAGTTTTGAGCCTTCTTCATTTAAAAAGTTTCGAACTATTCCACTAGTTATTTCCTTATTCTGTATTGCTTTGTAAAAATTTATTAAATGTGGGTTACTGTCACAAAGTAAAGCTTTTTTAGGCCTAACATTAAAAGCAACAACACCTGTTCCCATAAATGGCTCAACCCATCGTTCAAATTGTATTTCTTTTACATTCGAAGAAATCCATTCTACTAGTTTAGTTTTAATCCCTTGAGATTTTATTGGTGGAACAAATATTTTCATTTCTTATTTTTTCGTTTTGGTCTTACGGGATTTATTTTTTCAATATCTATTCCTTTAAATATAAGAAATTCTGTCAGTTTTGTCAACTTTTTATAATTACCCGCTTTATTTGGGTCAGGCACTTTTAAAACCCCTTGGTTTATCCAATATTCATCAAATATTTTTTCTCCAAGATTTTTAAATACACCATTTCCTTTTAGAATATCATCGATATATTGAATACTTCCAATGTTTGCGGTATTTCCACTTCCACCTTTGTCACTAGATATGTTCCATTTTTCCTCTGCGAAAAACACCAAATCTTTTATAACTGAGGTAATCTTATCTAATTCTTTTAATTCTAGGACTTTTGTCTCATCAATATCTGTGGACAATGCTCTTGTATATAAAATACCTAAACATATGTGAGAAGTATATTCTGCGTATGGAAATTGTATATTTTTTGAGCTTGTTCGATTCCTAAAATATTCCCCGTGAGAACCAAGCGTAAATCCGTTGCAAAAACCATCATAGTCATCTAAACGATATGTAGTTTTAATATCTACGGCAAATTTTATTTTTGGATTTTCCTTGTTAACAAATGATAAATCGGGATACCAATTTTGCATTTCAGCAAGTACAATTTCATAACCATTTTGATTGGCAAATTCTAGAAATTTTGGAAAAAGTTGAATTTCAAGTATTTTGGAGATTATTTTGGTGTCGGAAGATATAGTGTAAATACTTTTTTCAATATCTATAAATCCTTTAACTTTCCAATCACCAACTTGGTCTGAAACATATTCTGTTAATTCTTTAGAAAATTCTATTAGTTTGTCTAAAAACTCCTTTTTTATATCACTCATTTTTATTTCAATGTATTTGTCCGCAAGGTACAAAATTAAGCTAGTTTAAATCGTACACTCATTGTTTTTTTAAGCTGTTTGCTAACTAACCTATACCCCCAACTCCTCTAGACCTATCCTGTTTGATGTATTCGTATATCATACACGCCAAGAACCCTACTCCTTCCACTTAAACGTTTCCAAAAAATGGTACAAATCTACTTTCAAGTATTCGAGGCTTGGGCGAAGGGAATCGTATTTGGGTGCTGCGTTTAAATACACAACGCCACTCACAAAACGCGAGGTGGAATCAGTTAGATAAAATTGAAAGGGTGAAGCGACATCGCCTTGAAGTTCAAAAAACGTTCCGTACACCTTGTCTTTTGGACGAATAATCAAACTGTCTTCGATGGCTGTTGCTTTTACTTTGTGCTCTTCCACCTTGTTGATGGCAAAATTGATGTAATCCGCCAAGTCGTTTTCCATAGGGATGTACGAAAAGTGCATTACTCCATTTAACGGTCCTAAATCAATATCTTTGTGGCACGTCACTTCCCCTTTTTCATCTGTCACCGCTCTAATTTTGAAGATAGAAGCAGCTTCAAACTCATACGGACACGCTTCAGAAAACAGCGTGTATTTGTGATCGGGCAAATTGAGTCGCAAGTACGTCGGCGGTTTTGGAATCAAAATTTCATCGCCACCGCAGGAAGCGAATACGATTAAAGTGATCAATGCAAGTGCAATGTATTTCATGTTTGTCAATTTTGTTGTTTGATTCAACGCTTATTTGTGTTGTTGATCGATTACGACCTTAATTGATTTGATCCGCCTTTTATCCGAGGATTCGACGATCAGTTTGAATCCCTCAAATTTGATTGATTCGTTGTTTTTCAAGATTCTCCCTGCATTTTCTACCATGAATCCACCGATGGATTCAGCTTCGCCTTTTCGCAAATCAAATTCTTTTCCATCGATGTCCAATACCTTGTAAAAATCAATCAACGGTGTTCGTCCTTCAAAAATATAGGTAGAATCAGAAAGTTTTTTGTACAACAAATCTTCTTCATCAAATTCTTCAGTAATATCACCAACGATTTCTTCCAAGACATCTTCCAGGGTGATAATTCCACCTACTCCACCATATTCATCCACTACGATTGCCAAGTGCATTTTCTTTTCTTGGAAATCTTTCAGTAAGTCATCAATCTTTTTGTTTTCAGGTACAAAAAATGGTTTTCGAAGCAAGTTTTGCCATTCAAACGTAGATTCTTCATTGGTAAATGGAAGAAGATCTTTGATATTCAAAATTCCCTCGACGTGATCAAACGAATCTTTCACCACCGGAATCCGTGAATATCCCGACTCTAAAATAGTGGCTAAAACGGCGTGAAAATCAGTTTCACAATCCAATGTCACAACTTCCATACGGGATTTCATGATTTGCTTCACTTCCGTGTTCCCAAATTTGATGATTCCCTCTAAAATTTTGTGCTCCTCGTCAGAAGTCGTTTCTTCTTTGGTAAGTGCCAACGCTTGTTCGAGTTCATCGGATGAAATTTTCACACCGCGGTGTCGCGCATATTTGTTGATAAACTTGGTACCGTTTACCAAAAAATGTTTGAACCAAGAAAACGGAGGCATGGTCGAAAAAGCGGCAAGCGGACGTGCCATCAACTTGGCAAGTGAGATTGACTTTTTGGTTGCGTATACTTTGGGAATCACCTCTCCAACCACCAATACAACAAAAGTAATGATCGATACTTCAGCCAAAAATCGCCAGGTATCGTTGTAGAAATTTCTAAAAATCTGAGCACTGATTGCACTCGAAAAAATAATGATTCCAACATTAAAAAAGTTATTGACAATCAAAATAGTAGCCAATAATTCCTTCGGCTTTTCGAGTAATTTAAGCGCTATTTCAGCGGGTTTAGAATCGTCGGCCTTCAGTTCATCTTTCTCCGTTGGTCCCATCGAGAAGAACGCGACTTCCGATCCAGAAATCAATGCGGAGAAAATGAGTAGCACAAAAACGACAACGCCATAGGCTACGAGTGTGCCTACCGACAATTGTTGAATTTCAGATTGAATTTGAAGTGGAATAAACATCATTAGAATGGTAAATCATCGTCTTCATCCTCCAATAGATCATTGACTGGAGTCATCGGAGGAGGCGTTCCTTGTGTAGAATAAACCGGCTTTTGTTCGGTGTTTTGTCGCGTAGGATCGTCGAGCCAAGTCAAAATAGTGAGTTCGTCGGCTACAACTTCAGTGGTGTAACGTGTGCTTCCCTCTTTGTCTTGCCACGAGCGTGTTTTCAGCTTCCCTTCCACGTACACTTTCATTCCTTTCTTGATGTACTTTTCGGTAACTTCCGCCAACCCACGCCACACAACAATGTTGTGCCAATCGGTCACTTCTCTTTTTTCGCCTGTTGCTTTTTCGACATACGATTCGGAAGTTGCAATTGGAAAATTGGCTACAATACCTCCATTTTCGAGTCTTCGAATTTCGGGGTCTTTTCCGAGATTCCCGATCAAAATCACCTTATTTACGCTTCCTGCCATTTCGATACACTATATATAATAACAAAGATACGATTTATTTTTTCAAAAATTCCCCGTCAATTGGCAACGGAACATCCTCAAGCAAATAACGATCTAGTAATCTTGGAATTGGATACGAAGGTAAATCCGACGTTTGGATCTTGATCCAAGTTTCCCTGATGGAACTCGCTTTGGGAACCTGGTCAAAATACCAAACACGCGCATGAATCCGTTGATGCGACAAAATATGCTTGATCGGTTTTGAAATGCCAACGGGTTGTAGGCCCACCAATTCAAACAGACGTTCACGCACGGCCTGATCGTCCATCGCGCGCTCTAATTCCAACAAAGGAAACTGATAGAGGTGTTGCCAAATATCTTTATCAACACGCTTTTCAAGAAAAAGTGTATCCGCCGCTTCGATATGTAGGTAATGGAAAAATCGATCTCTCACTTTTACTTTGCCTTGTTTGACTGGTCGGAGTGAAACCGTTTTGTGTGCAAACGCAGCGCACGAGGCAACCAACGGACAACAATCGCACGCTGGATTTACGGGCACACATTGAAGCGCTCCAAACTCCATGATGGCTTGGTTGTGCAGTGCAGCGGGATGATTACCCAGCAATTCGTGAGCCAACGCGTCGAATACTTTTTTGCCTTGCGTGGAATCAATCGGCGTGTCAACGTCGAGGTAACGACTAATGACCCGAAATACATTGCCATCTACCACCGGATGCTGCGCGTCAAATGCAAATGAAGCAATTGCGGCGGCCGTATAATCCCCAATTCCTTTTAGTTTTTTGATTTCAGAAAATGAGGTTGGAAACTTTCCGTCGAGCTGAAAAGCAATTTCACGAGCAGTCGCGTGCAGGTTCCGAGCCCGACTGTAGTACCCCAATCCTTGCCAATCAGCGAGCACTTGTTGTTCGTCGGCATGCGCTAAATCAAAAACAGTTGGGTAATTTTCGATGAACTTGTAGTAGTAATTTAGCCCTTGATTTACCCTAGTTTGTTGAAGAACAATCTCTGATAACCATATAAAATATGGATTTTTTGTCTCTCTCCAGGGTAGCGTTCGTTTATTTTGTCTGTACCAATCGGCAATTAATAGATGAAATTTGGGCATTAAGGGAATTATTGAAAAAAAATAAATAAAAAACAAAGATATAACCTTTCAGTGAATTACCTTTGCAACTGAATATCACATTATTATATTTACTTTAAAGTTAAAAGAAAATGACTAAAGCAGACATCGTTGCTGAAATAGCTGTAGAAACTGGAGTTGAAAGAAATGACGTACAAAAAACAGTTGAAGCTTTCATGACATCTATTAAATCAGCACTAGCTAAAAATGAAAACGTGTATTTGAGAGGTTTTGGAAGCTTCATCGTAAAAGAAAGAGCTGAAAAAACAGGTAGAAACATCTCTAAAAACACAACAATCATTATTCCTGCACATAACATTCCTTCATTTAAGCCTGCTAAAACGTTTGTAGATGAGGTTAAAAACAAAGTTGTTGTAAAATAATTTTGACTCTTTTTGCATCTTTTGCATGCAATTCATTTGAAATTCTTATCTTTGCACTCCTGTTTGAATAGCAGGAGTGCTTTTTTTTAGGAAAAGTGCTAGTTAAAGCGATTTATTTACATTCTAATATATACAGTTATGCCAAGTGGTAAAAA
>SSGT01000078.1 GCA_008017065.1 Crocinitomicaceae bacterium
CTGGCTCAAATCGTGTGAGTTTGGGGGGCGGAATCAACAGTTTGGGTACAACGATTGGTCCACTTGTAGTTGCGTTTGCTCTTTTTGGAGCTGGAAGTATGAGCGATGAAATGATTCAATCGTTGAGCATGGACAAAGTGATCATTCTTTACGTTTTTGTTGGCTTGTTGTTTTTGGGAATCGCGACCTTGTTTCATTTTTCCAAGAAATTACCCGACGGAAAAATTGAAGTTCCTGCGGAAGATCGAGATCAAATAGGTTCTTCTAAAAAGGCCTTGGGAGCGTTGCTGATTATTACAGGATTGTTGATCGGTTGTTTTGTGCCTGTTTTTTCAAGTTACCGAAGCTCCGAAGCATTGCGTATTGAAAAGATTGAGAAACAAATGTCCAAAATGGAGAAGTTGATTGGGAACGAAAAAAGTGTTTCCATCTTGAAAGATGAAATCAAATCTTTGAAACAACCGCTTGAACAAAAAAGAATGATTTGGTTTTCCATGGGATTGGTGGTTGTAGTGGGTGGTTTAGCAACTTCTTTTTTGCTTTCGAAAAAACAAAAAACAGGTTGGGGAGCCATGCAATATCCGCAATTGATTTTGGGTATGTTGGCCATCTTTATATATGTGGGAGTAGAAGTTGCGATGGGAAGTAACTTGGGCGAATTGTTGAAAAAAGAAGAATTTGGCGGTTATTCTTCCTCCGAAATTGCGCCCTTTGCAGCAATGTACTGGGGAAGTTTGATGATGGGAAGATGGGCAAGCGCAGTGCATGTGTTTAATTTATCGACCCTTCAGAAAAATTTGTTGACTGCTGTTTTGCCGTTTGTTGCTTTTGGGGTTGTTTTGTATTTGACACATTTGGCAGGACATGACGTAAATCCGTTGTATGCTTACGGAATTTGTGTGGTGGTACAAGTGATTGGCTTTTTCTTGGGACAAAACAAACCTGCGAAAACCTTGATGATTTTTGGAGTTTTGGGCGTGATTGCTACCATAATCGGATTAATTCCAACAGCGAATTTGGATTCGGTGTACGCGCTTTTCGGAATGAAAAACACGGGAATCTTCTCGGTATATGCATTTTTGAGTGCAGGATTATTTTGTTCAATCATGTGGCCATGCATTTTTTCTCTTTCGTTGGCTGGTTTAGGAAAATTCCAGTCGCAAGGTTCCGCGTTTTTAGTTATGATGATTTTGGGTGGCGCGATTATTCCTCCGCTTCAAGGTAAACTAAGTGATATTACTGGAATTCAAAGTTCATTCATTGTTGGCGTATTGTGTTTTGCATACCTCACCATTTTTGCGATTTGGGTGCGATCCATATTGAAGAAACAAGGCGTTCCAATGGATTAATTGGTTTTTCTTATCGAAAATTGATCGGTCTCAAGCCTTTTGAAATGGTTCACTTCAACATTTAACTATCTTTGCAACCTCAAGTTTTTCGAAAATGACAAAATCAAGATATACCGTAACTGCAGCGCTTCCGTATGCCAATGGACCGTTGCATTTGGGACACGTAGCGGGCGTTTATTTGCCAGCAGATATTTTTGTTCGCTTTTTACGTATGAATGGCCACGATGTAGCGTTCATTTGTGGAAGCGACGAGCATGGAGCTGCAATTACGCTACGTGCTAAAAAAGAAGGAATTACACCGCAAGAAATTGTTGATAAATACAATCGGTTGATTGGTGAATCGTTCCAGAAATTCAACATTTCGTTTGATATTTTTCACCGAACTTCGTCTGAATTGCATCACCAAACCGCGCAAGATTTCTTTCTGAAATTGAATGCGAATGGAAAATTTGTGGAGGAAACAACCGAGCAATATTTTGATGAGGAGTTTCAACAATTCCTAGCAGATCGTTACATTACGGGTGAATGTCCGAAATGCCATAATCCAAACGCGTATGGCGATCAATGCGAAAAATGTGGTACGGATTTAAGTCCAACGGAGTTGATCAATCCAATTTCAACTTTGAGTGGAAAAAGTCCTATTCTGAAATCAACTTCTCATTGGTTTTTGCCGATGGATCGACACGAATCGTGGTTGCGCCCATGGATTAAAGAAGGTGTTTTGGACGGTGTCCAACAGCACGATCCGAAGGCTTGGCGAAACCAAGTGATTGGACAGTCGTTGTCGTGGATCGACAGTGGGTTGCACTCGCGTGCGATGACCCGTGATTTGGATTGGGGCGTAAAAGTGCCACTCGAGGGAGCTGATGGAAAAGTGCTTTACGTATGGTTGGATGCGCCAATTGGATATATTTCAGCGACCAAACAATGGGCGTTGGATACGAACCGTAATTGGGAAGATTATTGGACGGGAGATACCAAATTGGTTCATTTCATCGGGAAAGACAACATTGTTTTCCATGCGATCATTTTCCCGATTTTACTCAAAGATCACGGCGATTTTATCTTACCGGACAATGTTCCTGCTTACGAGTTTTTGAACTTGGAGGGCGATAAATTTTCAACGTCGCGCAATTGGGCGGTATGGCTACACGAGTATTTGGACCGTTACCCCGAAAAAATGGATGAGTTGAAGTACACGTTGACGGCTATCGCACCGGAGAGCAAAGACAGTGAATTTACGTGGAAAGAATTTCAAACACGTGTCAACAGTGAATTGGCTGATATTTTAGGCAATTTTGTCAACCGTGCGTTGGTTTTAACGCAGAAATATTACAACGGAGTTGTTCCTGCATGTGGAGAATTGACAGATTTAGATCAGGAAGTATTGACTGAAATCGAACGTTTTCCAGCTAAAATCGAGAAATTGATCTACGCGTATAAATTGCGTGACGCACAAACGGAGGTCATGAATTTGGCGCGCTTGGGAAATAAATACCTTGCTGAAAATGAACCGTGGAAATTGGTTAAAACGGATCCGAAACGGGTTGAAACAATTATGCACATCGCGCTTCAGATTACAGCAAATTTAGCGTTGATGCTCGAACCTTTTTTGCCATCTACAGCTTCTAAATTGAGAAAATTTTTGAATATCAACTTGACTTCGTGGGAAGAAACTGGAAAAGCTGCGATTCTGAAAGCGGGACATGCGGTGTCAACTCCTGAAATTCTTTTTCCAAAAATTGAAGACAGTTTGGTGGAGGCTGAAGTTGAATTTTTGAAAGCGAGTCAGCAAGAAATACAACAACCAACCGATTTTGAACCTCAAAAACCAAATGCGACGTTTGACGATTTTTCGAAGCTAGACATTCGTTTGGGAACGATTTTAGAGGCAACAAAAGTTCCGAAAGCGGATAAATTGTTGCAATTGAAAGTGGATACGGGGATCGACATTCGTACGATTGTTTCGGGTATTGCGGTGCACTATTCACCAGAAGAGGTTGTTGGTAAGACCGTTGCTGTGTTGCTGAATTTGGAGCCTCGAAAAATTCGCGGCGTTGAATCGCAAGGAATGATTTTAATGGCCGAGGATGCAACTGGAAAATTGAGTTTCATGATTCCGGAAGTCGGCTTTTCGGCTGGTGGCGGAATTCGCTGATTTTACATCTATTTAACAAAACGCTTTTTGCATTGCTTCAAAAATTGAATAGATTTGAAGTTTTTATTTTAATTCATACTGATGACACCAATTTCTGTGGTTATAATTACTTTCAACGAAGAGCGCAACATTGAGCGTTGCATTCTTTCGGTGAAAAGTATTGCCGATGAGATTTTGGTAGTTGACTCGTTCTCAAAAGATCGTACACAAGAGATTTGTGAAAAGCATGGTGTGCGGTTCGTTCAACACGCATTCGAGGGTCATATTGAACAAAAAAATTGGGCTGCATCGCAAGCTAGTTTTCCGCACGTTTTGTCATTGGATGCCGATGAAGCCTTGGATGAAACTTTACAAACTCAGATTCGTGCTGTAAAGTCGAATTGGACAGCTTCTGGCTACGAAATGAATCGACTTACCAATTATTGCGGTAAGTGGGTTCATCATTGTGGCTGGTATCCCGACACCAAATTACGCTTATGGGATTCTCGCCTGGGAAAATGGGCAGGAACCAATCCGCATGACAAATATGAATTGCAATCGGGATGTACCGTGCAAAAGTTGAAAGGTGATATTTTGCATTACAGTTATTATTCCCGTGAAGATCATTACAAACAAGTCGATTATTTTACGACTATTTTAGCTAAATCGCAATACAAAATTGGAAAAAAAGCGCCAATTATTGTGTTGATTTTGAGTCCATTCGTCAAGTTTTTTAAAGACTATTTTATAAAGTTGGGATTTTTAGATGGCAAGACTGGTTTTGTCATCTGTAGAATTTCAGCATATGCAACTTTTGTTAAATATCGAAAGTTGAGAAACCTAATTCACTCGAACGGCGTTCATTATTGAACGGCGATTGTTTAACAACTAAAAATGTGTGGTAATCAATGAATAATTTTTTTGACCTAAGTGGTAAAACAGTTTTAATTAGTCGAACAGACAGTATTGGCGATGTTGTTTTGACGCTTCCTATGTGTGTTTGGATCAAAACGAAGTTTCCAACTGCTAGAATCCTGTTTTTAGGGCAGACGTATACAAAACCTGTTTTGGAATGTCTACCGGAGATTGATCAATTGGTTGATTGGACTGAGTTGACGAAAATGCCTGAATCAAGTCGATTGGATTTGATCAAATCATGGAACGTCGATGTTTGCATTCATGTTTTTCCGAATAAGGAAGTTGCATCGTTGATGCGCAAAGCAAAAATTCCGATGCGGGTTGGTACATCACATCGTACTTTTCACTTTTTGACGTGTAACCATCGCGTAAGTTTTACCCGAAAGAATTCTGATTTTCATGAATCACAGTTGAATTTTGAGCTACTCCGCCCATTTGGGATCACCGAGTTGCCTTCGTTGGAGCAATTGACAGCTTGGATGGAGTCGTTTCGAGCTAAAGACGTCGCCTTGCCTGCTTTTTTGGAAGCGCATCTTACATCCAATGCAAAGCGCGTTGTTTTGCACCCGCGATCTCAAGGCAGTGCCTTGGAGTGGCCGATTGAGAAATATGCCATTGTGGCCAATGATTTGCTTGATCGAGGTTTTCAGGTGTTTTTTACGGGCACGGAAACGGATGGGATTTACATTCGGTCAATGATTCCTAAACACGAAAACTGTGTCGACACAACGGGTAAATTGAGCCTAGATCAACTATTGAATTTTATATCGAAATGTGATTACTTGGTGGCATGCAGCACCGGTCCATTGCATTTGGCAGGTGTTTTTGGTTTGAAAACGATCGGTTTGTACGCTCCGCAGCGGCCAATACATCCGGGTCGGTGGAAGGCACTTGGAAAAAATGTGCACATTTTGGTAAACGACGAAAATACGGAGCATTCTAAAATTCGTCCGTCTCAAAATGCAGTTGAGCAAATTGAATCCTTCCGTGTGATTGAATTGATAAATTGATCGTATGTTTGCGTTTGTTGTGGTATAATTCAAACAAACGAATAGAAACTAAAAAGCCCGATGTTTTTAATTTCATCGGGCTTTTTTTATGTCGTTTGTCTATTATCTTGGTGACAATACGCTTGGTCCTTGTTCGGCCAAAATGCGTTTCGCCTCTTTGATTGTGATTCGTTCACCTTTGTAGTATGCCGTGATGAATGCATCTGTGATACCAGCATTTTTTGCATCTTGTAGTTTCGCTTTCGCTTCAGCATCTGAATGAAATACTCCCGAAAAGAAACGTACGGTCATGTCTGGCATTGTTTTGGTTTTTACAGGCGCTAAGTTGCTGAATTTGTCTTTGGATACTTCTTTGGCAAAAACACCTAATTGTACGGTAAAAAACAAACCTCGTTCGTTGTCCAAATCTTGACCGGAATAGGGAACATTGTCTTTGATCTCTTGTCCTTTCGTGTCAACGCGAACACCTTCTTTTGAATTTGGTTCAAGATCGAATTTGTTGGCTACTCCATCTTTATCGTCGTCTTGCAAATCTTTTTGAATCGTTTCTAAACTTGTTTCTAGTGTGTTGATTTTTTCTTCAACTCCGGTGAGTTTCCCCGATAAGCTGTCTACTTTTTCTTCGTTTGCTTTCACAACCAGCGCCAACGAGTCTAATTGTCTTTTCAACGGATTCACGGGTACGTGCCAATCTGCATGCGTTTTGTTTTTTCCAAGGTAAACGGATACACCTACTGAGAAACTCATAAATCCGCCATCAAATCCACTGGAAGTAATCGGTGATTTCGCATCCAACGCTTTGCTTTGCATGATATGAATCATGTTCGACATGTCGGCATTGATTGAGATGCGATCGGATAAACGAATCATCCCTGTAATCCCCATATTTAAGTTCAGCGCTTGGTCTTTGATACTTTTGTCGATGTTCGAATTCAGAAGTGTGTATCCAGGTCCCGCGTGAACCAAAATGGTCAATCGTTTTGCCCACTCTTCAAATTGGAGTGCTCTTCCCATGTTGATAACACCTTCAACGTTGAACGCCATCAATCGCGAATCAAATTCTTTGGCTACTGATACACCAGATGCGCTTTTAAATTGATTGTATTGTCCGCCAATCTTAAATCCAAATTTGGTGTTCGACATATAGCGCAATCCAAGATTGATATTCGGGTAATAGATTCCTGTCGCGAGTCCTTGTTGTCGGTAGGGCTTTGTAATTCCTCCTCCTAAATCAATTGAAAACCGATTATACGATTCTTGTGCAATTGTTGTTGTTGCATTAAGAACCAGAGTCAAAGCAACAAGATTTATTAATTTCTTTTTCACGTGTTTATTTTTGTTTGTCCTCGTCCTACGAGTCGTCGGCGATAAGGTTTCAATTTAGCTAAAAAATCAAAAACCCCGTTTCAAAAATCGAAACGGGGTTTAATATTCTAAGTTGATTGTATTACAATCCAAGTAAAACTTGCAATGGATCTTTTCCTCCAAAAATCATGCGTTCCGGATTTTCTAACATTTCTTTCACTTTCACTAAGAAGCCTACGGATTCTTTTCCATCAATGATTCGGTGATCATACGAAAGCGCTAAATACATCATCGGACGAATTTCAACCTTGCCATTTATCGCTACAGGTCGATCAACGATATTGTGCATCCCTAAAATTGCAGATTGCGGCGGGTTGATAATTGGGGTGGACATCATTGAACCAAAAACTCCTCCGTTGGTGATTGTAAATGTACCTCCAGTCATATCGTCTGGTGTGATTTTTCCATCTCTTGCTTTGATCGCGAGGCGTTTAATCTCTTTTTCGATTTCAGCCAATGTCATTTGTTCTGCATTGCGAACAACCGGAACCATCAATCCTTTCGGTGATGAAACTGCAATTCCGATATCTGCGTAGTTGTGGTAAATGACTTCGTTGCCCTCAATTTGCGCGTTTACCGCAGGAAATAAATTCAATGCTTCGGTAACCGCCTTCGTGAAAAAAGACATAAATCCAAGATTCACATCATGCGATTTTGCAAATGAATCCTTGTATTTAGCTCTCAGATCCATGATTGGCTTCATGTCCAATTCGTTGAAAGTAGTCAACATCGCGGTATCGTTTTTCACAGAAACCAAACGTTCTGCGATTTTACGACGCAACATCGACATCTTTTCGCGGTTGGTATCTCTCGTTCCTCCCCAACCTTGTACAGCGTCAGCTGATATACCGGCCGACATAGCGGAAATGACATCTTGTTTTGTGATTCTACCTTCCTTACCTGTCCCGTTGATTTTAGCAGCTGAAATACCGCTTTCTGCTAAGATTTTGGAAGCTGCAGGTGATGGAGTGCCAGATGCGTACGACGTTTTTTCGTTGACTGGATTTGGACTTGGTACTGCTTTTGATTCAATCGCGGGAGCTACTTTTTCAGCAACTGCTTCAACTGCTTTCGGCGCTTCTGCAGCCGGTGCAACTGTTCCAGCAGGACGAGCTGCGGAAGTATCAATCAAGCAAACAACTTGCCCCACTTTTACAACCTCTCCCTCTTCCGCTTTCAAGGTGATGATTCCACTTTGCTCTGCGGGTAATTCAAGTGTAGCTTTATCTGAATCTACTTCAGCGATTGCTTGGTCTTTTTCTACATAATCACCATCTGAAACCAACCAAGAAGCGATTTCTACCTCTGAAATTGATTCTCCTGGGCTTGGTACTTTCATTTCTAATACTGACATGATCTTTATGTTTAATGCGTTTTTGTATTATTTTGCCGTAACGTTTGCGAATTGAAATAAATCTTCAAATAAACGTTTTAATCGTTTTTTGTGCAGTGACGATGAACCTTCTGCCGCTGCCGCCGATGCTTTTCTGTATACACCTTTCAAATCAAGATTTCTTAATTCCATAGCCATGTATTTCCATGCACCCATGTTTTCAGGTTCTTCTTGCGCCCAAACCAAGTTTTTGGCTGCTGGGTAACTTGCGATCAGTTCAGTGATTTGTTTTTTAGGCAATGGATACAATTGTTCGATCCGCACAAATGCCATATTGTCAACGCCCATTTCAGCTGCTTTTTCAGAAGCTTCGTAATAGAATTTTCCGGAGCAGAAAACAAGTGTATCTACTGTGGATTTGTTTGCGTTTGGATCGTCGATAATTTCTTTGAATCCACCTGTCGCCATTTCATCCAACGATGAAACTGCTGATGGATAGCGCAACAACATTTTTGGCGAAAAAACAACCAACGGTTTGCGGAATTCACGTTTCAATTGTCTTCTCAACAAATGAAAATGATTCGCTGGTGTGGAGGTATTCACCACTTGAATATTGTCATCAGCACATTGTTGTAAAAATCGTTCCATTCGGCCACTAGAGTGCTCTGCGCCTTGTCCTTCGTAACCGTGTGGCAACAGCATGACAAGTCCACTTTGCGTCGACCATTTGTCTTCCCCTGCGGTGATAAACTGGTCGATCATAATTTGTGCACCGTTGAAGAAATCTCCGAATTGTGCTTCCCAGATCGTAAGTCCGTTTGGTGTAGCTAAGGAATATCCATATTCATACCCCAACACAGCGTATTCGGACAAAAGCGAATTGTAAATGGAAAACGGAGCTTGGCTGGGAGTTAATTCATTCAATGTTACAACTTCTTCTTCGGTGTCTTCTGTTTTCACAACCGCGTGTCGGTGGGAGAATGTACCACGTTCAACATCTTGACCGGAAATACGAACTGGATGACCTTCGGCCAACAACGTTGCGTAAGCCAACATTTCGGCAGAACCCCAGTCTAATTTATTGCTTTGGATGGCGTTTAATCGGTCTTCGAAAATTTTTGAAATTTTTCGGAAGTATTTTTTACCTGCTGGAAGTGTTGCCAATTTCGTTCCCAATTCCAATAGAGTTGCTTTATCAACACCTGTATCGATTGATTTTTCAAAGTCTTCCGACGTGCTGTGGCGGTAGCCTTCCCACGCTTTCTTCAAGAAATCCCAAACAATTGCTTTCTCGTTTTGACGGGAGATTGCATGTTCGTTTTCAAGGAATGAGTTGTATTGCTCCTCGATTTCTTTTGCTTTGTCTGCATTCATGATGCCTTCCGCTTCCAATTGTTTGAAGTAAACGTCTTTTGGATTTGGATGTTTTGCAATTAAATTGTAGAGACTTGGTTGTGTGAATTTTGGTTCATCTCCTTCATTGTGACCAAATTTACGGTAGCATAACAAGTCGATGAAAACATCACGATTGAACGTTTGGCGGTATTCAATTGCCAATTCCATCGTTTTTGTAACGGCTTCAACATCGTCTCCATTGACATGGAAAACAGGGCAAAGCGTTGTTTTTGCGACGTCTGTTGAATACGTAGAAGAACGGCCATCCAAATAGTTGGTTGTAAATCCAACTTGGTTGTTCACAACAATGTGAATCGTTCCACCGGCACGGTATCCATCCAATTGTGCCATCTGAATGATTTCGTAAACGATCCCTTGACCAGAAATTGCTGCATCTCCGTGAATCATTACGGTACACATTTTTTTCTCGTCCTTAAACGTTAGGTCGATTTTGGCTCTTGCAATTCCTTGCACAACTGGATCAACAGCTTCTAAGTGCGAAGGGTTGGGAGATAAGGTCAAACCAACTTTGTTTCCGTTTTTTGCAACGATTTCAGTTGTGTACCCTTGATGGTATTTTACGTCTCCGTCAAAATCTTCGGTAAAATCAAATTCTTTTCCTTCGAATTCAGAAAAAATATCTTGGGGTCTTTTTTCGAAAATATTTGTCAACGTGTTCAGACGACCACGGTGCGCCATACCCATTACAAAGTATTCTATTCCCAGCTCAGCACCTTTCTGTACCATGGTGTCCAACGCAGGAATTAGCGATTCTCCACCTTCAATGGAAAAACGTTTTTGACCGACATATTTTTTCCCTAAAAATGCTTCAAAGCTAGCTGCTTGATTTAATTTTTTGAAAATTTCGATTTTACGCTCCGCGTCATATCCCGTCTTGTTTTTTGCTTCAATACGGCTTTTTACCCAATTGATTCGTTCTGGATCGCGCATGTAAGCAAATTCAACTCCAACGGTTTGGCAATAGCTATTTTCAAGATGCGCTATGATTTCCTTCAACGTTGCTGCTCCAATTCCAATTTCATTTCCAGATTGAAAAACAGTATTTAAATCTGATTCTTCCAACCCGAAATTTGAAATCTCCAACGTAGGCGTATATTTTCTACGATCTCTGACTGGATTTGTTTTGGTGAACAAGTGACCGCGTGTACGGTAACCGTTGATGAGGTTAATCACTTTGAATTCTTTAGCGAAATTCTCAGGGATTTCACCGTTGTCTTCAAAATTTGTTCGAGCAAAATCAAATCCTTCGAAGAATTTTTGCCAACCTAAATCCACGCTTTGTGGATCGTTTTGATATGATTTATACAAATAGTCGATTGCAGTTACATCTGCATTCCCAACGTACGTTACTTTATCCATGTTTTATGTGCGCATTAATGGAGTTGCGAAATTAAGATTTTTATATTTTTCAACACTTATTTTCATGCTTTTATTTGTGAAAAAAACGTTTCTTTTGTTTTTTTGGGAACATTATTTCAAGTTTTGTCTGAAAAACACTTTTTGGGCTTCGCGTTTGATCAAGATATCCGTAAATTCAGTCAACCAATCAGGCGTTGTTGCGGAGAAAAATTGGACGTACTTTTGTTCCGAAATGTCGATCGAGTACATCAGCGGAAGCCATTTGGACGGTGCCTTTTCGATGATTTCTGCCAACTTGTTGTGTACTGTTTTTTTGAGAACGTCGATTTCAAACGCAACGATCTCAAAATCGATTTCAAAGTGATATCCGTGTTGCCGAAAATCTTTTGCGATTTGCTGCTGCGTTTTTAAGACAAAATCAGCTGAATCAAATGCGTGTTCGATCTGTAAATTATTGTTCGTCATTTTTAGGGCGGTATTTCTATTTCAACTATTTTTGAATTTTTCCTTCTTTGCTGAATATAAACTTCCGTTTACGTTGCGAATGTAGTCGTTAAAATGGAGAGTTGGATTTTTGGCTTTAGAGATAGGTGTAAATTTCTAACAAATATTTAAAATAAATTTAACTTTGTGAAAAAAAGTCAAAACATGCTTGTTTTCAAATTTGGTGGTGCCTCTGTGAAAAGTGCAGATGCTGTAAAAAATGTCTCTAAAATTTTAGCGCTTTTCCCAACGGATAAGCGGGTCGTCGTTGTCTCCGCTATGGGAAAAACAACCAACGGGTTGGAAGAGATCGTAGATGCGTTGTGGGCTAAAAATGAATCGCTTTTTTACCAACTTGTTGCCGACTGTCACGCGTATCACGAATCCATTTTGAATGGACTTTTTGATACATCAGCGGAACCAATTTTCACCGAAGTGAAGGACGTTTTCGATCGTTTGTTGGCTAGAATTAAGGAACCGATCGGGGAAAATTATGATTTTGAATACGATCAAATTGTTTCTCTCGGCGAAGTTTTGAGTACGTTGATTGTAACTGCATTTTTAAAGCAAGACGGACATCAAGCCGTTTGGGCTGACGCTCGGAAATTGATTCGTACCAACAATCAATACCGCGACGCAAATGTGGATTGGACAAAAACACAACAAGCCATTAGCGAACGTGTTGTGCCCTTGCTTGATTCGGCTGATTGTGTCATTACGCAAGGTTTTTTAGGGCATACGTCTGAGGGATTTACAACGACGTTGGGTCGCGAGGGGTCTGATTATACGGCTGGAATTTTAGCCTATTGTTTGGATGCGGAGAGTGTAACGATTTGGAAAGATGTGCCAGGGATGTTAAATGCGGATCCAAAATGGTTTGACGATACCATCAAACTCGATCAAATTTCGTTCAAAGAGGCAATCGAATTGTCGTATTATGGTGCATCTGTCATTCACCCCAAGACGATCAAACCGCTTCAAAATAAAAATATTCCCTTGTATGTCAAGTCGTTTATTGATCCGCATGCGGCTGGAACAGTAATTCAAGCGTCGATGGACTACGATCATCTGGTTCCGTCGTTCATTTTTAAATTGAATCAGGTGTTGTTTTCAATCACTCCGAAAGATTTTTCGTTTATTGTGGAAGAAAATTTGAGTGAGGTGTTTGAAATTTTAGCACAAGCAAACGTTAAAATCAACTTGATGCAAAACTCTGCCCTTAGTTTTTCATTTGTAGTGGATCAACAAAAAGTCAATATCCAACGGGTCTTGGAGCTTTTTCAGGAGAAATATCAAATTAGATTCAACGAATCGTTGGAACTAATCACGATTCGTCACTACGACCAAGCAACAATCGAACGTGTTACAAAAGGCAAGGAATTGATTTTGGAGCAAAAAACGAGACAAACTGTTCGGATTTTGGTTGCCGTGAAAAATTAATGTTCGCTTATTTCTTGAAAATGTTCCCGACTTCTTTGCCAATTTTTTGAATGGTTTCCACACCTTTAGAAATTGCAGTGGATGAAATATCTTCATACGTACTGTAAATGTTGTCGGCAATCACTTGGGATGGATAAATCAAAATACGGTCGTTGGTAGGATATGCTTTTTCAAGTTTCGATCGAAATGCATCGATCCCCGACGTGTATGAAATTGCTCCTTGTCGTGCGCTACAGAAAACGAGTAAGTCCGTGGTTTCAATTTTTAGGTTGAGCAAGAAGAAATCATCGGGCTCGGTAATTGTATGGTGTACAATTTCTAGATTGAATTTTCGTAGATCGGCATACAGTTGAATTTTTTCAAAGGTTTGGTCTCCTGCAAAAATTTCTAAAGGCAATTTGAGCTCCTTGGAAAGTCGAAAAATACGCTCAAGCCAGTTGGTGAAACTGTTTTCGAGTTCAGCAAATTCGGGGCAAATAGTCAATATTTTTCGCTTGGAAATAAAAGGCATATCGAGCTGACAGAAAAATACTGTTTTATCACAAACATCTAGTAAATGCTCGCGGTCGTCACCTACAATACGCATCAGCAAATTCATTTTGTCACTGTCATTTATGAGTACAATATCTGCTGCCAATTCTTTTGATGTACGCGCTATTCCGCTCGAAAGGTTGTGGTCGATTGTTGCGATTGTGTTGACTTTGGTTTCACCGCTTGAATAATGTTTGATGATCTCGTTCATGTGGTTTCTCGAACGATGAATCCGTTTTTCAGCTTCTTCATCGTCGGCCAAAACGCTTACTACTGAAATCGGATTGATCACGTTTTTGTCGGTAATCAGGATGGATAAATCCAGCAATTTTTCGTTGCCCTTGAGTTCATTCAAAGCAACTAACAAATGTTGGGATCGGAGCTGTGGTGCCGCTAATAAATCTTCGTCATCCGCTTGCTCTAACAACAAACGTCTTCCCGCATTTTCAGTCACAAATGAAGCAGTCATGCAGGTCACTAAAATCAAAATGACAGTACCATTTAGAATGTTTTCGTTGAGCAAACGGATTGGTTCACCTGTCGGTGTTAGTCCTGTAATTGTATTGTAACCAACAATGATGATGGCAAGTGTTGCCGCTGCATGTGCTGTACTCAATCCAAAGATCACCTGCCGTTCAGCAGCAGTCATTTTAAATATAATTTGCGTAATCAATGCAGCAAACCATTTTGAAAAAATAGCGAAGCTTGTTAGCACGGCTGCGGTGATCAATGCCCAATATCCGTCAAAGAGAACACGCACATCTACCACCATTCCGACAGAAATCAAGAAAAAAGGAATGAAGAGCGCATTGCCGATAAAATCGATTCGATTCATCAAAACCGACGAATGAGGAATCAGTCGATTCAACACCAACCCGGCAACGAATGCACCAATGATGTGTTCAACACCCGCCATTTCTGCCAAGAAGGCTGCAAAAAAGATGATGGATAATACAAAAATATAGTGTGACGTTTTTTCGCTTTCCAATTTGCTAAAAAACCAGCGTGCGATGCGGGGAATGATCAGAAACATGATCAGTGTAAAGATGGTCAGCGAAGTGATTAATCGAACCCAAAAATCGATGTTGAGTTGCCCTTTGGCAGAGCTTGAAATAACAGCTAAAATGATCAGCACGGCGGTATCCGTTAAAATAGTACCTCCGATTGTGATTGCAACGGCTGGCTTTTTTGTAATTCCGAGTTTACTTGCTATTGGGTAAGCAACCAAGGTATGTGTAGCAAACATGGAAGCCGTCAAGATACTTGCGGTTAAGTTTAATTTTAGACCATAGTAGCAAATTGGAAAACCGAGCGCAATGGGGATAATAAACGTTAGAAATCCAAAGGTGAAACTTTTGTTCCGGTATTTCTTAAATTCGTTCATGTCTAGTTCTAATCCTGCCATAAACATGATATAAAGCAGACCGATCGTTGAAAACAATTTGACGGATCCGGAGGATTCCAGTAATTTTTCACCAATCAAATTGAATCCTTTCGGACCGATAATTACACCTGAAATAATGAGACCAATAATTGCTGGAATTCTCATTTTTCGCAAAACGATGGGAGAAAGTAGAATAATGAATAGAATCAGAGAAAAAATCAAAACAGGATTTTCAAGTGGCAAATGAAATGCATCCCAAAGGTGTTTGAAAAAATAATCCATCGTTTCTTTTTTTCGCTGGTAATATTGAATGTAGCTGTAAAATTAAAATTAAATTTCGTTTTCAATCGTCTGGAACGGGATCTCCTTTCATTTTTTGACGGAAAGCGCATGCCTTCAAGTCATTTGTTGTCGATTTATTGAAAAATACAGCAATCGAAAACGGCTTGTTGCACTAAAATTGTAATTCGATCCAAGCCAATTTTCATTTGAATTGTTAAAATCACGTTCAGATGGCGAAGGCGATTGTTTTTGGATTATGTTTGTGTAAACTATTACTAATTTATTATGAAAAAAACACGAATCATCGCTGTGTTTGCTTTGCTAGGGTGCAATTCACTTTTTGGTCAAACACAAACCAATTCCGTTGAAGTAAAATCATCCAAAACATCCCCTGAAGTGGCAACCGTGAAGGCGGAAAAACCGAAGCAAGAAGTTGCAAATTCAGAAAACACAAAACCGTTGAGTACAATTTCACCAGTGAAATTGGTTGCTTCGCGGAAAGAAGGAACTCCTACTACAAACCACTAATCGCCTTATTATGTTTCAAAAAAGAATAGTTTCAAGACTATCGCTGATGCTTCTTGTACTTGGCGGGTCATTTTCAACGACGCAAGTTGTCGCACAATCATTTACTGAAGGATTTGAGTCAACCTCCACATTGACAGATTGGTATATTCGAAATAACAGCGACACGATTGCAAGTACTACACTTGCTCAGAATTGGGGTTTCGGAAATCCAACCAACTTTCCAGCGCAAGCAGGTGCAACAGGATCGTATGTTGCGGTTGGATATCAAAGTACCAATAGCACTGTTGGCGCAACAATCAGTAATTGGTTATTTACCCCATCTCGCACATTTTCAAACGGAGATGTAATTTCGTTTTACACACGTGTATCGGCTAATCCAACTTCATTTCCTGACCGACTGGAAGTACGTCTCAGTACCACTGGATCGGGTTTGAACGTTGGAACAAGTTCAGCGACGGTTGGGGATTTTACGACTTTGCTACTTTCCGTCAATCCTACGTTATCAACAACTGGATATCCCGGGGCGTGGACCCAATATACTGCAACTATCAGTGGTTTGACGGGTCCAACGGCTGGTCGAGTGGCTTTTCGGTATTTCGTGACCGACGGTGGAGGCAACGGCGTTAATTCAGATTACATCGGTATTGATAGTTATACGTACACTTCGCTTTCAACTCCTCCAGCAAACGACAATTGCGCAGGGGCAATCAATCTTACGCAAGGCGCAACTTGTACACCCATCACTGGAAACGTTGCGTATGCAACCCAATCACAAGCGGCTTGTGGAGATGGAACTGCGAATGACGATGTTTGGTATAAGTTTACGGCAACATCAACGGGAGCAACAATCACTGTCGACGGCTCCACGAATTTCGATGCTGTCGTTGAAGTCTTTTCAGGAGCTTGTGGTGGGTTGACGTCAATTTCATGTACCGACGGAACTCTGGCTGATGGTATCGAAGCCGTTACCGCTAACGCACTGGTGATTGGACAGACCTATTACATCCGCGTTTTTGATTGGTATTCAGCCGTACCCGCAACGACCAACTTTACGATTTGTGTGCAACAATTTACGC
>SSGT01000052.1 GCA_008017065.1 Crocinitomicaceae bacterium
ACGTTATTTTCCCATCCAGCAATGTGATCTCTGAAATGCGTGCGGATATTCGCGTAGCGCAGGATTATTCGCCGTTTGGTGTTACGTTGGATGGAAGGAATTTTGTGGTGAATGGGGGGTATCGTTATGGTTATCAATGCTCCGAGAGTAATGACGAGGTAAAAGGGGAGGGAAATAGCTATACTACTCACTTCAGACAGCTAGACCCTCGTCTTGGTAGATGGCTAAGCATTGACCCAAAAGCAAGTTTAATGCCTTGGCAAAGCCCATATTGTTCGATGGATAATAATCCTATTATTAAAGCTGATGAGTATGGGGATACAACAAAATTTAAAATCATTGGTTCGGATAAATTTGAAATCATAAACGATCCATCAAATTATAGGGAAGTGGACATTGCTCAACAGGATTTAAATGAACTGAAGAAATCTTTTACTGAAAAGGAAGATCAAGTAACAGATTGGACTAAATTCAATACTCTCTTTGAAAGAATGGGGCTAGGCACATTAGGATATAGTGTCGCATTGGAAACTCGTAAATTGATTAATAGCGATATTTACGACAAAGAAAAGAAAAAAGGCAATTTTGGTAAGGGGAAAAATAAATGTAATCAATTGGTGTATGACGTTATGGTTACTGTAGATGTAATGGATGAATTACCTAATGACAAATGGCCCCCACAAGCACAAGTATATACATCGAATGCGAAAATGATATATACAAACGCAGAATTGATCATGGTTTCTGACGCACCAAGATTAGGTGATATTATTGCTGGTTCAGCCAATTATAATGGTGCAACAGGACATCGAGAGGTTGTTACACATATTTTTGCTGATGGAAGTTTCGTTACATCAGGAGTTCACAGTAATGGTAAAGTGAATCAAACACGCTATGGAGAAAACATCTATAAGGGCAAAGTCAAAACATATATAAAAGTAGCAGTTAGAAGAGCGTCACCAAAAATTAATTAGAAATGAAAAATAATATTATAATATTGGGGTTGCTTTTTTATCTTAACCAATTTAATGCACAAGAAATAAGATTGTTATCAATGGATAAGCAATCAGATTTTTTGATTGAAAAGATTACAGCAAAGGATTTAAGAAGCCCAAAAGATACTCTGTTAAGATTCACGCTTAATGTCTCTTCAGGGACAAATACCGTTTTAAGATTTATTATTTCTGATTCAATTTTACTAGCTGGACCAGAAAGAAAAAAAGAACTTAACCAGTTCCTTGTGCTGATAGTAGTAGATCCTAAAGATAAAGTTTTACGTTCGCTTTACTATAACCTCGACAATGCGGAATACCCTGATTGCAATGTGTTATATTCAACACCATTGATAATAGTGAAAAAAAATAAAATAAAATTAGAAAAACTTGGATTATTACCATACAAATTTTCCTTAAGTGAGTACGACTGTATTACTGAGGAGTATTCAAAAATTTCTAAGAAGCATTTAAGATTGTCATTGTCTTGGTAGTGTAGGTAGTGCAGCACCATCCACAACAAAGTTAATACTTGACCTACGATATATCGTAGATTCAAATTCAGCGGGTTATGAGTTGACTTTTTTGCATTTTAGGCTCTATTCTCTAAAGCGACTTCCCAGCCCAGTTTCTAATTATTCGACGGAATCGGGTGTGCTTCGATTGATTGGCCACAAATTCGAAAATGGTATGCTTCAGCGCGTGAAAGGTCTGTTGCTGTTTCAGATTTCCACCGGATTGTCATTTGGCGATCTTTGGAGTGATTGTGCAATCAAAGAAACGGAAGTAGGAAATGTACCGGTCGAAGGCGAAGTAATTCATGTAATAGTTCAGCGTTGCACGAATATGACAGGATTTTTCGGCAGAATTCCAACCTCGACGAAAAGTGAGATTAGTTCGAGTCGTAAAAAAGGGACTGTAAAAAAAGTACTACCCAAAGGAAGAGATTTTCATTGAGATACTTAGTAGATACAGTAATTATCAAAAACTATTTTGATTCTTGATGGAAATATCGCCCTGTTCCGAGAATTTGTATTTGGTTGCTCGAATTCAGTATCTTTGATTTGGTTATATCCACAGGCACGAAGCAAACGAATCGATTTGTTTGTATACTTGCTTTGCTGTCTATTTCGTCTTTTTTTACTTTTTAAATCGTTATTTTATTCATGTATTCTGATTGTTTTCATCCGTTTTTGTCAGACATAGAAGGAATTGAGTTGCCAACGGTTTTTGCATATCCTCATTTTTATTCGCCGCATCCTTTGGCAAAAATTGCCGCATCAGAATTACAACAGTGGTTGACGAAAGCAACGGATTTGAATCATACGTTTGGTTTGGACAACGAGCGTCTTGTTGAAGGTGTTGAATCTATTGGAAAAATGTTTGGTGTTTTGGTTGTTGAAGATCAACAGGGAAACTTGGGCTATTTGTCGGCATTTTCTGGTAAGTTAGGGAATAGCAACTCAGTCATTGGTTTTGTTCCACCCGTTTTTGATACCTTGGATCGAAATGGATTTTACAAAAAAGGAGAAGAGTTTTTGAATGAAATGAATCAACGAATTTTTTCGTTGGAAAATGATCCCGAGTATAAATTTAGAGAGGATGAACTCAACACACGAATTGCTGCATCTACACAAGTTATTTCTGATTTTCGGGCGGAAATGAAACATGCGAAAGTACTTCGGAAAGAAGCAAGAGAGGCAAAAAAGTTGGTTTTATCTGACGAAGAATTTAGGGAGTTTTCTAGTTCATTAGATAAAGAAAGTGCGTCTCAACATTGGAAGTTGAAACAGATGCAACGTGCTTTTAACGAACTACAAATTTCGAAAGCGCAAATTTTTGATGCGCCAATTGCAAGCTTGAAACGGAAGCGTGCCGATTTTTCGGCGCAATTGCAGCAACGAATATTTGAAAATTATACGTTTTTTAATCAACATAAAGAAACTAAAAATTTAATCGATTTGTTTTCATCGGTGGGTGTCCAACCTCCTGCTGGTGCCGGTGAATGTGCTGCTCCGAAGTTGTTTCAATTTGCGTTTCAACACGATTTGAAACCGCTTTGTATGGCGGAATTTTGGTGGGGAAAATCGCCTGAATCTGAAATTCGTACGCACCGGCAATTTTATGCTGCTTGCAAAGGAAAATGTGAGCCAATTTTAAATCACATGCTTTCAGGTATTCCGATGGAGCCTAATCCGCTGGAAACCCAAGCAAACGTGGATGCATTGGAGTTGGTGTATGAGGATGCGCATGTGGCATTGATCAACAAGCCGGCTGATTTTTTATCGGTCCCGGGAAAAACATTGACCGATTCAGTACTTACGAGGTTGAAATTGCTTTTCCCTGATGCAACTGGACCGTTGTTGGTACATCGCTTGGACATGTCCACTTCTGGTTTGTTATTGATGGCAAAAACACAAGCGGTGCATAAAAAGTTGCAGCGTCAATTTATTCAAAAAACCATTCAAAAGCGATATGTGGCTTTATTGGATGGTGAAATTGAACAAGATAAAGGCGAAATTCAGTTGCCCCTTCGTTTGGATATCGATGATCGACCGAAACAAGTTGTTTGCTACGATTTTGGTAAAGCAGCAGTTACGCGTTTTGAAAAGATCGAAAGCCGAGCGGGAAAAACGTTGGTACATTTTTATCCGATTACCGGACGTACGCATCAATTGCGTGTGCATGCTGCCCACAATCGAGGATTGAATGCACCGATTGTGGGAGATGATTTGTATGGAAAGAAAGGAAATCGCTTGTATCTACATGCTGAACAATTGACCTTTTTTCATCCTGTTTTACTGGAGTCGATGACGGTTACATGTCCGATAGAATTTAATTTTTAATTGCATCTTTTCCTTTTTGCGTAATGCGATACGCTTGTTGTTTACTTTTTGGGTTTTCGGGAATCGTCCATTCAATTAATTCCAAGTCGAGAAGTGGCTTGATCAATAGTTTTTTATTGCGCGATTGGTAGGTCAACCCAAGGTGTTCTTCGATGATTTCTTTGCCTTTTTTTGGAGAACCTAAAATCAATTTTAAAATACGTTGGTGTTTGTCATTTATTTCATTTAATTTTTTAATTTCAACGTTTTTATTAGTTGGCTTTTCGTACGCAATAGTTGGTTCATTTACAATAAAATGGCTTGTTGATTTTGGTCGATTGTCAACAAACCATTCAATGTATTTTTCGGTTTGACTAGCGAGAAAGTAGGGCAGATTTAGTAAGTGAAATGTTTTGCCTTCGTTGGTTTTTAGTGTATTGATTTGTAATTCTCCAGCATAAAATCGGATCCCATAATCGATGGGTGCTTGATTGATGTACTGCTGAAGGGATTTTATTTTTCCTGCTGCTCCGGATTTTACTTCGATTGGTACAACTTTGTTGTGAAATTGCAGTACATAGTCTAATTCGGCTTGTGAGCTGTTTTTTTCTCGCACCCAGTAGTGCAATTTATCCAACGGTAGATTTTGGTTGGCAAGTAGTTCTTGTCCAACAAGGTGTTCGATCAACGTTCCTTGGTATACCTTGTTTAAGTCATCGGTCCCAATTATTTCTTTCTGTATACCAGCTTGGAAATTAACCAACCCTGAATCTAGAAATTGCAAACGAGGTGCTTTCTTAAAATCTTCTATCAGCGGCAGGGAATAGCCAGTAGTTGGATATATCAAGTGGAGCAAATGTGTTTTTTCCAGTGTGCGTAGTACCTCACCTATTTCCTTGGATTTATAATTCGAATTTCCGAATCCTTGGAAGGTAATGCGTTTTCCTGCATGCAAAATTACTTGTTTAATGGTAAACCGAATGAGTTGAAGTTGTGTTGCGTTTTTTGCATATTTTTCTGCATCTTCCAAATAGGAATTGATCAACGAGTTGTAAATTGGTTTCAGTGAAGTTATATCACGGTGTTTTGCGTATTCTTCGACTATTTCCGGCATCCCGCCTATTAGTGCGTATGTATGAAACAGCTCGAGCAGTTTGCTGTGTGCAAAGTAATTCAGTGGAACATGACGTAGTTCTGCTAAGGCTCTTGTTTCTCCGATTGCGCCTAAGAATTCTTCAAAAGAAACGGGACGCAGTTGAAAATATTCGACTCTTCCCACGGGGAAAACGATGTTTTTACCCAATAACGTTTCAAGCATACTTCCTGCTGCGATTACGGGTAATTCGGGTATTTCTTCTTTGAAATACCTCAAAAAGTTGATTGCTGTGGGCACTTCTTGTATTTCGTCGATAAATAGCAATGTGTCGTGTTTGAGCCGAAGTTCTTGATCGTTTACGAAAAAGAGTTGTTCTGCTATTTTATGAATATCGGTGTAGTTCTCAAATATGTGTTTGTACTTTTGTTGTTCTAGATTGACATAGATATATTGGCTGAATTGTTTCGCAAATTCATGTACAGCGGTTGTTTTTCCTACTTGTCTCGCTCCGCGGATGATCAATGGCTTTCGATTTGATTTTAATCTCCATTGTTCAAGCTGTTGGATGATATTTCTATAAAACATCGTTCAAATTTTCCACAATGATAGTTATTTTTTATCAAATTTTCCACAAAATGAGGGTTAATTTTAGGAATTTTTCAATTGAAATGAGGGTTAATTGTTTTTTAATTTGACGCATGTCGCTTTTTTTGTAGTTTTAGACTTTCAAATTCCGAATTATGAAACCTATTTTCTCTCACTTAATTGCTGAGATTTCATTTAAAACAAGCCGAAGCGGCGGAAGTGGTGGGCAGCACGTAAATAAGGTTTCATCGAAAGTGGAATTGAACTTTGATGTGCTAAATTCAAAGGTTTTAACGGAAGATCAAAAGTCACGGATTAAATCGAAATTGGAAAGTCGAATCAATACGGACGGCATTTTGCAGGTGGTTTGTCAGGAAGGTCGAAGTCAGTTTGGAAACAAAAAAAGAACGATTGAGAAATTCCGCGAGTTGATTGATTCGTGTTTTTTGGTTACCAAGAAGCGTAAACCTACTGCAGTGCCTAAAGCGGTGAGGGAAAAACGGCTGGTGGAGAAAAAGCGCAAAGCGGAAATAAAAAAAATGCGGAGCAAAATTTGACATTGCTCCGCGTGAATTGGTTGTGTGATTTTATGCTTTATTAAGCGCAATTTTAGAATCGCCTTCTTCTACTAAATCGATGACTTGCGCGTCGTTTTCGAGTTGTTTAAATTGGATGGTGTTTGCCAAAACTTCGTTGCACACATAGGATTGATTTACTTGAATTGCATGCTGCATCTCTGCGGAACATTCAACGAATAAATTAATTTTGTCAGTTACTTCTAAACCGCTGTCTTTACGCAAGTTTTGAACGCGATTAATCAATTCACGAGCAATTCCTTCCTGACGTAATTCTTCTGTCAATGTGATGTCCAATGCAACGGTAATTCCGTTTTCACTACTTACCAACCATCCTGGAATGTCTTGTGCAATGATTTCAAAATCACTTCCGTCCAACTTGATTGGTGTTCCGTCAACTTCTCCGCTCCAAGTATTTGTACTTTCAATCGAAGCAATATCATCTTGTGTAAATCCAGCAACGATTGTTGCAATCGACTTCATTTGTTTGCCGTATTTTGGTCCAATGGTTTTGAAGTTTGGTTTGATGCTTTTTACCAACATGCCATTGCCCTCTTCCAATAATTCCAATTCTTTTACATTTACTTCTGATAGGATCAATTCGGAAATGTGTTGAATGTTTTTGGCAAAATCAGCACTTAAGGCAGGAACCATGATTTTTTGCAACGGTTGACGCACTCTCAAACGCTCTTTTTTACGTAATCCAAGTACTAACGATGACACGCGTTGTGCAATCTCCATTTGTGCTTCTAAATCGTTGTTGATCATGGCTGTATTCACTGCTGGAAAATCTGCCAAATGAACTGAATTTACGGCGTGACGTTTTGTAACTGCATTTAAATCGGAAAATAATTGATCCATGAAAAATGGTGCAATTGGCGAACCTAAAACGGCTACTGTTTCTAAACACGTGTAAAGTGTTTGGTATGCGGAGATTTTGTCTTGTGAATCTTCGGATTTCCAGAATCTTCTTCGACATAAACGTACGTACCAATTCGACAATTGATCGTTCACAAAATCTTGGATCAATCGACCCGCTTTGGTTGGTTCGTATGTTTCGTAGGATTCATCAACTTGCTGGATCAGTGTATTCAATTTTGATAAAATCCAACGGTCAATTTCAGGTCGATTTTCTAGCGCAATTTCTGCTTCTGAATAGTCGAATCCGTCGATGTTTGCGTACAATGTAAAGAAAGAGTACGTATTGTACAAGGTGCCGAAAAACTTGCGTTGAACTTCGGTGATTCCATCCAAATCAAACTTCAAATTGTCCCATGGTTGCGCATTGGTAATCATGTACCAACGCGTCGCATCTGGGCCATATTTGTCTAACGTTTGGAAAGGATCAATTGTATTTCCTAATCGTTTCGACATTTTTTGTCCGTTTTTGTCGAGTACTAATCCGTTAGAAATGACGTTTTTGTATGCAACTGAATCAAAAACCATGGTTGCGATAGCGTGCAAGGTATAAAACCATCCTCTCGTTTGGTCAACGCCTTCTGCGATAAAATCGCCCGGGAAACCTTTGTGACCGTCGATCAATTCTTTGTTTTCAAATGGATAATGCCATTGTGCATAAGGCATTGCACCTGAATCAAACCATACATCGATCAAGTCGGCTTCGCGTTTCATTGGTTTTCCAGATGCAGAAACCAACGTGATTGTGTCGACGTAATTTTTGTGCAAATCAATCTGTGCGTAGTTTGCATCCGACATGTCACCAACTATAAAATTAGCCAGCGGATTCTCAGTCATAAAGCCCGCTTTCACAGCTTTATCGCATTCGTTTTTCAATTCTTCAACCGATGAAATAATGAGTTGTTCATCGCCCTCCTCAGTTGCCCAAATTGGAATTGGAATTCCCCAATAACGTGAACGTGAAAGGTTCCAATCGTTGACATTTTCTAACCATTTTCCAAAGCGACCTGTTCCGGTTGATTCGGGTTTCCAATTGATCGTGTTATTGAGTTCCATCATTCGTTCTTTCACGTTTGATGCGCGCACAAACCATGAATCCAATGGATAATATAAAATCGGTTTATCTGTTCTCCAGCAATGTGGATAACTGTGCTCGTATTTTTCTACTTTGAATGCTTTGTTCTCGGTTTTGAGTTTGATGGAAATCTGAACATCCGCTGATTTATCGGGCTCTGTACCTGCATCGTAGTATTCATTTTTAACAAACATTCCAGCAAATTCACCCATTTCTGGTCTAAATTTTCCTTGTAAGTCAACCAATGGAACTGCTTTTCCGGTTTCGTCCAATACCAACATGCCTGGGACACCTGCTTCCGCTGCAACTTTCGCATCATCCGCACCAAACGTAGGGGCGATGTGTACAATTCCAGTACCATCTTCGGTTGTAACAAAATCACCTGGAATTACACGAAATGCTTTCTCTGCATTTTCATGTGGCAAGGCATACGGCAACAATTGTTCGTATTGTAAACCAACCAAGTCTGTTCCTTTGCATTCGCCAGCGATTAAATAAGGAATTGTTTTATCACCTGATTGGTAAGTTGCTAGTTCTGAATGATCTTCAACGGCATTGTAGCCTTTGGAGAATTGATAACCAACTAAGTTTTTAGCCAAAATTACATGAATCGGCTCAAACGTATATTGGTTAAACGATTGAACCAACACGTAATCGATGTTTGGTCCAACAGCTAACGCGGTATTTGACGACAATGTCCAAGGCGTTGTGGTCCAAGCAAGAAAATGAATGGGTAATGAATTTCCGAATGGCGTATCTTGACCTGCACGCATTTTAAATTGCGCTACAACTGTGGTGTCTTTTACGTCGCGGTAGCAACCCGGTTGATTCAACTCGTGCGACGACAGACCTGTACCCGCTTTTGGCGAGTAGGGTTGAATCGTGTAACCCTTGTACATCAAATCTTTGTTGTAGAGTTGACCCAACAACCACCAAACGGATTCCATATACTTTGGCTCGTAGGTGATGTATGGATTTTCCATATCTACCCAATAACCCATTTGTTTGGTCAAATTATTCCAAATATCGGTGTAACGCATCACAGCTTCGCGACATGCTTTGTTGTAATCTTCCACAGAGATTTTCTTCCCAATGTCTTCTTTGGTGATTCCCAATTCTTTTTCGACGCCTAATTCTACTGGAAGACCGTGCGTGTCCCAACCTGCTTTTCGTTTTACTTGAAATCCTTTCAATGTTTTGTAACGGCAAAAAATATCTTTAATCGAGCGTGCCATCACGTGGTGAATTCCTGGCAATCCATTCGCAGATGGAGGACCTTCGAAAAAAACGAATGGAGTTTTACCTTCTCTTGAAGTAATGGAAAGGTCAAAAATAGATTGTTCGTCCCATTTTTTCATTACTTTTTCGGCAACTTCCGGAAGGTTTAAACCTTTGTACTCTTGATATTTTGAACTCATTTCAGGATGATTTGACAAATAAAGTTGCAAAGATAGTCCAAAATTGCAAATTTTAGTTTCCTGTTACGGAGTTTGAGCTGTCGAATTTCTTCAAGAAGTTGAGTTTAACGATTTATATTTACATTTGAAATCAAATCAAAAACCATGTCACAAGCAAAAACGAATTACGGAGCACTGTCAACGATTATCACTGTTTTTTTCTTTTGGGGATTTATCGCTGCTGGAAATAGTGTTTTTATCCCTTTTTGTAAACATTTTTTCAAACTGGATCAGTTTCAAAGTCAGTTGATTGATTTTGCGTTTTATTTTGCATACTACATGGGTGCGTTGGTTTTATATGCAGTTGGCGTTCAGCGCGGAGAAGATCCTGTTTCGAAGTGGGGTTACAAAAAAAGTATCGTCTATGGATTGTTGTTTTCGGCACTTGGAGCCGGGGCGATGATTGTTTCTTTGTATTATGGCGTTTTTGTCGGAATGCTTGTGGGATTGTTTATCGTGGCGTTGGGATTTTCGTTGCAACAAACGTCAGCAAATCCGTTCATGATTTCATTGGGCGATGAATCGACTGGCTCAAATCGTGTGAGTTTGGGGGGCGGAATCAACAGTTTGGGTACAACGATTGGTCCACTTGTAGTTGCGTTTGCTCTTTTTGGAGCTGGAAGTATGAGCGACGA
>SSGT01000129.1 GCA_008017065.1 Crocinitomicaceae bacterium
AAAAGTTGGCAAAGCAACCAAGAATGGATGTTTTCCTGACGATTAGTACCCATGATCCATTTGTGGTTCCAGACGAAGAAAAATACATCATGCATGTCAAACGAGCAATTTCCAAGATAAAAAATCCAACAGCAACGCATCGTTATGTAGCAGATCATGCGCGTGAATTTGCATCATTCGTATACGTTGATGAGCAACTGCGGTCGTATTTTCAACAAGCGAAAAAACAACCTGGATATGAAAATACGGTGTTTTTTATTTTTGGAGATCACGGAACCGAACTCTGCTTGTACGATGATTTATCACGCTATAAGATTCCTTTACTTGTTTATTCTCCTTTACTAGTGAAGCCCCAAACGTTTCACGCCGTGAGTTCACAACTAGATCTTGCTCCAACGATTTTGAATTACCTGCGCGTTGCCTATTCGGAGGATTTGCCGCAAGTAGTTCCGTTTGTGGGCAGAGAATTAGACTACGGTGTTCGTTACCGAAACAATAGATCGTTGATTTTAGGAACGAATGGCTTGACAGAGGAACATCTTTTTCATGCAAATTACTTTTTATGTCATGATAAATTGTACCGTGTCTCAGAAGGGTTATCAATTCGCGCGGTCGAAGACGAGTCGGTTCGGCGCCAATTGATATCGCAACGGAAGAAGGCGAATTTGGTATCTGATTACACGATTTTCGGAAACCGAATCATGCCCGTTCTGCTTTTCCAAAAATACGGACGTGTAAAGGCGCTACGTGTTTTATACGAATTCACTAAAAAGCAGTTTACAGATGCAGAAACCAAACAAGGATTTGTAAACCTCGGTAGCGCAATTACTTTGGATCCAAAAACGAAGACGATTGACGTAGAAATTGAATTTGATTATTGGAACGAATCGGTGGAGAAGCCAACGCACTTACCTCGGTTTACATGTTCGCTTGAAAATGGCGATGGCGAAGTGCTATTCTGGAAGCAAATGGACTACGAATCCATTCAATTCAAAGTTAACTCGTGGAACAAACTGAGTGTTTCCATGGAATTGAATCTATCCGATTACAAGCGTTTGAAAAAGAAGAATACCTTTAAATACTACATCTTGAATCCAAGTTCGTCGAAACAACCGTTTAAGTTGCGCAATTTGACCACAAAGATTTGTGCGGTAGACTGATTTTATTGATCGATTCTCGGAAGATTGATCTTTTCCTTAATGATGTTGGATGTCGGGAATTGAGATTCGATTGTTGCTTTCACCTTTTCTGCTTCCAATTGCGTTCTAAAGTCACCCACTTTCAGGAAAAAATTAGGAGCCATGTAGATTACGTAGGTGTCTATTTTAGGATACAATGCGATGAATTTGGATCGCGCTTCATTGACAGCGTCTTTGTTGGTGTCAAAAAACAGTTGGATTCTATACCCCGTAATTTGCGGCGATGTTGCAGGTGGAACCACTGCACCTTCTTGTTTGATGAGGTTTTCGATACGAGGATCTTTGCTGATTTCAACGTTTCCTTGCTGTGCAAAAAGTGTTCCCGATGCAAGAATAAAAATGAGTATCGTGGTAAATTTCATGTCTGATAATTTGAGTTGCAAATGTATATGAAATTTCTGTTTAATTTTTTTTGAATGGCTTATATCTGTGTTTTTTTAAACAAAATTGTGTTGCATTTTTCGTTTTTGGATTTTGCGAGGAGAGAACAAAAACTCCGATGTTATTTAGAATCATTTTAAATTAAAAAAAAGGCATTTAAAATTGTCATAAAACTGTCATTAAATAGGCCTATTATTCTAAATTTGCCCTCGTCAATAAGTGTTAATTTTCCACTCGACAAACAATATTTTAAATGAAGATATTTATAAATCAGATGTTTAGAAGCTTTAACAAATGGTGTTTTGGTGCGATAGCATTCTTGTTATTCGCCGGAACGTTCGACGCGCAAGCGCAAGGTGAAGGTCTTTTTAAGTCAAAATGCGCCACATGTCACCAACCTCACAAAGATGGAACAGGTCCAAAACTTTTTGGTGTCCGTGAAAAATGGACTTCAGGTGGAGCGAAAGAGGGTTCCATTATAAAGTGGGTGAATAATTGGCAAGCTGCGGCTGCGAGTGATCCATACGCGGAAGCGGTTTCCAAAGTGAAACCAACTGCGATGAATGCGTTCCCAGATTTGACGGAAGAGCAAATCGTCTCGATCTTTGATTGGGTTGATACGCAAGTAGAAGCTCCTGCTGGAGGTGATGGACCAACAGATGGTCCAGCAACGATGACCGATGCTGGCGCTGAAGAAGAAGCGGATTTTTCGTGGATTTGGATTGTTATGGGCGTTGTTTTCTTCACGATTATCCTAGCGGTTGGTGGAGTTCGTAGACAATTGAAGTCTGCAATCAACGAACGTGACGGGGTTGACACGAAGGAAGACGCGAGTTATGCAGAAGAGTTTAGAACTTGGGCATGGAAGAATAAAATTTATGTCGGGATCGGTTCGCTGGTGTTGGTACTTACATTGCTTGTCACTGGAATTCAGGGGTTGGGTAATATTGGGGTAGTAGAAGCGTATCAGCCTTCTCAGCCAATTGAATTCCCTCACTCTGTTCACGCTGGGGTCAACGGAATTGATTGTAGATATTGCCACAATTCGGTTACAAAATCGAAATCGGCAAGTTTGCCAACTGTGAATGTTTGTATGAACTGCCACAAGCAGATTAACGGACGTGATGCTGCACAGCAAGAAAAAATCAAAGCGGTGTACGAAGCAGCTGGTTGGGATGGTTCTCAATATACAGGGAAATCTAAGCCAATCGTTTGGAATAAAGTACACGTTTTACCTGATCACGTTTACTTCAACCACTCTCAACACGTAACGGTAGGAGGAATCGACTGTAAACAGTGCCACGGTGATATGAAAACTCAGAAGGAAACTGCTCGAGTAGTTCCCGTTGAAGAGTTGAACAAAATCGAAGGAAACGTTGTGTTGACAAAACCAACATTGACCATGGGATGGTGTATCGAATGTCACCAAGAGAAAGGAATTGCCGATGGACCGTTAAACGGTAAAAAAGACGGATACTACGATGAAATCCACAAACGTTTATTGAATAATGATAAAACATTATACAACAAATACTTGGAAGACGGTAAAGTATCAGTGAAAGAACTTGGTGGTTGGGAATGTGCAAAATGCCACTATTAATTTACAAACAGAAGTAGTCGAAATAATCATATATGGGAACGACAAGAAAATATTGGAAAGGTATCGAGGAATTGAATGAAACACCAGAGTTTCTTCAAAGCAGAGATCAAGAATTTCCTCAGTCAATGTCAGTGGATGAATTTTTGGCAGACGAAAACTTGAAAGAAACGTCTACAGCGCGTAGAGATTTCTTAAAGTTTTTGGGTTTCAGTGTTGCAGCAGCTACTGTTGCAGCTTGTGAAGCGCCTGTTACAAAAGCAATTCCTTATGTTATTAAACCGGAGAATGTTACTCCAGGTATGCCAACATGGTACGCTTCAACGTATTACGATGGTACGTCGTATGCAAGTATCCTTGTGAAAACGAGAGAGGGTCGTCCGATTTTTGTGAAAGGAAACAGGGATTTCGGCTTTACGAAAGGAAATGTAAATCCTGAAATCGTTGGTTCGGTTTTACCTCTTTACGATTCAGCACGATTGCAAAACCCAACGATTGATGGAAGCGAAGTTTCAGATTGGAGCAAAGTGGATGCATCTATCAAATCAAAGTTAGGTGATATCGTTTCCAAAAAAGGAAAGGTAGTATTGGTTTCAAATACCATTATTTCTCCTGTAACGAAAGCTGCAATTGGCGCTTTGAAAGCACGAGTAACGGGTGGAGACGAAGCAGCAACAAATTTTGAGCATATTCAGTACGACGCAGTTTCTTATGCGGGTATTCGTTTAGCGAATGAAGCGACGTTCGGAATGCCAATTATTCCTGATTATGACTTCTCGAAAGCAAAAACAATCGTTTCAATTGGTGCAGACTTTTTGAGCAGCTGGTTGCTTTCAACAGAATATCAAGCGCAATACAGCTTGAGAAGAAATCCAGATGGAGAGTGGATGAGCAAACATTTTCAGTTTGAATCTATTCTTTCAATCACTGGATCGAACGCAGATTACAGAGGGATGATTAAGCCGTCTGAGCAAGCGAATGTATTGGCATACTTGTTAAGCAAGTTTGGAGCGAGTACGGGTGGCGCAAGTACAACTTTGAGTGCTGCGACTACAAAAATCGCCGACGAAGCTTTCAATTCATTGAAAAAATCAAAAGGAGAATCGTTAGTAGTTTGTGGATCAAACAACAAAGCGGTTCAAATTTTAGCAAATAAATTGAATAGTGTGTTAGGTTCTTACACACAGACAATCAACGTAAACAATCCTGTGAACATGTTTGCTTCGGAAGATGCGAAGATGTCTCAATTTGTTACTAACGTGATTGCTGGTAAAGGAGTAGATGCAGTGATCTTTCATGGTGTTAATCCTGTTTACACATTGCCAAACGGAGCTGAGTTTGCCAAAGGAATCAAAAAGATTGCGTTGTCTATTTCAACAGCAGCGTATGCGGATGAAACAGCTGCAAATTGCAAGTACATCGCACCAGATCATCACGCATTAGAGTCTTGGGTTGATTACAATCCAAAAGCAAATCATTATGCGATTGCACAACCATCTATCCGTCCGTTGTTCAACACCGCACAAGTACAAGAGTCGTTCTTAGTTTGGGCTGACACGGAAGGAAAAGTGATGCGTGGAGGCAAAGACTCGAAAGTGGTTTACGACTTGATGAAATCAACTTGGGAAGTAGCCGCTTTCCCTGCGCAAACGAAATATACAGACGTTTATACATTTTGGAACAAAGCAATTCACGATAGCTGTATTGATTTGCCAGTTGTTGCGCCAACTGCACCTGCGTTCAATGAAGCTAGTTTGACTGGTCTTGCATCGCAGTTACCGAAAGGGAAAGGTGTAGAAGTTGTGTTGTATCAAAAAGCAGCGATAGGAATTGGTCTTCAAGCAAACAATCCTTGGTTGCAAGAAATGGCTGATCCAATCTCCAAAGTTACGTGGGATAACTACATTACGATGAATCCTTCTCAAATGGAAGGGAAGTACGCGACAACATTCGATCAAGAAAATGGGTTGAACTTGGCGAAAGTAAAAGTTGGTAATGTTGAAATGGAATTGCCTGTTTATCCGTCTCCAGGACAAGCGTTAGATACTGTTGGTATCGCATTGGGTTACGGAAGAGGTGAAAACGATGAAAATATCGGTAATGCGGCTTTCCAAACAAAAGAATACGGAGGTTTTGAAACCGATGCGTCTGGGAAGAGAGTTCCAGTAGGAAAAAATGCGTTTCGATTCGTAGCCGTTGAAAATGGTACGATGTCTTACGACCTATCCGGTTCGGTAGAGAAATCAGGAGATGAAAAGTATCCGATTGCTGCTACCCAAATTCATCACACCGTGATGGTGCGTCATTCCGTTGTGCGTGAAACGACATTAGAGATTTATAAAAACAGAGGCAAAGAAGCTTATAATCCTGCAAACGTGTTGACTACACACTACTTATCAGATGACGTAAGCAAGTTTGTCCTTTGGGATGCACATCCAGTTGAAAAAATCGGTCACCGTTGGGGTATGACTATTGATTTGAG
>SSGT01000191.1 GCA_008017065.1 Crocinitomicaceae bacterium
ACAATATCGCCAAACATTTCGTTCACCACGACATAATTGTGCTTGATAGTTTCAAATTTATCTTCCAAGCCCAAACCACGTGCTTGTGGCAACAAGTTGGAATATTGTCCGCCCGGAATTTCGTGGTCGTACACTTCTGCTGTACCTGCTTTCAATTCACTTTCAAACGGATAGTAATATTCACGAACGACTTCAAAATAATTTGAATACGCATTCAATGCATGCAAATCAATCGAATTTTCACGTTCATGCCCTTGAAAAGCAGCTACTAACGAGTTAAAATTTGGTTGAGAAGTTAAGCCACTCATCGACGCCAAGGCTACATCAACCACATCAACGCCCGCTTCAATGGCTTTCATGTATGTGCTCGACTGAATCGAAGAAGTATCATGTGTGTGCAAATGAATCGGAATAGAAATGTGTTTTTTTAGTTCTTTCACCAAAATTTCAGCCGCATACGGTTTCAACAAGCCCGCCATGTCTTTGATTGCCAAGATGTGTGCTCCTGCTTTTTCTAATTCGATCGCCAAATCAACGTAGTATTGCAAATTGAATTTTTGCCTGTCGGGATTCATGAAATCCCCCGTGTAACAAATACATGCTTCCGCGAGTGAATTGGTTTTCTCACGTACGATTTTGATACTGTGCGTCATTCCTTCTAACCAGTTCAACGAGTCGAAAATTCGGAACACATCGATTCCATTTTCAGCGCTTTTCACGATGAATTTTTCCAACACATTGTCAGGGTACGCAGCATAACCTACGGCATTACTACCTCTAAAAAGCATCTGCAACAATACATTGGGAGCAGCTTTTCGAATCGCTCTCAAACGGTCCCATGGATCTTCGTGCAGAAAGCGCATACAAACGTCGAATGTCGCTCCACCCCACACTTCCAATGAAAACAACTGCGGAAAATTCTTCGCCATACCTTCCACCACTTTCATCATGTCGTGATTTCGCAAACGCGTTGCAAAAAGGGATTGATGGGCATCACGCAAGGTCGTGTCGGTGTAATAAATTTGCTTTTCATTTTTAATAAATTCCACAAATTTTTCACGCCCCATTTCCACGAGCAAATCTTTTGTTCCTTTCGGATATACAGGCGATTTATCGTATGCAGGAACGATCGGTTTGCGAAACACTTTTGTTGGGTCAAAGGACTTCACGTCTGGATGACCATTGACTTTCAATTCTGCCAAGTATTTCAACAATTTTGTTCCACGGTCTTTGTTGTACCCACGCTGCGGAACCAATAAATTTTGATTTTCTTGAATAAAACCGACGGTCGCTGTACCCGTTTTGAACGTTTCATCGTCCATCACGTTGATCAAAAATGGAATGTTCGTTTTTACGCCTCGAATTCGGAATTCACGCAGTGTTCGTTTCAAACGTACCGCTGCACCTTTCAATGTACGACCACTTGCAGAAACTTTCACCAACATGGAATCGAAAAACGGTGAAATTTTTACACCCGAGTAGCTACTTCCTTCATCCAAACGAATCCCATAACCTCCAGCATTTCGGTACGCTACAATCGTTCCGTAATCCGGCTTGAAGTCATTCATTGGGTCTTCCGTCGTGATGCGGCATTGAATTGCCCAGCCGTTGCATTTCACGTCGTCTTGACTGTGAATGAAAATCTGACTGTGCGAAAGCGGATGCCCAGCAGCAATAATGATTTGAGAACGAACGATGTCGATACCTGTGATTTCCTCCGTAATTGTGTGTTCTACCTGAATTCGGGGATTCACTTCGATGAAGTAAATGTTTTCGTCTTTATCAACCAAAAATTCAACGGTTCCCGCATTGTTGTAATCGACATACCGTGCAATGCGTGTTGCGTAGTCGAATAATTTATTTTTTGTTTCTTGTTTCAAAATCGACGGAGCAATTTCAATCACTTTTTGAAATCTTCGTTGCACAGAACAGTCGCGTTCGAAAAGATGGACAATATTTCCGTGATGATCGCCCAAAATTTGCACCTCTATGTGCTTTGGATTATCGATGTACTTCTCGATAAAAATGGTGTCGTCACCGAATGATTTTAGTGCTTCATTTTTTGCATCGAGAAACGATCCTCCAATTTCATTGGCCGAGCGCACGACGCGCATTCCACGTCCACCACCACCAGCAGCGGCTTTCAACATCACTGGAAAACCAATTCGTTCGGCTTCACTTGTTGCTTGATCAACCGTTTCCAATTTGATCTTACTATCCGGGATCATCGGTACATCGACTGCTTTTGCCACCACTTTTGCAGCTACTTTGTCTCCCAACTGAAGCATAGCGCTTACTTTCGGTCCGACAAAAATGATTCCTTCTTCTTCACATCGACGTGCAAAATTTACGTTTTCAGACAAAAATCCATAGCCGGGGTGAATAGCATCTACTTGGTTTTCTTTCGCAACTTGAATAATTGCTTCGATATCCAAATACGGCTTAAGCGGTTCGGTTTCATCTCCAATTTGGAAACTTTGATCGGCTTTGTAACGGTGCAACGAATAACGGTCTTCGTAGGTGTACACACCAACCGTTTGAATTTTCAATTCGGTCGCTGCTCTGAAAACACGGATTGCAATTTCTCCACGATTTGCAACCAATAGTTTTTTAATTTGATGGATTTCAGAATGTTTTTCCATTGAACTTATATTATGTGGGGTTTGTTTTTTACAGAAAAAGTACGCAATAGTGTAACTAATTCTTCCGTCAAATTATTAATTAATTTCGACTTAAGAACAGATTTTTGAAAATAATTGCGTGAAATGAATGAAATATTAAGCGGTCGAGAAGTGATAAAACCCACTGGTGGATTTTTCAGGAAGTGGAAGAATAATGTGGTTACTCTCAAACGAGTACGCTTCAAATTCATGGTGCAAAACTAGGTAAAAAAACACACAAAAAACGCTCCGGTTAAAATAATATTAAATTATTATGAAGCGTGTTATCACTAACTAATTGATTTACTCATAACGTAAACAAATTGCGTTTTAAGATTTGCGCCATCGATGTACATTTCAGAAACTTCGGTTCGTTGTGAAAAGCCGCCAATTCTCGTTTTAACGTGTCTACTTTTTCTGGCAACGACAATTCCTCTTGGTCCATCGTGTAAAACAAATCTTTCAAAATATACTTCGAGTGTTTGATTCGTCGAGCCAATCGAGCGCGCTCTTCCCGTTGATACTGCGACACCGTTTGCGGATTGATCAAGTCCATACACAACTTTACAATCGGCTGATTTTCTTTGTAAAATTGTGGTTTGTACAGGTTCTTTCTCCCTTCATAACATTCTTGGTCGAAGTCGATCGAGCGAATGCGGTACTGAACGTCGTCAAAATCGTGTGTCATTTCAATCACATAATTGTACGAACGCATATCGCCCAACAAGGTGTAAAAACACCGTTCATTGAATTTAATGAATTCTTTCGCAAGTCTGGTTTTATTCGTTTTGGGATGAAACAACTCCGATTTTATAAAATCATCTCCCGGGATTCCCGAAATATGTTCCTCGATCAAGGTGTTGTTGTCGACAAAATAATTGATGCGATTTGGCGATAAAATATCCTCCAATTCTAGTCCCAAAATACGCGAAATATCGGTTTTCTTGACGTAAAAATAGTCGTAGTTGTCGTTGAAATTATTGATGATTTTGACACGAAACGGATTGGAATTGCCAAACAAGCAGAAATCCACTTTATCGACACGCAAATGTTCCATTACGGACATATCACCTTCCGTTTTCAACAAGGAATAAATGAGACATAAATTACGGTTGATATCAACGAACTCATCTTGGTTGTATATCACGGTAATCCACAACGTATTTCCAACGGGAAAAGAATCGTAGTAGCCCAGCAATTGTTCGTACGACAACGGCAATACTTTTTTCCGACCGTATTTGTTCAAATACTTGTTTACGTTTGGCGTGATCGGATAGCAGATTTTTTTCTTTGAAATCTCATTCATGGATTTGAAGGTAAGCAGAAACCGCTAACTATTCCAAATTTCCCATGCTTTTTTTGCTTGCTCCTGCAACATGGAGTACCCGTTTACCACCAAGGCACCTTGTGCTTCCGCCTCACGAAGAAGACTCGTTTTTTCAGGGTTGTAAATCAAATCAATCACCAAATGCTTCTCGGTGAGCAATGCAGTCGGAAAATTGGGCATGTCATCGACTGCTGGAAAAGTTCCAATGGGTGTACAGTTGACAATCAATTTACAGGCGTTCACCATGTAATCGTTGATCGATTCGTAGGAAAACTGATTGCTTTCGGTCGGATTTCGAGACGCAAAAATCACTTCCAACCCAATGTTTTTCAATACAAATGCGACTGCCTTCGCTGCGCCACCCGTACCTAAGATCAAGGCTCGTTCGTGGTTATTATTCAAAAATGGTTTAATCGATTGACCAAAACCGAATGCGTCCGTATTGTAACCGACCCACTTTCCGTGGTCATTTTTCACGGCATTGACCGCTCCGATTGCTTCCGCTTCTGGTGATAATGCATCTAAAAAAGGGACGATCGACTCTTTATAAGGAATGGTGACGCTAAATCCAGCATACGATTTGTGCCCCTTGCTTTCAACCCACGATTTCAAGTCTGCGACTTCGATGTTTTCAAAGGTCGCGTCAATTTCATTTTGCTCAAAAAAATCCGTGAAGTATGTTTTGGAAAACGAGTAATCCAATTTTTTTCCCAAGAGTCCGAACTTGCGCATGCGTGGTTGTTTTGTGTGAACGGTTATTTTTTCAATTTGGCACGAATAATTTCAATCACCATCGGCAGAATAGAAATTCCGATGATTCCAAAAATTACCGTTTCGAAGTTCTCTTTAACAAAATCAAGTCCGCCAAAAAAGTATCCTGCCAATGTCAATGCAAGTACCCAAACGACACCACCGATGACATTAAAGCGAATGAATTTTGAATAACTCATTTCACCAATTCCTGCCACGAAAGGCGCAAAAGTGCGCACAATTGGTACAAACCGAGCGATGATAATGGTTTTTGGTCCGTGCTTTTCGTAGAACGCATGTGTTTGGTCGATGTATTTTTGGTTGACCAATTGTTTTCCACGCAATTTCATTTGCAGCATGCGTAATCCTACTTTTTTTCCGAGTAAATAGTTTAATCCATCTCCCAAAATCGCAGCAACGATCAACAAGCCGAGCACCAAAAACAAATTCAAGTTTGCCGATTGACCGGCTTCATTTGTCACTCCAGCGCAAAACGTTCCGGCAGCAAAAAGCAAGGAGTCACCGGGCAAAAATGGCATAACGACCAAACCCGTTTCTACAAAAATGATAAGAAAAAGAATGGCATAAATCCAAGCGCCATAATCCAAAATCATGGCGTGTAAGTGATCGTCTAGGTGCAAGAAAAAATGCAACACTGATTGTAAAAATTCCATATAACTAAAGTGCTTCTGCGATTAATTAATTCCAATTTGTTCGGTCCAGGCAGAAATCCCGCCTTCCAGAACCAGTAAGTCGTTCATTCCAAAATCCGTTTCGAGTAAATTGGCCAATGCTTCTGCCCTTTTTCCGCTGTTGCACATCACGATTACTTGTTGGTCTACTGGAAATTCGTTCAGTCGGCTACAAACCTCCGCCATCGGGATGTGATAGGACGGAATCGAACACGCATCACGCTCGTAATTTTCGCGGATATCTAACAGAAATACGGATGCTTTTCCATCTAACTGTTGCTTCAAATCTACTACTGAAATAAACTGCATCTCAAACTATTTTCGGCAAAGATAGCATAATATTGAAGGATGCTAGTTGCTTGCTGTCGCAAATTCAGCACAAGTATTGGAAAGGAATCACAACAAACTGGCGAACTTTGCAAACATTACAGACTTTTAATCAACTGATTACCCTTCAAAAATAATCGAAAACCACCACACGCGGTTGTACAACCGATCAATCGGTTTGGAAACAGGTGAATTGTCTTGAATCAACACATTACCAAAACTTTGCGAATATTTCAACTCCAATCCGAGTTTGAAATAGGGCATAAAAAACTCCACGCCGCCGCCAACTTGACCTTGGTAATCGTGCTTTTTCAGTTTGATAAATGGATTGATAATCGACTGGGAAGCATCTTGTTGCGACTGCAAATCCAGGGAGTATTGCGCACCACCCAATACATAGGCAGCAAAATTGTTGTAGCGCAAGGTGCGAAACTGAAACATCAGCGGAAAATCCAAATTAACCGAATTGATTCGCTCTTCGTTGGTTATTTCCTTCACTTTCGCGTCCGGGTTGGGATTGGGATAATAATAGGTCAAGACGCGCTCCTGAAATGAAAGCGTTGGAATAAATCGCAAGCGAACGACTGGATGTCCAACTTTCAGCGTTGTCAGAATCCCGATTTGACCACCCGGTTGACTTTTGCAATCCAATGCGATTAGTCCGTACTTTTCAAATCCGCCAACAACTTGGTAAGGCAACAAATCCGCTGTATTCATCCCAAGTGTAAATCCAAAATGCAACAACCGTTCGTCAAATTTTCGGTAATTTTTCACTTTTTCAGGTTGTGCGAAAGCAAACAATACCGAAAAAGTAAAGCCTAAAACCAAGGGAATTCGAAGTAAAGTCAACATAATTTCAAAACGATAGAAAATGTAGATTATTGCAAAATCTATTTGGTTCCCGCGTAAATCGTCGCAATTCCACCTGAAACAAGTGTTGAATGAACATTTTTGTATCCCAATTGAACCAAAATATCTTCAAAATCTTTTCCTTCAGGAAACGCAGCCACCGATTCAGGTAAATACGTGTAAGCACTTGCATCTTTGGAAATTGTTTTCCCAAAAAATGGAATAATATAGCGTGAATGGAATTGAAAATATTGCTTTACCGGAAACTTTTTTGGCTTCGAAAATTCAAGGATAATCAACATTCCGCCCGGTCGAACCACACGCAACATTTCGGTCAATCCTTTCTCTAAATTTTGAAAATTTCGAACACCGAATCCAACTGTCAGTGCATCAAAATAGTTGTCTTCGTATGGAATTTCCTCCGAATCTCCTAAACGCATAGAAATGATATGATCCACTTTTCGCTTCACCATTTTTTCGCGCCCTTTCTCCAACATTCCTTCCGAAATATCGAGTCCGACTACTTCTTCGGGCTTCAACGACAAACTTTCGATCGCAAAATCACCTGTACCAGTTGCGATATCTAAAATGCGGTTTGGTTGAATCGTTTTGAGCATTTTAACCGCTTTTTTTCGCCACAGTTTATCGATCCCTAGCGACAAAAAATGATTCAAAAAATCATACTTCGCGGAGATGTTATTGAACATATCAGCTACTTCTTCTTTTTTTGATTTATTCGAGATACCGTAAGGTTTTACTTCTTTTTTTTCCATATCTTGAACTGAATTCAATCAGCATTCGTTAACTTAATTTTTGATCCGAATCAATTCGGCTTTCAATTGCTCGCGTTCGATACTCACGACACCACTTTTTTCGCAAACCAACCCTCCGGCAAGATTTGCAATTTCAGCGATTTCTTGAATCGGCAACCCGATTGTCAAACAAAGTGTAGCCACACTGATTACCGTATCTCCCGCCCCACTTACATCCGCAATGTTTCGCACGTGCGCAGGAACGTATTTTTGATCGTCCGCTTTTTTGATAAAAACACCCAATTCTGAAAGCGTGATAAATGTGATCTCGTTTTGCAATTTTGCCTCCAATTGGTTGACAGCAAATTCAAAATCAGTTCTGCCGTCCATCGAAAACTGAATATCCAATCCTTCTTTCAACTCTTTCAAATTGGGTTTGAAAAGAGTAACACCTTGGTAGGCTAAAAAGTTCTTTTTTTTCGGGTCAACTGTTGTTAAAATTCCGTTTTTTTGACAAATGGTAATCAACTGCTGAATTACCGACGCTGTCAAAACACCTTTGTTATAGTCCTCAAAAATAAGCGCATCTATTCCTGATTCAAGCAGAAGTGCGATGCGCTCCACGATTGTCTGTTGTTCAAACGCATTGATATCATCGGTTTGCTCAGAATCAATCCGTAAGAGCTGCTGATTATTTCCAATAACGCGCGTCTTCACAGTCGTTTTTCGGTCGGCACTTTGCACTATTCCTTTCGCTGAAATCCCTTGCTCTTCCAAGATTTCAATCAAGCGATTTCCATCGCGATCGTTGCCAATCACCGAACAAATGATCGCTTCCGCACCCAGTGCGACCAAATTTAACGCCACATTGGCTGCTCCGCCCAAGCGCTCTTCTTGCTTTTCAAGGCTGACAATTGGAACCGGCGCTTCCGGACTTACACGATGAACTCCACCTCTTAAATATGCATCGAGCATTACATCACCTACGACAGCAATTTTTTTGCCCGCAAACTGTTCAAAAAGCGATTCAACGTTCATCATTTATTTCAATTTTGATAATGCTTCTGCAACTCGATTCATCGCTGTTGTTAGCGTTTCTTCCGAAGCGGCATACGAAATACGAATACAATTTGGATCTCCAAATGCGTCGCCCGTTACCAGAGCAACCATCGCTTCACTCAATAAATATACGCATAATTCGTTTGCATCATGAATCGTTTGACCGTTATAACTTTTTCCGAAGAACGAAGAAACATCCGGAAAAACATAGAAAGCGCCATCCGGCACGTTGGTTTTTACGCCAGGCATCGCGTTCAATGCTTTCAACACCAAATCTCTACGGTTTTTAAACGCTGTGATCATTTCGTTCAAAACAGCAGGATCAGCTTTCATGGCAGCAATCGATGCTTTTTGTGTGATCGAACATGTACCAGACGTGAATTGACCTTGCACTTTATTGCATGCATCAGCAATCGTCTTGTTCGCACCGATATATCCCAATCGCCACCCTGTCATCGCCCACGCTTTTGACACACCATTGATTGTCACGACTTGGTCGTAAATTTCATCAAACTGTGCTAAACTTTCGTGTTTACCAATAAAATTGATGTGCTCGTAAATTTCATCACAAATCACTACCAAATTGGGATATTTTACAATTACATCCGCCAACGCTCTCAACTCTTCTTTCGAGTAAACCGAACCAGTCGGGTTACACGGTGTCGAGAAAATCATCATTTTCGTTTTGGGAGTGATTGCCGCCTCAAACTGAGCAGCTGTAATTTTAAAATCGGTATCGATTCCCGCATGAACGATCACTGGAATCCCTTCGACAACCTTTACGATCTCAACGTACGAAACCCAGTACGGAGCGGGAATGATCACCTCGTCGCCCGGGTTGATACAACTCATTACGACATTCGCAATCGATTGTTTTGCTCCCGTTGAAACCACTATTTGCTCTTTGGAATACGTCAAATTGTTGTCTCGTTTGAATTTCAGTGCAATACTTTCTCTCAAATCATCGTATCCAGCAACAGGCGTATACATTGTGAAGTTGTTATTCATCGCCTCCAACGCAGCGTCTTTAATAAACTGCGGTGTAAAAAAATCCGGTTCACCCAAACTGAGAGAAATAATGTCTTTCCCCGCAGCTTTGAGTTCTCTTGAAACACGTGACATGGCGAGAGTAGCAGATTCCTCCATGGCTAAGATACGATTTGATAAGTGTGTCATTTGAATGTGTGCTTTTAAATTGAGCCACAAAGCTAAAAATAAAGTCAGGAAGTAAAAGCCTATTTACACTTTTAAATTCACATAAATTGTGAAAGAATTTGCCTTCAAAAACCGACAGTTTTTGACCGTTTTGTATGTAAATTCACAACCAATCCGACCGAATATCTGCAATTTGTTAGTATCTTTCTGGATTATAAAACGAATTTTGTACAGTTAAATCGAAAAAAAATATATTTTTGCAACGCTAAAATCGCGACAATGTTAGAAAATTTATCAGGAAAAGACCTTAAGTCTCAATTCAAAGAGAATAAAACACTTCGATTAATCACCTTCGCTGTAACAGGTATTGTGGTTGTTACCTTGGGATATTTTGCTTACAAAACATTTATTTGGGGACCAGCAAACGAGAAATCAAAAGACGCTTACTGGGCAGGACTGAACTACGCTTCCAAAGATTCGACAGATCAAGCGATCGATGAATTGTCGCGCGTTGTGAAAGAGTACGATGGAAAGCAAGGAGGTGAAAATGCTCAGTTCGTTTTGGCTCGTATGTACATGAACAAAAAAGAATATGCAAAAGCATTGAAAGAGTTGGAAGGTGTTGACGTAAGTGACACATACCTTTCTGTTTACACATTAGGCTTGCAAGGAGATTGCAATTCAGAGTTGGGTAAATACAAAGAAGCTAAAGACTTGTACATTGCTGCGGCTGATTTGAATGACAACGAAAAAACATCACCTGACTTTTTATTCAAAGCTGCTTTGTGCGCCGAGGAACTTAATGACAACGAAGGTGCATTGGAATTGTACACACGAATCAAAGAAAATTACTTGATGTTTTCAAATCAGAGAACAATCAACAAGTACATCGCACGTGTTAAAAACAAACCAAAAAAATAAATTGTGGCAACAGCTCTCAAAAATTTATCAGAATACAATAAAGAACTTGTTCCAAACGGTGCCGATTTTAAAGTCGGCATTGTTGTTTCTGAGTGGAACGATTCCATCACACTCAACCTGCTAAAAGGTGCAAAAGAGGCGCTTCTTGAAAATGGAGTGCCGGAAGCGAATATTTTGATCCGCTTCGTGCCTGGCACGTTTGAATTGCCATTGGGTGCACAACTCATGTTAGACAATACAGACGTGGACGGTGTGATTGCTATCGGCGTTGTTATTCAAGGCGAAACCAAACATTTTGATTTCGTATGTCAAGGCGCCACGCAAGGGATCATGCAAGTTGGATTGGAATACAACTCTCCGGTTTCGTTTTGTGTATTGACTGACAATAACATCCAACAGTCCATCGATCGATCGGGAGGAATTCATGGAAATAAAGGTACAGAATGTGCAATCGCTTGCATGAAAATGATAGAACTAAAAAAATCCCTCGAGGGAAAATAGACACTTCGTTTATTGAATTTCTAAAGAGTACTTTTTCGGTACTCTTTTTTTTTTGACTCGTTTTTGTTGGCGCTTTTTCAACTAAAGACGTAAATGTCAAATCGTTATTTTATGCTTATAAATTACGGTCGGGCTTTTACCCCGCAAAATAAAGGTTTCATCGTGTGATCTTCTCGATTTATCTATATTTTAATTACATTTGACTTCCAAAAAAAGAAATGTATGACGTTAATAAAATCTATTTCCGGGATTCGCGGAACGATTGGAGGAAAAGTAGACCAAGGTTTGACTCCTATTGATGCAGTTAAATTTGCAGCTGCATACGGATCTTGGTTGAAACACAGAAATCCAAACCAAAAACTAAAAGTTGTTATTGGCCGTGATGCCCGCTTGTCAGGTCAAATGATCTCGGATTTAGTAATCGCTACCTTAATCGGTTTGGGAATTGATGTTGTAAATTTAGGTCTTTCAACTACACCGACGGTAGAAATAGCTGTACCGATGGAAACGGCGCAAGGTGGAATTATACTTACTGCAAGTCACAATCCAAAACAGTGGAATGCCTTGAAGTTGCTCAACGAAAAAGGGGAATTCATCTCCGGAAAAGAAGGCGAAGCGTTGATGGAAATTGCCGCGCAAGAAGCGTTTGACTTTGCAGAAGTAGACGAATTAGGAATTCTTACTGAAGACGATACTTACCTTGATAAGCACATTCAAGAAGTATTGAATTTACCGTTGGTTGACGTATCTGCAATAGCACAAGCCAATTTTAAAATTGTTGTCGA
>SSGT01000093.1 GCA_008017065.1 Crocinitomicaceae bacterium
CCGTAGTTACCTCCACAAGTTCCAACGCCTACAGACATGTTGTAGTTAACAGTTTTAGCCAAAATTGGTGCAGCAACTGAAGTTGTATAATTAGAATAAGCACCCAAAATAGAACCAGTTCCACCAGTTGTTGTACATGTAGACGTATTATTTAACGTCCCAATCGAAACATTGATAATATCTTCATCACCTGTATATTGAGCAGCACTTGAACAATAGCAGTTTACAAATGCGTTCATTCCAACCTGAATTGGTGTTGAAGTAACTGCAGTTCCGCCGCTACAAGTCACAGCGCATCTATAAAACGTAGGGACTGTTTGAGTAGTTGACAAAGAGGAATTTGTTGCACCTGCAATATTGGTGTAAGGAGCAACTCCATCAGGTGATGATTGCCATTGGTATGTCAATCCTGAAGCCAATGTCGATCCATTCAATGTCAATGAAAATGGTTGAGAAAGACATGCATTCACTGTAGATGAAACGGTTGTTCCTGCAGTAATTGGATCTGTACATGCCGAAGCTGGACTAATGTAAGTAACACTTGTTGTTACACAGTTTGTAGCTGTTCCACAAGAAGAATTGGTGCTCCAGTGTGAGTAGTATGTACCAGCAACGGTTGATGTCCATGTTAACGGACTTGCACCACTTGCGACCACAGGCCCTGTTGCAGATCCTTGTCGGATGGTAATAAAACCACCTTCTGCAATTGCACATTGATAAATTGTTGCTCCAACTACGGAATTAATTGTCGAGTATTCAGTTTGATATGAACACGTAGAAATCTGCACAGTTCCCGTTGTTGGAGCAGTTGCAGATCCATAAGAGGAACTGTTGGTACACTGAGCCAATTGATAATTTGAGAAGGATAAAACTGCGAAAAACAGCAATAGCGTCCTCAAAAAACGACTGTTTTGTAAGGGTTTTTTCATAAGTATAAATTTTTGTTTCGTATAAAATTACATTATTTTTTCAGAAATTAACAAAAATTAAAAATTATTATTTGTTGGCGATCAAACTTAAATTTCTGGATTGCACAATTCATACGGTTTTCAGCGTAAAATAATGCATCTCTTTCACAAACAGCTTTCAAGATAAATTTTGATTTCTAACTGGAACTTTCTTGAAAAAAACTAATTTCGTGAAATATGATGAATTTAAGTTTAAATGGGAAAACTTCTGTTGTTTGTGGAAGTACTCAAGGAATTGGAAAAGCAACAGCTTTAGAATTGGCAGAGTTGGGTTCAAATGTAGTGTTAGTTGCTCGAAATGAATCAAAATTGAAAGCAGTTTTAGCTGAACTTTCTACGAATGAAAATCAAGAACACAGTTACATCGTAGCTGATTTTTCTCAGCCAGATTCATTGAAGAAACTATTAGATCAATGGATTTCTGATGGTGGAAATTGTCATATTTTGGTGAATAATACTGGTGGACCAAAAGGTGGACCTATTAAAGACGCTGAAGTTGTTGAATTTTATGATGCTTTTACGCAGCACTTAATTTGTAATCACATTTTGGTGCAAGCCTTGTATCCATTGATGAAAGCAAACGGTTATGGAAGAATCATTAACGTGATTTCAACGAGTGTGAAACAACCTCTTCCTAATTTAGGCGTTTCAAACACTATTCGCGCGGCGGTAGCCAATTGGAGTAAAACATTGTCGGTCGAATTAGCTCCGTTTAATATCACCGTAAATAATGTGTTACCTGGAGCTACAAATACCGTTCGTTTGCAAGCGATTGCTGAAGCGAAATCGGAAAAAACCAACGAGTCTGTGGATACCATCTTTGCTGAAATGGCGGCTGAATCGCCAATGGGACGAATTGCAGAACCAGAAGAAACTGCAAGTGTAATCGCTTTTTTAGCTTCGCCTGCTGCAAGTTATGTAAATGGAATCAACGTTCCAGTAGATGGAGGAAGAACAAAATCACTCTAAATTTTTAAGGATTATAAAGTAGCAATTGATCACAGTTGCTACTATTTTACCAGCACAACATGACCGACGAGCGTGTCCTCAATTCCAGTGGAGGTAACGTATTTTATTTTGTAGACATATACATTATCTTGTACTCTCATTCCTTTATAACTTCCGTCCCACTTAAAATCGACATCGTCTGATTCAAAAATATTCTCACCCCAACGGTTGAAAATTTTTACGTTTAGTTTCGAGATATTGACCGTACTAACCGAAAAATAATTATTCAAACGATTACCATCTGGTGTAAAAGCATTGGGTACATAAATGTAATATTCAGGCGCAATAACAAGCGGTTTTGATATCGTGTCTTTGCATCCCATTTCATTGGTTGCGATTAAGGTTATGATATAAGTTCCTGGAACATCATACGTGTTGTTTGGATGCACCATCGTTGAGTTATTTCCATCTCCAAATGTCCATTCGTACGTTACTCCTCCGGAAGTTAAATTTTGAAAAGTAATCGGTAAATCTTCAAACAATGTGTTGCTCGATACGATAAAATCCGCAATTGGTCGAATCACTTCTACTACCGTTTGACCTTCAACTGTAAATGTTTGACATTCATCTGAAACGGATACAGTATAGGTTGTTGTTTGCAACGGACTGACATATATTGAACTTGTGTGTGCGCCATTTTCAAACCACGTGTAATAATATTGACCATATCCTCCAGTGGCGGTTACACCAATTTGTACCGAATCCCCGGGACAAATTTTCTGCGCGGGAGTCATCGTCAACAGTAAGGGTGGACTTGTAATTGTGTACACAACTTGCTCTGTAACCGTACTTCCACATTGATCGGTAATTGTTACCAAGTAAGTTGTACTCGTCGACGGTAATACGTTCTGAATACTATCTGTACCCAATTGTTCAGTCGCGGTTGACCATTGATACGTGTACAAACCGGCACCGTTACTCGGCGTCACTGATATATTTGCAGGAATATACGGGCAAATTTCGGTTATGTCGGGCGATGAAACTGCGCTTAGTGGCAGGTAAACAGGGACAGAAACTGTTCCAGAGGCTGTTGCAGTTTGTTGCAGACAATTGTCGCTGACGCTCACCGTGTAGGTTTGTGTACTTGTTGGAGAAACAAAGATACTACTCGTGGTTTCACCTGTATTCCAACTATACGTGTAGGGACCAACACCACCTTGAACCACCGCAATCACTTCCATTGGATTTCCAGGACAAACTACATCGCTGTTCGCTACTGTTACAGTAACTGGAGCCACGTCGTTGATTGTCAAATTGATGGTTTGATTCGCGTTTCCACCACACGGATCCGGAATAGCAAACACCAATGTAACGGTTTCAATACCTTCTGTGAGGGCATCTGCCAATGCATTGAATGTAAATTGAGTCGTTGTTTGTCCCGCTGCAAACGTGACCGAGGTCGGAATGGCGCTATAATCTACACCAGGCGTCGCCGTGCCAGTCACCGTTAGTGGGATGGTAAGTGGCGCGTTTAAGTTATTTGAACCACGAGTTAGTGTTACGGTCGTACTTACACATCCTTCTGCCATCATTGCTTCATCGTTGAACGCGTTGTAGGACATGGTGTAATCGACTTCTACTGGAACTTTGGACGTTAAACTATTTGCTTTCAAGAAAATACCCGAATCAAAAATTCCGTCACCTACATCTGCAATGGCAATCGCGAGGTGATAGGTTTGTCCGCACTGAACTCTCGCAACAGCCTCCAATGGTTTTGTAAAACCATCGTATTGAATGAATGTGTTGCTTGCGTTGTAAGGTGCATTTGATCCCGATCCATTGTATTTGTAATACGCACAATTGTCGCAAGCAGGAACGTAAGTACCTGTTTGTTCTGATCCGTCGTTTACATTGTTGATAGCTACAACTGTACCATTCGGTAATTTCGCCATATTTTGAACTCCTGGGATACCGGGCCCCGAAATGAAAAATGCAAAAACATCGTTGAAGGAGGAATTTACATATTCACGGTACTCTTCCGATCCAAAAACATAGCTGAATCGAACCGTATCTGAATACGGAATGAAATCAAATTCGAGAATTGTTGCATTGAACGTAGCAGTTCCGCCAACCAATGCAGACAGTTTTGGACTTCCAGGAGCGTTGTTGTCGACACCTGAATTGGTCGAGTTGTTTGGACCATGTGGACCGTTGCTATTCACATTCAGCACAGTACCTGTTGTCATCACAATTCCTTCTGCTATTTCCAAATTTGTACCCGCTGCTGAAAAATATCCAATCGCTTGCGGACTTCCAGAATACGTAATATTCGAAACGGTAACTCCTGGGCCAAGTAAAACGTTTTGCAACAAACCAGCGGGCGACATATTTGTATTTGTCACTAACTGTCCAACGGACAGAAAGGGGACAATCAAAAATATGTAAACGAGTTTCTTCATGTTTTAAGTAAACGTTTCAAGGCACCTTTTAGTTGTCTTTTTCAGCTAAAAAAAGTGAGCCACTGATTTAAAGGTACAATTTAGTTATTTTACTGAAAATCAAGGTGTGTTTTTTCAAAAAATTAACAAATTATTTTGCGTGATTTTTAGACACCTTCGATTCCTTGCATCGTACAAAGGTTGAAGTAAGTTCCTTTCAGTTGAATCAATTCTTCGTGCGAGCCTTGTTCGATAATTTCTCCTTTTTGAAGCACCACAATAATATCTGCATTACGGATCGTGCTCAATCGATGTGCAATAACGAGTGAAGTTCTGTTTTTCATCAACTTTTCCAAGGCATCTTGCACGAGTTTTTCACTTTCTGTATCTAACGCTGATGTTGCTTCATCCAAAATAAGTATCGGTGAATTTTTCAATACGGCACGCGCAATGCTCAGACGTTGTTTTTGTCCACCGGATAATTTATTGCCGCGTTCTCCAATGTTTGTATCATACCCATTTTCCATTCGGACGATAAACTCGTGGGCATTTGCAACCTTTGCTGCTTCCATAATTGCTTCTTCCGACACATGCTCCATCCCAAAAGCGATGTTGTTGCGGATTGAATCGTTGAATAGAATGGATTCTTGGGTAACCATACCAATTTGTTGACGTAAATCAGTAATTGCGACATTTTTTATGGGCGTTTGATCAAACAGTATTTCGCCGTCTTGAATATCGTAAAAACGAGGTAAAAGATCCGCAATCGTTGATTTTCCGCTACCGGATTCGCCGACGAGTGCTACTGTTTTTCCCAACGGAATAAACAGATTGATGTTTTTTAGAACCGGGGTTTCTTTGTAACGAAAGTGAATGTTTTTGTAGGTAATTCCACGTGTTAGTGGGGCTAATTTGACGGGCGTAGGATGTTCATAAATTTGTTCATCTGCTTGCAGCATTTCATCAATTCGATCTTGCGAAGCTTTGGCTTTGTTTAAGTTGGCAATACTTGTTGCAATACCTTGAATAGGACGCAGCAATTGCGAAAACACCAAGATGAAACCAATGAATTTCTCCCCGGTGATGCTGGATGTGTTTTTTGCATCGAGGATCATCGAACCGCCAAACCACACAATACCAAGCATGACAGCTGCACCAAGAAACTCGTTCAACGGCCCTGACAAGTCTTTTTTTCGAAATGTTCGCGTGATTAATTGCTGATGTTTTAAGTTGATGGCGCTGAATGAGCGTTGAACATACGGAATGGCATTGAAAGCCTTGATGATGCGGATACCGCCTAAATTTTCTTCCATTGATGAGAACAATACACCCATCTGATGCTGTCCTTCTTTCGCAGTTCGTTTCAAACTTTTCCCAATTCTTGAAATTACAAAGGCAGAAATTGGGAGTAGAACGAGTGAAATGAGCGTCAGTTTCGGGCTCCAATAAATCAGCGCTGCTAGATGAATCACGATGGCGATCGGTTCCCTGAAAATCAATTCGAGCATGCTCACAACGGCCACCTCAATTTCTCCCACGTCGTTGTTCATTCGTGCCATAATATCCCCTTTTTTCTCGTCGGAGTAAAATGCAAGCGGCAGACGCATCGCTTTGGCGAACAGTTTGTCTCGCAAGTCGCGCACCACAGCCATCCGCAAATACGATTGGTGGTAGATTGCAAAATAGCGCGATAGGTTTTTTAGAAAAAAGGCAGCAAGTACTGAGAAGCATACGAAAAGCAGTGCGAATTTGGGATCATCGATGACCATTTTATTCATGAAATATTGATAATACGATGAACAATAGTCGAAAAACTCAAAAAAACCACCCTTAAAAACGGGCGCTACCAAAAGCTCCGTTTTTGTCTCTGTTGTTTTGAAAATCAACTGCAAAAAAGGGATGAACAGTACCAGTGAAATCAAGTTGAAAACAACAAATAACAAGTTGAAAACAATGACTAAAATGGCTTTCATTTTGTACGAAAAAGTCAGCCGATAAATTTCTAAAAGTGATTTCATAGTATGTGCAAAGTTACGCTAAATATTTATCTTGCGAGCGCCACAGTCTCATCTTGATTGAATTCTCTGTAATTTCGAAAGTCACACATCGGTGGATTTCCGAAAAAAGGATTGTGTGATTCGGTTGTCTAAAAATCAGATAAAATTGCATTCTTTCAACCACCAACCATACTGAATCTTGTCGTTTGCATTGAAATGCGTAAATTTGCACCATGGGATCAATCAGACAAAATAAAATCGAAGGAGTAATTCAAGAGGAATTAGCCGTTTTTTTTCAACGTAATATGCATGAAATATGCTTGGGAGCAATGGTAAGTGTAACGGTTGTTCGTATCACTCCTGACTTGTCGTTGGCTCGTGTTTACTTGAGCATTTTTGCAGGTCCGGAAAAAGAGGCGGTACTTAAATCGATTCAAGAGCATGCTGGAAAAATTCGAGGCGAAGTAGGTCGAAGATTGAAAAACATGCGCAAAATACCGGAGTTGATTTTTAAAATTGACGATTCATTGGATTATGCAATGGAAATTCAGAATTTGCTGTCTCAAAAATAATTTCATCCCTAAATAGTTCGCTATCAACGTTCCTTTTTACATAGCGCGAAAATACCTTTCTTCTAAAAAAAGGAAGAACGTTATCCATTTAATCACTCGAATTTCGGTGGTTGGTATCGCGATTACCACTGCGGCGTTGGTGATTCTTATCTCTGCCTTCAACGGAATTGAAAAAATGGTCGAACAACTCTATTCGGAGTATGATTCAAACCTGACGATTCGCGCAGTTAAAGGCAAAACGTTTGATGAATCGACAATAAATCTGAAAGCGATTGAACAGCAAGCAGCTGTTCAATATGTGTCAAAAGCGATTGAGGAAATTGTTGTCATCAAACACGAACAAAAGTGGGTGAACGCCCGAATGATCGGTATTGAACCTGCGTTTTTGAAGATGGCAAACATGGACCGCCACATGGTTGATGGCTATGCAACGTTGGAGGAAAACAACCAACCGATGGCATTAATCGGCGCTGTGTTGTTGGATAAATTGAATGGATATATTCCACAATCTGTTGGCTACGAAACAGTCGATGTTTATTTTCCAAGACGGAATGCCAGAGTAGGAAATTTTTCGAATCCGTTCAACAATCAAATCATAAAAATCGCTGGACGTGTTAATTTCAACAAAGAGGTCAACCAAGAAGCATTTATCATTCCGATTGAATTGGCACGTGCGATGTTGGATTACGAATCGGATATTTCTGCGGTTTTTGTCAATATCAAGCCAGGGAGCAATGCAGAAGATGTAAAATCCGAATTACAGCAACTTGTTGGTAGTAAATTTATTGTCAAGACACATTTAGAAAAGAACGCCTTGATTTATCAAACGAGTAAATCGGAAAGATTCATCGTAATATGCATTTTGATTTTTGTATTTATCATGGCGGCCTTCAATTTGGTGGCATCGTTGACCATGTTGTTTATCGAAAAGAAAGACAATTTGAAAACCATGCAAAGTTATGGCGCCAATGAGCAGTTTATTTTTCGGATTTTCTTCTACGAAGGTTTGTTGATAGCCGGAAAGGGCGTGTTGATCGGTTTGATTCTCGGATATGGAATTTGCGCGTTGCAGCTGTTCGGACATGTGATTGAGATGCCGAATTCTGGAGGCGAACCTTTTCCCGTAAATTTAACGTGGTCTGATGCATTTTTAGTTGTGTTCTTGGTCAGTTTGCTCTCAATCATGGCATCGTTTTTACCGGTAAAATATTTGGTTAGAAAACACCGCGACAATCTATAACTACTTCGCCAAAGAAATTGCTGCGTGTTTAAAAAAATGTATCTTGGATAAAAATTTAGGATATGAGTTTCAGCTTTGAGGGTAAAATTGTTTTAGTGACCGGCGGTGCTTCTGGTATTGGCAAAATTATGGTGCGAAAATCCCTTGAAAAAGGA
>SSGT01000107.1 GCA_008017065.1 Crocinitomicaceae bacterium
ATTTCGTGCTTATTCTTAAACAAATCATCGTCTGATTTATTGAATTTGAACCCGGTTAAATCAATTTTATAAGTAGCTTCTGCAAATGAATACCGCCGACTCGGATGGAAACTGTTGGCGGATTGATTGGCGGTTGGGCCTTGCATGGTAGACATTTCTTCAAATACTTCCCCGTGGACAAGGTTGAAAAACAAATACAGACCGTTTTTGGATTTGAATACTTCTCCGCGCTCGGCCTTTACTGTTTTGACGATGCTTTGGTTGGTGTGATCGTGGATCGTAATACCTTTAAATTTACTGTCGGTCCCGGATTCGATTTTGATCGAATACCCGTCCAATTGATTGTTGTATTTCCCGGGCGACAAGATCGTTGAGATTTTTGTTTCCTGAATGTCGTAGATCAACGACCGCCATTTTAAGTTGGCAACAGGAATAACGAAATTTGCAAAATAAAACGTACCCAAACAGATCAAGAGCACCACTACGGTTAACGGGCGTAGAATACGATAGAGTGAGAGCCCTGCTGATTTCAATGCGGTGAGCTCATTGTTTTCTGCCAAGTTGCCTACCGTCATGATCGACGACAAAAGCATGGCAAGCGGCAACGCGAGTGGAATGAGACTGGCTGAAACGTAGAAAAGTAATTCGAGAACGATCGAAACACTGATTCCTTTCCCCATCAAATCGTCGATGTATTTCCAAAAAAATTGCATAATTAGCATGAACATGGAAATACAAAAAGTAACCACAAATGGACCTGCGAAGGATTTGATACTAAAAACGTATAGTCGTTTCAATGTCTAAAAATTCTATTTTCCTGCAAAAGTAAGGAATGATTGGCGATTACAAATTAGAAAACGCAAAATAGAGGTACTTCTTGTTTGCAAGCACAATTCTTCGTGATCGATACCTGAAATTAGGCTCCTAGCACACGTTTTAATTCATGAATCGATGATTCCCAGAGCATTTTGACTTCATTAACATCGTCGGCTTCCGCAAAATCCGTGATGTGAAGCACCAACGCTTTCGTCATTGGATCAACTTCGTATTGAATTTCAAAATACGTCGAGTTGTCATCTTCGTCTTTCAACCATTTCCACCGCATGTGGTGATTCCCCTTTTTCGACAACAAACGAGCTTGCTCTTCACTTCCGTCCCAGTAAAATGTGTAGATATCGTCTTTGATATTCACATCATCTGCAAACCATTCTGCCAAGCCGCTCGGGGTTGAAACCATGTTTTCAAAGACTTTGGACGAGGTCTTTAGCAAGTATTCTAACTCAATTTTTTGTTTTGTAGTCATAGGAGAACATCATTTTATTAACTTCGCACTTTATTTGAAAATTTGAAATATACATAATTCTTTTCAATGGCATTAGTACACTCCCTAGAAAAAAATGGAAATTTTTTGTTTAAGTACCGCGGACAAATCCCGGTAGTTTTATTTTTAATGGCAATTCCTGCTATTTATTTTACTGACTATGAATTTCTTAACGGGAATGAAGACAGTAAGATATTACTTACAATTGTCGCAGCAATTATTTCCTTTTCGGGACAAGTAATTCGTGCAATCGCAATCGGTACAAGTAACAAACACACCTCCGGTCGCAATACAAAAGAACAAGTTGCTGAAGCCTTGAATACAAAAGGAATTTATTCAACAGTTCGTCATCCTTTGTATTTGGGGAATTATTTCATGTGGATCGGAATTGTAGTGTACACGTTCAATATCTGGTTTGTGTTGGTGATTAGTTTGCTATTTTGGCTGTATTACGAACGAATTATGTTTGCAGAAGAGCGCTTTTTGGAGCGTAAATTTGGCGATTCATACGTGAAGTGGTCAATGAATGTTCCTGCGTTTTGGCCAAGCTTCAAGAACTACGAGAAAACTCCAATTCCATTTTCGATGAAAACGATCATGCGAAGAGAGTATTCTGGAATCACGGCGACGATCTTAGGATTTGTATTCATTGACTTTTTTAGAGATTGGTTTACCACTGGAGAAGTTCAATGGAAGGTGAATCACGGAATTGTAGTCGTTGGTGCACTTTTAATTTCTTTGGTTTTCAGAACGTTGAAACACAACACGAAAATTTTATTCGAAGAAGATCGTTCATAAGCTTTGTTGAAACAAATTAATGTGTATATTTGCACCCGCAAACACAGTTTAGTTTGTTTATGGCGAGGTAGCTCAGTTGGTTAGAGCGCCGGATTCATAACCCGGAGGTCGGGAGTTCAAATCTCCCTCTCGCTACTCAAAATCTTAAGTCTCCCAGGAATGGGAGACTTTTTTCTTTAATTCCAATGAATACTCGACCTACAATAATCAATTTTCGTTGAAAATTTTCGATTTTTTTTTAAGTGCATGTTTTTCGAATTAATTTATATCGTAATATTGCAATATAGTTATATTGTTATGGGAGTTACAAAGACAGAATTTTATACAGCTACGCAAATTGACCTAGCGCTTATTTTTAAGGCGTTTGGACATCCAGCTCGGATCGCGATTGTTGATCATTTATTAAAAGTGAATCGCTGTATCTGTAATGACTTAGTCAACGAACTGCAATTGGCACAGCCAACTATTTCACAACATTTGAAGGAGTTAAAGAATGCTGGTATTATCCAAGGAAATATTGAAGGCGCATCGATTTGCTATTGTCTCGACGAGGCCGTTTTCGGTAAGGTAAGTCACTTTTTTGTACAGGCAATCGCTACTCTTGAAGAGAAGAAAAATACATGTTGTTAAAGGATCAATAAAAAGAAAACGTATGAAACTATCAGAAGTAAAGAAAGCATTGTTGAACGTCGATGCAGTTGTTTTTCAGTTGCCTTCCAATCAGGGATTTGTTCCCGAGCATTTCCACATCACGGAAGTTGGATTGATTACTAAAAATTTCATCGATTGCGGTGGTACGGTTCGCGAAGAAAAAGTGATCAATTTCCAATTGTGGGAAGCTGGCGATTACGATCATCGGTTGGAACCGAGTAAATTGTTGCGCATCATCGAAAAATCGGAAGAACTTTTCAAGTTTGAGGAGTTAGAGATTGAAGTTGAATATCAACAGGAAACCATTGGGAAATACGGATTGGATTTTAATGGAACTAATTTTCTATTGACGAATAAGCAAACAGCGTGTTTGGCCGAGGATGCGTGTGGAATTCCGCCGGCGAAACAGAAAAAAGCACTTGCTACGTTGGGAGTTAATGCCGCGTCGTGTACGCCAGGTGGAAAATGTTGCTAACTGTTGAAAGATGGAAAGGAAAGAACATTGGGAGACAGTTTATCAAACGAAGACGCCACAAGAAGTAAGTTGGACGCAAGAAATCCCTCAAACATCGTTGGATTTTATCACATCATTTCCAATTTCTAAATCCGATCCCATCATGGATGTGGGAGGCGGCGATGGCAAATTGGTCGATTTTTTGCTCGAAAATGGGTATGAAAACATTACCGTGTTGGACATTTCCGAAAAAGCAATCCAACGTGCGCAACAGCGATTGGGAATGTTGGCTGGGAAAGTAACGTGGATTGTTTCCGACATTACAGAATTTGTGCCGCAACAACGGTATGCAGTTTGGCACGATCGTGCAGCATTTCATTTTCTGACTACAGAACACGACCGGAATGCGTACCTGCGCATCGTAAATCAATGTGTCGACGGGTTTTTAGTAGTTGGCACTTTTTCGGAATCAGGACCTTTAAAATGCAGCGGATTAGAAATTCAGCAATATGCTCCTGAGTCGTTGAAACAACAATTTGAAAGTCATTTTGATTTGTTGCAAGTGAAGGAAGAAGTCCACAAAACACCTTTCGATACGACTCAAAATTTCATTTTTGGCAGTTTTAAACGAAAAGCGAAAAACGATGTTTAAATTAGTTACTCAGCAATGTGTTTTGTTGACACAAGAATTTGATTTAATTCCGGAAGCGCGGAAAGAAATTTTGAATCGACTTGCGGCCTATATCATCGTAAATTCTGAGCAGCAGAAGCCCATTCAGCTAATGTATGTGTGTACGCACAATTCGCGAAGAAGTCATTTTGGTCAGTTGTGGGCGCACGTTGCCGCAGATTACTTCGGTATTTCGAATGTTACAACCTACTCAGGGGGAACGGAAGCAACAGCGTTTAATCCGAATGCGATTCAAGCATTGCAAGAAGTTGGTTTTGAAATCACGGCGGTGGATTCAACGTTGCCAAATCCACACTATATGGTTCGGTTTGGTGAGGGCAAGCAAACGACTTGTTTTTCAAAAGTATTCGACCATGCTGTAAATCCAACTACCGATTTTGCCGCAATCATGACGTGCTCGGATGCCGAAGCAAATTGTCCATTTATTCCAGGGGTAGCGTTGCGACTTGCAACCACCTACGATGATCCAAAAGCGTTTGACGGAACACCATTGCAGGCTGAAAAATACCTCGAACGTTCAACTCAAATCGGACGCGAATGCCTGTATGTTTTTTCACAGGTCAAATCACATCTCAATCAATCACAAAATCATGTCAGCAAATAACTGTGCACCCGTTGCCGAGCGAAAAAAACTCGGATTTTTAGATCGTTTTTTAACCCTTTGGATCTTTCTAGCGATGGGTTTAGGCGTTGCAATCGGCTATTTTATTCCCTCGGCGGATGATTTCATCCATTCGTTTTCCAACGGAACAACCAATATCCCACTAGCAATTGGGTTGATTTTGATGATGTATCCACCGCTGACAAAAGTGAAGTTTTCAAAAATTCCAGCCGTGATGGCGAAACCGAAATTGCTTCTCATTTCATTTTTTGTGACTTGGATTGTTGGCCCTTTTTTGATGTTTTCCTTGGCTGTTTTCTTTCTGAAAGATTCTCCGGATTACATGACCGGATTGATTGTGATTGGTTTGGCTCCTTGCATTGCCATGGTGATCGTTTGGAACGAATTGGCGCAAGGAAATCGTGAATTGGTTGCCGGTTTGGTAGGAATCAACAGTATTTTACAAGTAGCTTTTTTTAGTTTATACGCCTATTTTTACCTCGAAATAATGCTTCCCTTGTTTGGAATCAGCGGTTTGACAATCGACATCACAATTGGTGAAATTGCGCAAACTGTTGGGATTTATTTGGGGATTCCGTTTGCGCTTGCGGTAATAAGTCGCGTAGTGTTGGTCAAGTCGAAAGGCGAAGATTGGTTTACCCAAAAATTCATTCCAACAATTTCACCGATCACCTTGATTGCTTTGTTGTTCACGATCGTTGTGATGTTTAGTCTGAAAGGACAACTCATCGTTTCGATTCCCATGGACGTAGTCAAAATTGCGATTCCCTTGGTGATTTTCTTTGCCTTGATGTTTATGATCATGTTTTTGTTGGGGAAATGGGCTGGTGCCAACTACGCCGACAATGCGGCCTTATCGTTTACCGCTTCGGGAAACAATTTTGAATTGGCGATTGCTGTTTCAATTGGCGTATTTGGAATCAATTCTGGTCAAGCATTTGCGGGCGTTATCGGTCCACTTGTCGAAGTCCCCGCGTTGATATTAATGGTTCAGGTGGCGTTTTGGTTGAAAAAGAAAATGTATCGCTTAAATGCGTAAATTTAAATACATAAATAGTTAGATATGAAAACAGTTAAAGTGTTAGGGACAGGATGTGCAAAATGCAAATCGTCGTATGATCATGTGCTTGAAGCAATTAGAATAACGGGTGTAGAAGCTTCTGTAGAAAAAATTGAAGACATCGAGGAGATGATGCGGTACAACGTATTAACAACTCCCGTGTTGATGATCGATGAAGTAGCTGTAATCAAAGGTAGAGTAGCCTCTGTCGCTGAAATTGCAGAACTACTGAAGAGATAAGGTTTACAGATTTAGCTGAAGTTGAACGCTGTAATTCAAAACAACTAATTGTTTATTAAAAGAGTAAAATATGTTTGACTGGTTGCAGACATTGGCAGATTGGTTGATTTATTCCATATTTCAATTGCCAAAGGGGAGTAAGCTGGGAGATGCTTTGAACTTCTTTTTTTTTGATACGATCAAGATTTTCATTCTTTTGGGAATGGTGACGATGATCATGGGAGTGATTAATTCCTATTTTCCCATTGACAAAGTGCGCATTTTTCTGACCAAAAGAAAATGGTATGGTCTAGATTATTTTATAGCTTCCTTGTTTGGAACAATTACTCCTTTTTGTTCCTGTTCGTCTGTTCCATTATTCATTGGATTTGTAAAAGGCGGGATTCCACTCGGCGTAACGCTTGCTTTTTTAATTTCGTCGCCGTTGGTTGATGCTGTTTCAGTTGCTATTTTTTTGGGAATGTTTGGATGGAAGGTTACGATCGTTTATGTGGTCAGTGGAATTTTACTCTCAATGCTAGCGGGATTTATTTTAAGTAAACTGAAATTAGAGCATTTGCTTACCGATTGGGTCAAACAGATATTGGAAAACAAAAATAGTTCAGATGCCGAACTCTCATTCGAAAAGCTTTCATTTATCGAACGATTGCCGGATGTTTTTCGGGAGTCATGGGGAATAATCAAAGGAGTTTCGATTTATATTTTAATCGGTATTGCAATTGGTGGTGCAATGCATGGCTACATTCCTACCGGATTTTTTGAAGACTATATCCAACAAGATAATCCGCTTGCGGTTCCAATTGCGGTAATTGTTGGTGTTCCGATGTACAGCAATTCAGCAGGAATTTTACCCGTTTTGGAAGTTTTGGTTCAAAAGGGTGTACCTTTAGGAACGGCAATTGCATTTTCAATGGCTGTTGTTGGTTTGTCAATTCCAGAGGGATTGTTGTTGAAAAAAGTGATGACCACGAAGATGTTGTTCATTTTCTTTGGCGTTGTCACTGCTTGTATCATTGTTTCAGGGTATTTATTTAATTTGATCCTGTAGGATAAAAACAACGAAAGTTTACTAATTAAATACGCAACATAGCATGAATTTAAAAGATTTACACACCGAAAAAAAAGAGTTGCAAACCAAGTTGTTTTTTACGACGACAGATGGAAAAGTGGTTTCCATTCAGCTTGAGGCACATGGGGAACTCAAAGAACATTCGACAAGAGTTCCTGCACGTTTGATTTGTATCAGCGGTGAAGTTGTATATGAAGATGAACATGGATATTCGGCTCTTCTTCGACAAGGCGATTTTGTAGAAATTCCAATCGATGTTAAGCATCGATTGGTGGCAAAAGATTTTTCTAACTTAATTTTAATAAAATGACGGACCGACAAACTACCCATTTTTTGACCCTGTTTTCAGAGTCAAGAACTCGTTTTTCGAATCAACTTGAAACGTTATCCAGCGATGATTTATTAAAAAAAATAGCTCCTGCTTCTAACTCAGTTGGATTCTTGATTCGTCATATTGGGGATGTTGAACTACTTTTTGCCAAAAATGTATTTGGCAATTCAGATATTCGCGTGAAAGCGAAAACCGTCATGGATAAGCGGGATACAGGTGAATGGAATGATCTACTAGAATTAATCGACTATGTGAATTTTTCGGCAACGCAACTCACCGAAACGATTCAACGCATGACCGATCTTGATTGGGAAAAAGAGATTACAACCGCTGAATTTGGTACGAAAACAAACGCCCAAGCATTTGGACGGATCGTTTCTCATACAGCATATCATGCCGGACAAATGGCCTTGATTTTAAAATATGGATCATCTTTAAATACGAGAGAACTATGAAAATCTTCTCATTTCTGTCACTTTTTCTCCTCTTTTTAGGAGCTTGCACATCGAAGAACCAACACACGACGTTCGACAAAAGTTTGGATGTTTCTCAGGTTGAAAAGCGTGTAGATTTATTCGCTTTTCATGGAACGCGACAATGTACAACATGTAAAAACATGAAAGCATTTACGAGATCGACACTCGATCGTTACTTTAAGAATGAACTTAAATCCGGATTGTTGACCTATCAGATCATTGACGTTGACGATTCAAAAAATGAGAAATTAGCAGAAAAATTTCAGGCAACAGGAACAGCTTTGATGGTAAATAATATAGAGAAAGGAAAAGAGGATATAGAGGATTGGAGCGAATTTGCGTTTGAATTTGCTTCGGGTGATCAAAAAGAGTACGAAGAAACATTGCGAAAAATGTTGTCTCAAAAGCTAAATTAAGCATGGATTTTTTGAATAATTTAGTGAATCAAACTTCTTGGCCAATCTTATCCGCATGGGCATTGGGGCTTTTGACAGCAATTAGTCCTTGTCCGTTAGCAACAAATATCACAGCTACAGCCTATATTGCTCGAACACTAGAAGGAAAAAAGAAAGTCTTGTTGAGTGGTTTTTTGTACACATTGGGATTGGCTTTTACATACACAAGCATCGCATTTGTAATTTCGATGGGAGCAAGTAAGTTTCACGTAGCACGGTTTTTCCAAGGAAATGGCGAAAAATTTGTAGGTCCAATCATGATTATCATTGGTTTAATCATGTTGAACGTGATAAAGTTGAATTTTCTTGGAAAGTCAGATTTCAAAGAAAAATTAGGTGATAAATTCAAAAACAAAGGTTTACTTGGCTCATTTCTATTGGGTGCTCTATTTGCCATGGCATTTTGCCCTTACAGTGGGGCGATGTATTTTGGAATTCTAGTTCCGATCACCATCAAAAGTGGATTGGGAATTACGTTACCATTATTTTTTGCGTTTGGTGCGGGTTCTTTGGTCTTCTTTTTCACGTTCGTAATTGCCTTTAGTATGCAAAAAATGGGTAAATATTTCAATGCTGTCACAAAAATGGAAAAAGGAATGCGCTTAATTGCGGGTGGCCTCTTTGTGTTAACTGGATTGTATTACGTGCTCATTTATCTGAAGGTTTTGTAAAATGCAGTAGTGTGTTTTCAGATGTAAATCACAGAATCATTTTGTTCAACACATTTGCGTTGATTCCATATTTTTAGCGCAAAAAAAAACACCCTTTGTCGTTGAGGGCGTTCTTGAACTAAAAACAAAACATTAATTTCGGCTAAGATATTGTTTTTAATTAATAGAAACACATTTGTTTGTTAAAAATACATCAATATAGAGCCAATTGTGTGAAAATTAACTAGCGGAACAATTAATTTGCTTACGTTTAAAAATACATGTATGAAAAAAAGAGTCATTACAAACGTTGGTTTTGTGCTTGCTTTTGGGTTAGGATACCTTGTCAATCAGCAATCCAATGCACAAAATCCATTCAATTCCGATGTGCCGAAAGTTGCAAAAGCAAACGTAAAACAGCACGCGTTGAAATTGGGTGCATTTTCAATCAGCTTGAATGTGAAAGACCTGCATAAAGCGCGAACGTTTTACGAAGCACTTGGATTTAGCGCGTTTGGCGGAAGTGAGAAAGACAATTACCTGATTCTCAAAAACGGCAATGCATTGATCGGACTGTTTCAAGGCATGTTTGAAGGCAACATGTTGACATTCAATCCCGGTTGGGACGAAAACGCTCAAAACGTTTCTCCATTCGACGACGTGCGCGACATTCAAAAACACCTCAAAAGCAACGCCATTCCCCTCATCTCGGAAGTCGATTCCACCACAAAAGGTCCCGGAAGCATCGTCCTCACCGATCCCGACGGAAACGTCATCTTGATTGATCAACATCGGTAGGAGGGAAGGGGTGTATAGACATGATGGAAGCGAGGAGAAATAATTCGTATTTCTAATCCATATTCCCATGTGTTTGCCTACTTTTGTTGGTAGGCTCTTTCGCTGATTTTTTAGAAATTTTCACAAATTTCTCGATGAACCTATTGCAAATAAATTCAAATTTCACAACTCGAAAATGATTACAGGAGAATTAAAATCTCAAGTCGATAAAATTTGGGAATCGTTTTGGACAGGAGGTGTTTCCAATCCACTAACGGTGATCGAACAATTAACGTATTTACTTTTTATTCGTCGTTTGGATGAAATTCAAACCAAAGAAGAGAAAAAAGTGAACATGATAGGTGGTGTCCTGGAAAATTCGATTTACAACGACAGTCAGCATGATTTGCGTTGGAATATTTTCAAAAACATGGAACCTGAAAGCATGTTTGACGTGTTTACCAAAACAACCGAACAACGCCCACAAACCGTTTTTGACCACATGAAAGCATTGGGTGGAGATAAAGGCGGTGTTTTTGCGCAATACATGAAAGGCGCAACGTTTATGATTCCGACACCGCGCTTACTCGATATGGTGGTGCAAATGATCGACAAAATCAAAATGGACGATCGCGATACCAAAGGCGATTTGTATGAATATTTGCTCTCCAAAACAGCAACAGCAGGGACAAACGGACAATTTCGTACACCGCGCCACATCATTCGGATGATGGTGGACATGGTGAAACCAACACTCGAAGATACAATTTGCGACCCCTCAAGCGGAACAGCTGGATTTTTGGTGACCGCAGGAGAATATTTCCACGATAATTTCAGTGAAGCTTTTCACGACAAAAAATTCAGAGATCATTACAACAACGAAATGTTTACCGGCATTGAGTTTGACCCAACGATGTTGCGCATTGGCGCGATGAACCTGCAATTGCACGGCATTGAAAACCCGCAATTGATTGGGAAAGATGCGTTGAGCGAAGACAATGGCGACATCGAAGAACGTTTTTCGCTCATTTTGGCAAATCCTCCGTTTAAGGGAAGTTTGGATTACGACAGCGTAGAAAAATCGATTCTACAAACCGTAAAAACGAAGAAAACCGAATTGTTGTTTTTGGGCTTGATGTTGCGCATGCTGAAAGTAGGTGGACGTTGCGCAGTGATTGTTCCCGACGGCGTATTGTTTGGTAGCTCCAACGCGCACAAGCAAATTCGCCAAGAAATTGTAGAAAAACACAAACTCGAAGCTGTGATTTCGATGCCCAGCGGTGTGTTCAAACCCTATGCAGGAGTTTCAACTGCTGTGTTGTTTTTTACAAAAACCAATTCTGGCGGAACAGAAAACGTGTGGTTTTACGACATGAAAGCCGATGGTTATTCGTTGGATGACAAACGTTCCGAAATGAAAGAGAACAACATTCCTGACATCATTGCTCGATTTGCAAACTTGAAAAACGAAGTTCAACGCAAACGCACAGACCAATCTTTTCTCGTTCCGTTTGAAGAAATCAAAACAAACGGTTGGGATTTGAGCATCAACAAATACAAAGAAATGGTGTATGAAACGGTGGAATACGAAAAACCAAGTGTGTTGATTGCGGAGATTAAAAATTTGGATGCGGAACGAAAAGCTGCCTTGGAATTGTTAGAGAAAATGTTGAATGCGTAATTGATAAAAAATGAATTTTGAAGCTTTAGTATCAGTTATAGAGCAAACACATCGGCATTTTCAGCAACAAGCGGTGAAAGCAGTAAATGTTTCGCTGACGGTGAGGAATTGGTTGGTAGGTTTTTATATTGTCGAATTTGAACAAAAAGGCGAAGATAGAGCTAATTATGGAGTAAAGTTACTTGATAATCTGGCGACTAAATTGAATATAAAAGGGCTTGTATCCGCTGAACTCTCTCGTTGTCGTCAGTTTTATTTAAGTTATCCTCACATTCTTGGGACATTGACACAAGATTTTAAAAATTTAGTACCTAGTCATATTCTTGGGACACTGTCACAAGAATCTCTAACAGAAGATACTTTATCATTTATAGATACTTCACATACGAAATCATCGAGTCCTGATTTAGTGATTCCTGGAGAAAAATTACTCAGTAAATTGTCTTATTCACACTTGGTAGAATTGATAAAAATACAAGACACTCTCAAACGAACATTTTATGAAATTGAATGCATCAAGGGAACTTGGAGTGTTCGAGAACTCAAACGACAGATTAATAGTCTTTACTTTGAGCGAAGTGGCATGAGTTTGAATCCTGAATTGTTGAGTGAAATTACACAACAAAAAATACAACCCACTTCTGCTTCCGAAATCATAAAATCGGTGTATGCTTTTGAATTTTTAGGTTTAAAAAGTAAGGATGCTGTAGAAGAACTCGACTTAGAAACAGCACTCTTAGATCATCTACAAGATTTTATGTTGGAAATGGGACACGGATTTTGCCTTGAAGCCCGACAGAAAAAAATTCTTATTGGGGATGAATACTTTTTTATTGATTTGGTTTTTTATCACCGCATTCTCAAATGTCATGTGTTGGTAGAGCTGAAAATAGAAGATTTTAACCACTACAATATTGGACAACTCAACACCTATGTAAACTACTACAAAGCAGAAGTCATGCAAAAAGACGATAATCCAACTATTGGTATTTTGTTGGTAACGAATAAAAACAAAGCATTGGTAGAATACGCCACCGCAGGCATGGATAACCAACTTTTTGTTTCTAAATACTTAGTAGAAC
>SSGT01000106.1 GCA_008017065.1 Crocinitomicaceae bacterium
AAGAATTGACCGACTATTTTGCTGAAAAAAAATCCTATTTTCATGCTGATTTCTACATGCAACAGCGCAAAAAACGGGGAATTTTAGTGGATGAACAACGGAAACCAATGGGTGGCAAATGGAGCTTCGATGCAGAAAATCGGAAAAAATATCCCGCAAAAAAAACACCACCGGTGGTCGAATTTCCGACTGAATCGGAATTTTACGTGGAGGCAACGCACTATGTAGAGACCCATTTTGGATCCAATCTAGGTCGGTTCAACTCATCATTCATTTATCCGACAACACATGCCGAAAGCGAGCAATGGTTGGATCAATTTTTAGCACATCGCTTTTCTGAATTTGGCGATTACGAAGATGCCATTGTAGAAAACGCCTCCATTTTGCACCACAGTGTTTTGACACCCCTGCTGAATATTGGCCTGTTAACACCGCAGCAAATCATCGATACCACGCTCCAATTTGCCAAAAACAACGAAGTTTCCATGAACAGTTTGGAAGGGTTTATTCGGCAAATTATCGGCTGGCGAGAATTTATTCGGGGAGTGTATGTTTTCCGAGGAAAAGCGCAACGAACAAGCAACTACTGGAAATTCGATCGACCGATTCCCGCATCGTTTTACGACGGAACAACGGGCATTGACCCGATCGATGCAACGATCCAGAAAATCCTAGACACGGGTTACTGTCACCACATCGAGCGGTTGATGGTGGTTGGTAATTTCATGCTGTTGTGTGGATTTAATCCCAACCAAGTGTACATTTGGTTTATGGAATTATTCGTTGATTCCTACGACTGGGTGATGGTGCCAAATGTGTACGGGATGAGTCAATTTGCCGATGGTGGAATTCTTGCAACCAAACCCTACATCAGCGGAAGCAACTACATTTTGAAGATGAGCAACTTCAAAAAAGGAGAATGGTGCACGACGTGGGATGCGCTGTTCTGGCAATTTATGCATGAGAACAGAACATTTTTCACATCCAATCCCCGCCTTGGAATGTTGTTGCGAACGTACGATGCGATGCCAGCTGAAAAACGTGAACGATTGCAAGAAATGGCCCAGACTTTTTTGCGCAAGCTCGATCTACAAACCCATTGAAAAATTATTTTTTCTCTTTGAACGTAAAGTATTTTTGACTCAAATAGCTGTAGAAAACAACGATAAAAATGGTGAAGATCTTGGAAATTGTGGGGAAAAGTCCACAAAATTCAACGAAGAACTTCATCAACACGTAGTTCAAAAAGAAATTGGTCATGACCAACAGCGAGTAGCGAAAGAGTTGGACTCTGCCCGTCAAGCTCGAACTTGTCCACACGATGTATTTCGACATCAGAAAACCCGTCGGAAAGGTGACTACAAACGCCAACAACAACGCAGCGTTGTAAGGTTTGATCACAACAAATCCTAAGTCTAAGATACTTTTGTCGAAGACATAATGGAAGCTGATAAAAAACAAGAAAAGATCCAACAACACATTGGCCCCACCACATACCGCATACCGAAATGTTTGCAAGGGCATTACGCGTCGCATCACGGGGTAAAAGAAATCAATAAACGCTAAGATCTTGTCTCTCATACGCTTTAACCCTTGAATTAAGCTAATTTACCGATGGCAAACATCGCTGGAATTTTACCAAAATCGTATGCATTTTCTCTCCAATCGACAATACGCATGGATTTGATTCGCTCGTCATAGCATGTAAGATTGGAAGCTATACACAAATACGTTTCATCCATCAGTTCATTCAACAAATCTTCCAAAATATGCATGTTTCTGAACGGTGTATCCATAAATAAATGAGTCATACCCGTCTTTCGTGCAGAAATTTCAAATTCTTTCAACTTGCGAATACGTTCCTTTCGCTCGCGTGGTAAGTAGCCGTGGAACGCGAATTCTTGTCCGTTGAAGCCGCTTCCGATCAGGGTTAATAAAATCGATGAAGGACCAACCAACGGAGCAACGTGAATGTGCTGTTGATGGGCCAATGCTACTAAATTCCCTCCCGGATCCGCAATTCCAGGACATCCTGCTTCCGAAAGAATAGCGAGGTCATTTCCTTCGCGCACAGTTTTCAAAAACTGATTCAATTCTTCGTGCGGTGTTTTTTTATTCAAAATATAAAACGTCGATTCGTCGATCGGAAACTCGCGATCCAATTTACGCAAATACCTGCGAGCGGACTTCAAATCTTCCACGGCAAAAAAGCGCAAATTCTTCGCAATTGCAATTACATCTGCAGGAATGACATGAGAAGTTCCCTCACTTCCTAATGTTGTTGGTAATAAATAAACTTTTCCAGTTGCCATCTTAATGCGCGTTATTTTTAATGTTGTTTATTAGTTTATCAGTTGCTTCGTCTAACAATGCATACACATGGTCAAAACCAGCTTGTCCGCCAAAATACGGATCTGGAACTTCCTGATCCGTGTTGGGATTCAATTCATTCAAAATCAATTTTACTTTTTGACGATCTTGCTCCGAAGAAGCGAGCGCCATCACATTTCGCAAATTGCTTTTGTCCATGACATAGATCAAATCAAAATTTTGAAAATCAGCTTTCACAAATTGACGTGCTCTCAAAAACGAGATGTCTGTGCCGTACGAGTTGGCGGTCGCTACCATGCGTGCATCCGGTGCTTCACCGCGATGCTGATTCGAAGTACCCGCAGAATCAACTTCAACATCGAGTTGGTTTTCAGCAACTTTACGTCTCAAAAGTCCATCAGCAAGTGGCGATCGGCAGATGTTGCCCAGACATACCATCAAAATTTTCATGGATGCAAAGGTAAGGATATAATTTTATCCCGTGTGCATTTGATGTGTTTCCAATCAATTCGGACCAGAACGTTTGCTTAAAAACGAAAACGTACATCCATCTACTCAATCGTACGGTTGATTTGTTCTTTGTCGATTTTGATTGTTGCAATTCGTTTATAACCACCCATGATGGTCGCTTGCACAAGTAAAATCAACTCCCCCGACGCCGAGGTTGCTGCATCCGCCACCGTAAATGGAATGTTCTGTCCGACGTACTTTTTACCTTTTAGTTCGCCTGTTTTGGAATCGTAAAACTGAATCAACACTTGATTACTTTGTGTGGAAGTGATGCACGCCACCAATTTCTTGCTGTCTAAATTCAAACTTTTGATCAATACCGGTTTGGATGCGTCAATTTCAGGCACTCCGTTTGCGCCAATCGATTCGCCCATTGCGATTGCGGTTGGATCAATGAACGTAAGCGGATTAAAATACAAACTACTGTATGAATAGCGTGCGAGGGCATAATTCGAATTTCCGAGCGGCAAGATCGCATTCATTCCGCCATTGTAGTTAGATCCGTTGTAAACTCCCGTAAAATCTAAATTCTCATCCATGAAAATCAACGAAAAGCTGTACTTGTAGAATCCACTCATCACAACATGGTCCGCTTCGGGCGTTTCACTGATAAAAAAAGGCATTCGCTTTCCAGCAAACGTGATGTGATCAACCAAGCGTTCTTCAACATTATCGAGGACATCTACTTTTCCGGACAGTAGCGTGTCTGTGAGTGTTTCATTCAATTTGTAAATCTCCGTTTGGTAACTCGAACGATTGTAATTTTGAAGAAAAATCGATTGTTCAGATGCAAAAACAGCGGTCGGATAAAGCACGTACGGAAAATCCTTTACTTCTGTCGCATTCTTGGCGTTGATATTGATTTGCATCACTTTGGCAAACAATCCCACTTGATCCATGCACACAAAATAATAATTTCCACCCCGAATGATGATGTTTGGAACGGCATTTACATAGGTGTCGGGCAAATTGTATTTCCATTCAAAATCGCCAAGTTTATCAATTTTCATCAATTGAATTTTCCATCCATCAAACGCACTCAAAATAAGGTAACCTTGATCCGGCGTTTTCCGAATCGACAGTGGATTGTAAATCGTATTTCCGCCTTGTTCGTTGTACACTTTTACAAACGCATCTTCGGGCTTCACTTCTTTTTTGCAGGCCGCAAACACCGATAACAGTGTGATCATCAACACGAAGATCGAACCGCTTTTAACTATTGATTTTTGATACATACGTGCCATAATTAATACCTCTTTTTTCGTAAAATATTCAACGTAAGCGCTCTCGTAATCGGCACTTTTGCAGTCAATTGCAAATTCAACGTGGGAAGCATAAATTGATCAAAAACATCCAAATACTGCATCGTAAATCCGGAGTAATCTGCAAAGCGCGTTTCATCGTCGATGATTTTCAAGAACCGAAAATTGACATTTGTTTCGATTCCGAAGGCTGCATATTTCGTGAAATAGGTCACGCCGAAACCCGCAACCACACCAATATTGAAACGGTTCATGTGCTCTTTGATTCCGGCTTCATTGGTCACAAAAAGTTGACTTTTGGTTTCCGCTTGATCAATCGTGTTGTCGTAGCGAATTACTTTACTTCCTTGGTGCCGAAAATCTGCTTGTACCCCCAATTTTACATACGGTGAAAATTGGTTCAACGTAAAATCCCAACGGATCAAAACAGGTAAGGTGATGTATGAAAATTTTTGTCTGTGATGCAATTCACGCTTGAACCCCGAATTTTCGGTGGAATCAGACCAAGCAAAACTCGAAAAATAATTCATGCCATTGGTTTGATACCCCGGCTGCACGGTTAAGGAAAGATGGTGCGAAAACGAATACATCCAATGCACCGCAAATTGCGAACCGCTGTTTCTGAATAAATTGTCGTACTTTTTATCGCTTACAAATCCTCCTTTATCGGTTGGCTCAAGTACATGAAACTTTCCAGTCACGGTTGGCAAGCTGAAATTTATCCCACCGGAGATCCCCAGGAACATTTGTTTTTTTCGATAGACGCCATATTTTTGTGCTGTAGACGAAAATCCAATCATCAGGCAAAAAAGGAGTGTGAAGTGGGCTTTTTGTATCATTTGTTGAGAACTACTTTTTGGGTTAGTAAGGTAGAATAATTGTACACAAGGGAGAAAATATACGTTCCATTTTGGTAACGCGACAAATCAAAATCCAATGCGTATTGACCAGCACCTTGCTCTTTTGAAAGCAGGGTTGCCAGTTTTCGACCGGTCACGTCTTTAATCTCCAGCTGAACCATTCCTGCTTGATGCAAATAATAGGATAGCGTCGTCGACTGTGCAGTCGGATTTGGGTAGCATTTCAACCATAAATTTTCTTTAAACAACTCGGCTGTGCTTAGTGATTTACATTGAATATAATCCACACGGTTGTCGATAAAATTCTCAAACTTCACTTCCTGAATCGCTGCTTCAGGCGCTTGAAACCAATCTTTCACAACCGAACTAAATACTTGTCGGTAATCGTGTTGCATGGGAATATTTCCATTTTGCAAATTCTGCAAGTTTGGGTTTTCGCCGTAAACACCTGGATTCAAGCATGTGCCGTAAATCAACATCGGTGCTGCATTTCCATGGTCGGTGCCATAGCTCGCATTGGAAGCAACCCGACGACCAAATTCCGAAAACGTCATTGTCAATACGCGGTCGGCAACACCCAAATTTTTTAAATCGTCGTAAAACGCTTTGACAGCCGAAGAAATATGGTACATCAATGCGGCATGTGAGCCCATCGATGGATTGTTGTTCAGTACTTGATTGGCGTGGGTGTCAAATCCTCCAATACGACACATGAAGATCTTCGTTCCGATTCCTCCACTGATCAAGCGCGATACAATTTTTAATTGCGGAGCTAGCGGATTATGCAATGCTTCGCCAGGAGCGATAAACGGATACAAATCGGGGTAGACTGTTGCCGAATTCGATCCCGCATTGAAAACGTCTTTCAACCGCCCTGCATAGTTATTGGATTGTTTCTCAATCTGTAACATGTATTCGATTTCTTTTCCCGCGTGAGAATCGGGGACATTGAGCGGTGGATCAACGCCCACACTGTTTATCAAATCGTAAAAAGCGTTTGGATTTTGAATCGATAAGCCCGCAGGAATTCCCTCCGAGCGATGAAATGCCAACGAAACTCCTGTACCGATCTCAATCGCAAGCGGATCGGGATGAATTGAATTTGGATAATTCTCGGGATAATTTGGATAGCTGTGCTCCAAATACCGTCCCATCCATCCGGAACTGAAATATTCATCGTAATCACCGCCCATGTACCACACGTCGCGACTTCGAAAATGGGATCCATTCATGTTTTCATACGATACGTTTTGAATAATCGCCATGTTTCCCTCGTCGTACATTGCTTTTGATCCAACCATGTCGGGATGTAAACCAACTTGTTTGTTGTCGGGCAAGGTACTATCCAAGGTGATGTATTTTCGCTGACCGCTCGAAGGAATCGCAATGTTGGGTCGGTGGTTGTAGTAATCTCCATATTGGTCAATTGGCACTACCATATTCAATCCATCGTTTCCACCGTGCAACTGAATGAGTACCAAAATACGATCATTCAAACTGCTCTTCGCTATCGTGTGCAACAAGCCATTGCCTTCCATTGTGTGCAACGGTATTCCATTTAATTTGAGCATCAATCCGGAGCCCGCAAGGGAGGATAAACGCATAAAATCTCTTCTATTCATAGTCATAGCACACGGTTTAATAGAGTTGGTATTCGGGTGATTGCATCATGGCAACGAGCAACGATTCGAGTTGCGGACGAACGTTGATGTCGTTGTTGGTGGATTCAAAAGTGGTCCATTCAGTCGTCCAATTCGCAGCTGAAAGTTGGTCCAACAACACAGCATCTCTGAAATAATTGAATCGTTCCGAGTCGAGTTGCACTGGAAACAACCACAACACTAATTCTGCAACCAAGTCCGTTGGATCCGCGGGATTGGTGCAATTCGATTTTACAAAATCAACAACATCCAGTTTGAGCAATACATTTCCATCTTGATCGGTAAACCCTGTCACAAGATACTCTGCAAATTTGTAACGATTGGCCAAGTAGTTGGACGAAATCCAATACCGCTGAAAATCTGGAAATTGAAAGTATGGGTCGTATCCTGCAACATCGTATGGTTCAAAAAATTCCAATCCTTGCAAACTGAGTTGACTTCTCAATTGATCAAAAAGTGTGTAGTGTAATTGGAGTGATGTTTCTTTGGAAGGAATCTCCAACTCAAACAACCGCAATGTTCCAACAACGAGATCAGCTGGTGATTTGATGATTGCCCCGATGTTGTTGTCGCTCGTGGGAGTGGAATCCATGTCGTAAAAATGTTCACTTTGGAACAACACTTCCAACACCGACATCACGTTGTAATCATTCACACGAAGCACGTCCGCCAGAGGAAGTATTACGTCTGTTTCAATTTCCGGCGTAATATCGAAATACACAAATTCACGGTAAATTCTCCGACACAAGTGGATTGCGGTATGCGGCGAATTGAAAACCATGGTGATAAAATCATCCAATTCAGTATAAACAGACACTACACTCGAATCGCTTCCAATGACTTCTGTTGGAGTAATTTGTGTACCGGCAAACGCACTCGAAAATGTTTTTACGGTGCTGTTGTGCTGCGAAGAAACTGTTCCATTTCCCGATTTTACTTTCCCTGTGGGGAGATTCGTCACCGAATCGATGGTTTGGAACGTCGGATCGATTCCCCAACCTGTGAATACTTTGGTGGCAGCTTGCACATCTTGCTCTGTGAAATTGGTGTAATCCCCCAAACTCAATTCGGGACCCTTCCCTACCGAGAAAAGTTCTAGAAACTCGCGTGCGAAATTCTCTTGTGGAACACCTTTTATGTTCAAATTTCCATCCAAATGAACAAGCATGCCATTGTCGATGCAAATCGCTTTTGCCAACGCTTTGTAGTTGCCCAATGCATAAAAGCGCAGCAACCTCAAATAGTCGATCGAAAACTGCGGACTGGATTCGATCCGCGAGATAATGATTGGGAAATGCGTGTGATAAAACCACACCATCCGTTCTGTCAAATTCGACTCCGAAACGCGCATGCATTCCAACCACCAATTGCTCGTGTAATCAGAAAGCGTGTTGTTAAATCGATCGGGATGCTTGCTGTTTGGAGATACCCAATCTGTACCCGACAACCAATCGATTGGTAATGCAGGTTGGATCTGAGGCTGAATCAACAGTTGAAAAGCCGCAGTAGCGGAAAGATTTGAAAAATCGGAAATCGCTTGAATCGTTGGTCCAAAAGTTGCTCGACGCAGTAGATGAGCAGCCCTTTGAATTCCAAGCTGTCCAACAATAGGATTGAGTGACGCCATGAGTTCGGATGGTTGTTTTATCAAATATAAATTTAATTTTTCAGATACAAGCTGTTTATGAATCAACAATCCACTATTTTTAATCAATGATAACGCATTCATACATATCACAATCAAATTAGAAGGAGAAAAAAATGAAATTGTACATGCTACAATCTTTCGTGGATGTATTCTAATTGTTATTTTCTGACTAACTTCGCACACTAAGATTTTTATTGAAAAGAACATGAATTACGACATTATAGTTATTGGAAGCGGACCTGGTGGGTACGTCACTGCGATCCGTGCATCTCAATTGGGTTTAAAAACAGCGATTGTAGAACGCGAATCTTTGGGAGGAATTTGCTTGAATTGGGGGTGTATTCCAACGAAAGCCTTGTTAAAAAGCGCGAACGTATACGAGTATTTGCAACATGCGTCCGACTACGGAATCACTGTAAAAGAAGGAACAGCTGATTTCAACGCAATCATCGACAGAAGTCGTGGTGTGGCAAATGGAATGAGCAATGGTATTCAATTTTTGATGAAGAAAAACAAAATTGACGTCATCAAAGGTTCTGGAAAAATCAAAGCAGGAAAAAAAGTTGAAGTGACGGCAGAAGACGGAACTGTAACCGAATTCAGCGCTGACAAAGGAGTGATTTTAGCGACGGGAGCACGTTCACGCAAATTGCCAAACATTCCGCAGGATGGTGAAAAAATCATCGGTTACCGCGAGGCAATGACCTTAAAAACGCAACCAAAAAGATTAGTTGTTGTTGGTTCGGGTGCTATCGGTGTAGAATTCGCATACTTCTACAACACATTAGGAACGGAGGTAACGATTGTTGAATTCATGCCAAACATCGTTCCGGTGGAGGACGAAGAGGTTTCTAAACAAATGGAAAAATCTTTCAAAAAAGCAGGTATCAACATCTTGACAAATGCTTCTGTAGAAACCGTGGAGAAAACAGTTTCGGGTTGCATCGTTACGGTTAAAACTGCAAAAGGCGAAGAAAAAATCGAGTGTGATGTCGTTCTTTCTGCTGTTGGAATTGAAACAAACATCGAAGGAATCGGCTTGGAAGACGTTGGAATTGCAACAGATAAAGGACGTATTTTGGTGAATGATTTTTACCAAACCAATATTCCAGGTTATTATGCAATCGGAGATATCGTTCCTGGTCCAGCGTTGGCACACGTTGCATCGGCGGAAGGAATTATCTGCGTAGAAAAAATTGCGGGTCACCACCCCGAACCATTGGATTACGGAAATATCCCAGGATGTACGTATGCATCACCAGAAATTGCTTCTGTTGGTATGACTGAAAAAGCAGCGAAAGCGGCTGGATTAGACATCAAAGTTGGTAAATTCCCATTCTCTGCATCTGGTAAGGCAAGTGCTGCTGGAGCAAAAGATGGATTTGTGAAATTGATTTTTGATGCGAAATACGGAGAATTGTTGGGTGCACACATGATTGGTGCAAACGTAACCGAAATGATTGCTGAAATCGTGGCTGTTCGCAAGTTAGAAGTAACAGGAGAAGCATTGATCAAAACCGTTCACCCGCACCCAACAATGTCGGAAGCGGTAATGGAAGCTGCTGCTGCTGCGTATGGAGAAGTGATTCACTTGTAGGTAGAAGACTGGAGTCAATAGACGGAAGACAATAGACGGAAGACAACAGACAACAGACTGGAGACATTAGAATTCAATTCATCTAAAAATCTAACATCTCAGGTCTAAAGTCTAACTTCTCAGGTCTAACTTCTCAGGTCTAAAGTCTTGCATCTGAGGTCTCGAAAAAAAATAGAAAACAAAGGCTGTCTTGAAAAAGGCAGTCTTTGTTGTTTGATGATTGTCTGTACTCGTAAAAAGAAGTAGTCAAAATACTTGTCAGCTTGTTTTACCCCAAACTGCTTTACATCCCAGTGATGAATCTCAGTTTCCAATATTCTCGCTCCGATCATCCAGAAAAGCAAGCAGCATTCTGAATTGTTCATGAATGCCATACAACAATTGAAAACTGTATTTCCCATCCAGACAGCTTGTCACATTGCTGGAATCTCTAAATCCGCTTTCGACTACAGGATCGCACAAATCAAATACAAATGTGATCTGTCACCACTTTCGATGTGTTTCAAAAGACATCCTCTGCAACGCACTTTTAATGAAACCGAAACAATTAGATCCGCTTTCTTTGACCCCGGTTTCAGTTGCTGGCCTGCCGTTTCCATCTATTACAAACTGCTCCGAGACAAGACACTGAGTATCTCGCTCAGCACTTTTCACAAATACGTCCGCATATTGGGACTCAAGAGAAGCTGGACAAAAGCACACAAGAAAACCAAAGGAATAGAATCCTCTCATCCAAATCAATACCTGCATGTGGATACAACTTACTGGGAACTCAAATCCGGAGTGAAAGCCGCCATCGTGTTTGTTTCCGACAACTTTTCAAGGGCAATTCTGGGCTGGGAAGTGGCTTTAGAGAATAGAGCCGAAAATGTAAAAAATTCAACTCATAACACACGGATTTTGAATCTACGATATATCGTAGGTCGTGGATTAACTTTGTTGTGGATGTTGCGCTTTAACCTCATAATTTTCCAATAACAACATTTTGGGAACACTACCGAAGTACAACTTCAGCGGAGCTGGGGGAACATATTCTGTGTATCTGAAATGGAAATTAAAGTGAATTAATTGTTTTTTTTCATAACATTATTTATTTTTTTCCAAGGTAAAAGAGATATTATAAATAATAACACTGAAGCAATCATAAATCTCTTGTTCATAAACAAAGTATTTGGGACATAAAATTCATCATTTACTTTGTTGTAAATAAGAGGTATTGAATCCCTCAAACTAACACAATACTTTCTATTAGGAATCTCAATCCGATTATATTTTTTTCCATAAAAAATCACATCAATATATTGAGCTCTTGAACCAG
>SSGT01000149.1 GCA_008017065.1 Crocinitomicaceae bacterium
CTTTATTTCGAACCTAATTTCTGGACTAATCGCATACAGTTTTTTCCCAAAGAAACCAGCTATAAAATTTGACGTACAAAACACGAATCAAATAGCTCTTTTTTAATCGAACTCAGGTTATGAAAAATTGTTGAAGAAACAAACGGGATTGTCGCTCAATGCTGATGCGGTTCAAAACTTCAATCAATCGCAATTTGATCCGGAGGAAGGAATGCTTTACGATCGTCGTTATAACGCAGGGGTGGAATGGAATATTTTGAATGGTGGTTTTTTAGATTCAAGAGCAAAACTTCAAAGTCTTCCTGCGGAACGAAATTACTTCAATCATTTGGTTAACAATGAATCCAAAGATGATTTTGGGTTGAAAATGAACGAATGCATTTATTGGTTCAACGAACAAAAAAAACGACTTTTAGTTGAAAGAGAACGCATTTTGACGAGTCAGATTAACTACTTGGAAAATCTGTATTTCGCGAAAAAAATCAGCAAAGAACAATTGTTAAAGACGCAAACGCGAATCGCGGAAATCAATGGGATGAAAGGAATTTTCAATTCGTACAATCAGCACATTGATTCACGTTTTGATAGCACGTTACTTGCTGCCGAAGTGCCGTTGTATGATTTGAATTACAACTACTTTTTTGGAATGATCAATACGCGAGAACTTGCGGATTCCATGCGTTTGTTCTTGGAAGAAAATTTATTGCGTCAAAGTGCTTGGTATAACGAGATCAAATTGAAAACGTATGCGCGTTACAATGTTTTTGACTTGTTGTCTACGAATCCATCGTATAGAAAGTTTTTCAGTGTAGGTGTTTCTGTAGGAGTTCCGATTCCTTTTACCAACAAGGAGCAAGATGCAGTGAATAAGTACAAAGCGCAAAAACAACTACAGACTTTAGATACCGATTTGCAAAATCAGCGCATTGAGTTGTTGAATTTGGCGTATGAGTTTAGATATCAATTGAAACAATACATCATTTTCCACCAAAAACGTATTTTGGCGAATGAAGCATTGCGCAGAGAACGCGTTAAATCTAAAATGTTGAATACCGATTTTAATCCATTTCAGGGGTTAGAATTGATTGATAATTTGTTGCAAATTGACATCGAGTTACTGGATTTGAAACAAAACTTGTACATCAAATTGTTGAGAATTCATTCCAAACAAAATAATTTACCGCTAGATTCAATGATTGTACAACTGGATTTACCCAATTATTTCGATTTTGAAGACGAAACAAATCGTGGAGTTTATGTGTGGAGTAAAGTGTTTGAAACACAAAATCCATCATTTATTCATGAATACATCGTTTACAATCAATTCGACGAAGCATATATCGCTGTTTCAAACAACGATAAATTCATCGCAGCAAAATCTGCATTGGTAAAAGCATTGAACAAAAGTGAAATTGCTGTTTATCCAATGATTGGTCAAAACAAATTACTCGATTCAGACGATTTTGAAGGCGAATTAGAAGCGTTATTGGCTCCATTCAAAAATTGGAAAGTGGATGGAATCCATTTAGACATTGAACCACACGTTCGTCCTGATTGGAAATCCAACAAATCAGAACTGATGGCGCGTTACACGGAAATCATCAACTATGCTCGAATTTTGAGTAATGAAAAAGGTTGGAAACTGTCGATAGATATTCCGATCAGTATGGATACTGCTCACGTAAACCGTTTGTTCCCGAAAGTAGAAATGATTCGTTTTATGTGTTATGAAAATGTGAAACAAGAATATTTGGTGCGAAAACTAAGTGTTTACAGCAAATACAAAGACAAAATAATGGTTGCATTGCGAACCGAAGATTTTGCTTCACGAACTGAAATGGAACTTTTTGCAAAAACGCTTTACAAAGAAACAGGAATAAAATGTTATGGATTTCATGATTTATACCGCTTGATAGAATTAGACAAAAAACAAACCATCGAAGATGAAAAACATTAACTTCAGACGTAATGAATCCGTTCTAAAAGGTCTTGAGATAAGAGCTGAGGAAAAGAAAAAAGGGAAAATAAATTGGGATCGCATTATTTACCTTTCATTGTTAATGATTGTACTTTTTTTTGTAATACGTTACTCGATTAAAACACTTTTCTTCGTGGAAGGAAGTGGACAAGTGCAATTGAAAAACATATCCATTCAAAATATGGATGATTGTCGTATCATCAACATTTTCGTAAAAGAAGGTCAAAAAGTAAAAATTGGAGATTCGTTGTTTACCTACATTTTGGACGATGAAGAAAATGGCGGCAATGGAATGGGATTTGGTGTTGTCGGAGGATCTTTCAATGTGGATTCCAAAAAACAAGGCGATGTTTCGTGGTCTGAACGAGAAGTGTTCAAAGTCAAAGAAGAGATTAAGATAAATAACTTCTTGATTGCAGAGAAAATCAAATTGAGAAACCGATACACGAATGAATTGCAGCGTATCCGAAACGAAGTGATGTTGGATGTGTTGCCAAGAAATGAATTGGACAACCAATTAGCGCGCATCAGTCAATTGAATTTTGACATTCAAACCTTGAAAGGAAAAACTTCGATGTTGGCAGCGAGTTTGAATCAATTGGGAGGAATGAAACGTGATTTGGGTTCGACTACAACGTATGCAGGTTCAGGTTTAGGATCTGGAGGTGGAATCAATTCCCGTCAAAAAGTGTTTTATTCTCCAATCGAAGGAGCCATTACAACCATCACGAAAAATGAATACGAGGTGGCGCTGGAAAGTGAGGAAATCATGTCCGTTTTGAAGCCAGAGAACATTTCAATTCGTGGATTCTTCCGACAAGAAGACTTGGCTTCTTTGAAAATTGGCGATCGCGTAGATTTGACTTTCCCAGACGGGACAGAAGGAGTCGGAATTATCAAAAGATTTTATTTCGCAACGTACAAATTGCCAGATGAATTTCAAAAGAAACATGAACCAACAACAAGGTCACTCACCGTGGATATTTACCCAGAATCCAAAGAAGATTTGAAATTCTGGAGAACTTACTGGAAAATGGCAGTTAAAATATCTAAATCTAAGTATTAATAATGGCTTTAGAGAACGTAAAAATAAATGCATTAAAGGGTACGATTAAGTATTCTGGTCGGACATATGTGTATATCTCCTCCAATCGTAAATTGAAAATGGAGAGTTTATCCAAATTCGATGGAATTGTAATTGATGGAAAAAGCATCGAGTTTGTGCGAATGGTCATGCGAAAAATCCGTGGAAACAACAATCCCGATTTGTACTTGAAACCCATTTTTTCTATGAATGGAAACGCGCACGCAGACCCGTTGATTGCTCAATTGATCGATGGAAAGTTGAGTTCATTTGACCAAATTCCGTTGGTACACGATACTACGGAATCCATCAACAAGTTGAAAAACGAATTGAAGTTTATCAATTCCATTTCGTTTGAAGCACAAGTGATTTCGAAATTGATGGGCTACATGTACACGCGTAGTTTAAAGGAATTGGAACCCATCCCGTATGCGAATTCAAATACGCATTATTCGTTTCCTTTTTTGGCGTATAATTACGAAGAACAGGATGAATACCAAATTTTTGATTTGTTGCAAATTGCGGTAGATGAAGGATTGATGACGGCAAAATATTTTGATCGAGTTTATTTATGTACAAGCTGTAAATCTTCCCATTTGAGTTACCGAGAAGCTTGTAATAAATGTAATTCTACGAATACCAATTCATTTGATATCATTCATCACTTCCCATGTGCTTACGTGGGACCGATTACGGATTTCACCAACGATTTGGATGACAAATTAAATTGTCCAAAATGTTCCAAAGCATTGAAACATATTGGTATTGATTACGATAAACCTTCCGTGTTACATGTCTGTAAAAATTGTAATCATCGATTCCAAGATTTCGTCGTGCTTGCGAAATGTATGAGTTGCAGATTGGATAACCCGGTAGAACAATTGGTTTCGCGTGAAGTATATTCATACACTTTAACTAAAAAAGGAGAAGACATTGCCTTAAGAGGTTATTCTTCTACACCAAAAGACATCGAGGAAATTATCGGAACGGTGAAGTTTGATACGTACAGAACAGTTGTCAAGTATGAGATTGAACGTATTCGTCAAACGGAAGGAAGTTCAAATATCGTAGCTATTCACATTGTCAATGCAGGTCAATTCTACGCCAAAGTCGGAAGCAATGGACAGCAAGCATTTTTGCGTGACATTGTGGGAGAAATCCGTGCGTCGATCCGTTCTTCGGATATGATTACGTTCCACTCTTCCGAAATGATTTTGATCACGATGAACGACATTCCGAATAAGATTGCCAATCGAATTGTAATTGATATTTTGAATTTGTTGAGAAAATTGATTGATACCAATTTCAAAGATTTGTCACTTGAAATTACTGGAACAGCGTATCAATTGAATTTAGAATCTTCTTCTGAACTTCAAATTAATGATTTGATCAATAGCTTCAAATGAATAATGTAGCTGATTTTTTCGAGTACATTCAATCGATGGGTTACCACCGTTTCATAAGGATATTCTGGTTTTTTGTATTCTTTGAACTTATACGTTATGTAATTGTCGATTTCATCTCGCTGAATTCAGCGATGTTGAAAAAGTTTTTGAACCGTAAAAATCGTCAAGAAGCAACTTATCGAATGTTGTTGGAGCAGCCGCTTGTTTCTATTATTATTCCTGGAAAAAACGAAGGAAAGCACATTTACAAATTGGTGATGTCGCTTCGTGAACAGACGTATCAAAATATTGAAATTATTGTGGTTGACGATGGATCGGATGACGATACTCCGTTTATTGGAAGGGATATGGAGAAGAATGGATTCATTGATAAATTTATTCGAAATGAATTCCGGGGCGGAAAAGCATCCGCTGCAAACTTGGCCTTGAGGTTTTCAACGGGGAAATATGTGATTCACATGGATGCCGATTGTAGTTATAACCGAGATGCCGTTTTTGAAATCATTGTTCCATTTTATGAAAACGATAATATAGGTGCAATTGGAGGAAATGTAATGGTGAAAAATTACAGAGATTCGTTGGCAACTACCTTGCAAGCGGTTGAATATTACGATTCCATTTCCATCGGGCGTATTGTATCGAGTCACTTAGGAATTTATCGAGTTATTTCAGGAGCTTTTGGAGCTTTTAAAATGGAAGCGATTCAAAAAATTCAAGGCTGGGACATTGGTCCAGGATTGGACGGAGATATTACCGTGAAAATTCGAAAAATTGGGTACCTTATTAAATTTGCTCCAGACGCTGTATGTTTGACCAATGCGCCAAATACCTTCCAGAAATTGGCCAAACAACGTTTGCGATGGGACAAAAGTTTGATTCGTTTCCGACTCCGAAAACACAAAGACGTATTTTTTCCAAACAAGCATTTCAGTTTAGTAAGTTTTATCTCATTCGCAGAAAATATTTTTTACAATTTGATTTTGAACATCAAATGGTATGTATATTTCATCGACATGATTTTTAATTTTCCGAGTGAAATTAAGTTTGTGATTGTCACAAACATCATGCTGTATGCTACAGTTAATTATTTCAAATTTTTGCTTTTCTCGTTGTACAGAAGGTACAAAAATGCCCCTGTGAGCTATTTTCTAGTGTATATTCCGCTGATGGTTATCTATTTTGGGTATTTTCTGAGGATCATTCGCTCCATTGCTTATATCCAAGAATTTTTCTTTAAAAAATCATACGATGATCCATGGAATCCACCAAAATCTTCCGCACACGCAAAAAAGTTGGGTATTTAAATTTTAAGTATTAATTTTCCATTTTTATTGACTATGAAACAGTTTAATCTACTTTTAATGATCCTTTTCTTGAGTATGAATACGTTCGCACAATTGAAAATTAACGAAGTATTATTCAAACAAAATGGTGTGTATTTTGATTTTGAAGATGATTCTCCGGCGATGGTTGAGTTGATCAATACGTCTAGTTCATCCGTCTCCGCATCTAGTTTTTATCTTTCTGATAATTCCGTTCAACCAACAAAATGTCAGTTACCTCCAATAACGATTCCAGCAAATAGTAAATTGGTTGTTTATTTAAGCGGAAAAGGAGTGAATACCCCTGAAATTCATACAAATTTTAAAGTCCGTGAATTGGAGTCGTTGATTCTTTCTGGTCCTTCTGGAGTGATCGATGTGGTTTCAAGCAACAATCAATATTTGAATTACAGTTTCTCAAGATTTCCGGATGGTACTGGAAATTTTCTGTACACGGTTCCATCCATGAACGCAACGAATAACAATGGATTGTTGATTTTTCCTAAAACACCAAGTGTTAATTTGGTTCCCGGTGTTTATCCAGTGAATACGGTCGTTACCTTCAATTCAAATCCACTTCCAATCAAATACATGTTGAATGGAAAAGAGGTTACAAGTTCTTCGCCAACAGCGCCAAGCTCCATTACGATTACCGATCCAAATTTGAGGACGAACAACTATTCCGAAATCCCAACGAATCCCGGAACGACGTTTCCTGTAGAAGATTATACCGAGTCAAGAGCCAATGATCGGGGTTGGGTGGAACCATACGGCGAAGTACCAAAAGCATTTATTTTAAGGTTGAAAACATTTGCATCCAATGGCTTGGAATCGATTGAAAAAGCATATACGTATTTCACCAGTGTTCCAACGCATGATTTGCCGATCATTTCCATGATCACCGATAGTACCGGTTTTTTTGATGCGGATAAAGGAATTTACATTTATGGAAATGCGCAGTTTGGAAATTACGATTTCATCGGTAGAAAGTACGAGCGACCTGTCATTTTTCAGTTTTTTGACAAATCAGGCGTGTTTGAAAAAGAAATTGTTTTAGGTGCTAGAATTCATGGAAATGGATCTCGACATGCGCCTCAAAAAGGATTGAGACTTTATAACCGTTTTGATTACGATACAACTAAACTCAGATTGCCCAATGGTGACTTGGTTGAAACAGCGATTTTGAGAGCAGGTGGACATCGTCCAGATTGTATTGGAAGGGATTATTTAGCGAATAAATTTGTGGATGAAATGGAGATGGATCACTCCAATCCGTATTTATATGCCGTTTATTTGAATGGTGAATTTTGGGGAATTCAAGATCTAAGAGAGCGTTTGGAAGCAGATTTATTTGCGGAAAGATATGGATTGGATAATGAGTTTGTTGGAGTAGCAGATCATTCCCTCGAGTTAACGGACGGACGTATTTCAAATCCGTATGATTTTAGAGATATTACTTTATTTGCTGAAAATAACGACATGACACTTCAAGCAAACTACGATTACATTGCGAGTAAAGTAGATTTGAGTTTGATGATGGATTTATTTTGTTCGGAGATCTTTTTAGGAAATGCGGACTTCCCGATAACAAACATTGCTTTTTGGAAATACCAAGATGAAAAAGTAGATACAAAATGGAGACATTACATCTTTGATGTGGACGCAGCCTTTGGAGGATCATGCGATACGGTGTTTAGATCTTTCAATACACTGAATTATTACTTACAAGAAACCGATAACAGTTGGTTGAAGGCGAATCGATTGCTTCGAAATTTGTTGGAAAACCAGTCGTTTAAAGAAGCGTTCATTAATCGCATGGCGGATTTGATGAATACGGAATTTAGGTCAGATGTTTTGCAATCCATTTTTAACGACTACAAATCGGATTTGCAAGACGTTCGATTGGATCACGTCAGTCGTTGGAGATATCCTTCTACGAGTTCTACGATCGAAAATCGAATATTGGAAGTTCCATCCTTAACGAAGTGGAACAATTTGTTTACGGGATTTACAACGTATTTCAATGAAAGACAGCGCTCTGTTCGAAATCATTTCAATGCGCGTTTTGGAATTTCGGACAGTATTCGTGTACGGTTGGAAGTCAATGATAATGCGCGTGGTGCGATTAAAATCAATGATTTGTACATCACGAAAGCAATTTCAGGTGTCAATGATTTCATGCCATTTCCTTGGACGGGACAATATTTTGCTTCGATTCCATTTCCGGTAACGGCAGTTTCGAGAAGAGGTTATAAGTTTGATTCATGGATCAACGTACCGTCTTCGAATTATCATGGTGTTGTGGTTTCAGACACAGATCTTGTAGTCACCGCAAACTTTGTAGAAGATCCAAATTTCATCGAACCGATGATCAACGAAGTGTTGATTAAAAATGAATACAATTGGCCCGATGAATTTGGTCAATTTGAAGATTGGATTGAAATCTATAACAAAAACGATTATCCGATTACCATCGAAGGATATTTTTTAACGGATGACATCACAGAGCCGACCAAGTTTAGGTTAAAACCTAGACATGAAAGCATCATTCCAGCAAACGGATATCAATTGTTTTTTGCTTCCGAAGAACGTAAA
>SSGT01000028.1 GCA_008017065.1 Crocinitomicaceae bacterium
CACCAGCGCGGAAATCTTAATTCTTGTAGCCATCTGTTTTGTATTCGTGATTAATTTATTTTAATATTGCTTATGCTAAACTATTCAGAATTATTGAAAAATTCAATCGTTTCAACAGATTTTCGGAAGCAGCATTCAGAATTTACGTTCTTAAATCATTCATCTTCAAATGATGTAATAAAAATATTATCAATTATCTGTCAACTGTTCGTCTGATCAACTGACATTTCCCCCACAATACGCTTAAACAATTCACTTATCACGTTTTGAAAGTTTAAAATCACTGTGAAATAAATTATCGATCGTAAGCAAGTTCTAATTCCGCTTCATCGTTGTATAAAAGAGGCTATTCTAAGCAACTCAAAAACTACCAAAATTTCAACTCACCTTCGTAAAATGGTACATTTTACTTCAATTTGGATCTGGCTTTACTTTTTGGGTACAACAAACGTCGCCTAACGGTTAATATTAAAATTGCTCGTTTACTAATTCACCGTTTGCGACTGCGCCTGCGATATTTCCACTTGCAACCGCATTTGCTACAGAACGCATCATATTCGAATTGTCGCCGCAAACGTAGATGTTTGGGACATTCGTCTTTTGAAACGCAACAATTTTCAAGTAGCCGTGTTCCGTAGTTTCGCAACCGAGTGAAACTGGAATATCTGATTGTTGCGTAAACGGAACGACACCATAGGCAACATCAAACGGGATTTTAGTTCCGTCCTTGAAAATCAGCTGTTGAAGTTGACCGTGTGTGTGTTCAACCTCTAAAATCTCATTTTCAACAATTTGAATGGAATGACTTTTCAGTTTCTCTAGTTGTTCAGAGGTGAAATCCGCTTTTCCATTGGTCAAAATTGTTACTTTACTACTGAGGTTATTTACCATCGATGCGAGGTGAAAGGCTTTTTGGCCATTTGCAATAATTCCTGTATTTTGGTGACGATACTCGTACCCGTGGCAGTAAGGACAATGAACGATAGAAATACCCCAACATTCGGAAAAACCCTTTATATCAGGCATAGTATCTTTTATTCCTGTTGCGAAAATCAATTTCTGTGCGTTGAATCTATGACCGTTGCTTGTGGTTATTTCAAAGCCGCTTTCCGTTTTTACACCTGTTGTAGCAAGGCCGTTGTAGAATTTTACAGTTTTGTATTTTTCAATCTCTTGTTTGGCAAGTTCGGTAATTTCGGATGGTGTTTTGCCATCTTGCGTCAAAAAATTGTGTGAATGCGGTGTTTGACTGTTGCACGGGGTCCCATTGTCGATAATTAAAACATTTCGGAGTGAACGCCCCAATGCCATTGCTGCTGAAAGTCCTGCATAACTACCACCAATTATAATTACATCAACGTTTTTATTGTTTGTCATTTCGCCGTATTTTGTGAATGCCATCAATGGATACGATAAAGTCAAGGCAGCGAGAGCCCAACTACTTTGTTGCATAAATACCCTTCTTGAGCTCATTTTTAGTTTTTGTTTTTACAAAGATACAGAATTTTTCAATTAATGCTACTTTGTTGCATTAATATACTATTGGTTGATTCTAAGCAGTCGGGTGAAATGTCAAATTAACAACCACCGTCGGAACCTGTGACATTAAGAATTTGCAAACTGTTGCTAGAATAGCGTTTCGATGTAAACACTGAAGAACAATGCCATTTACTATTTTCCGATTATCTAGCCAACGCTTCCAGAAAGTCAAGTAGCCTTTGCTACTCCCTTTCGCACCTGATTTCCAATTCGATTTCTATTTGTCCATCCATGCCTTAAATTTTGTGGCACCTTCTCTACTCACAAAAACAGGTTCATCAAACTCAGGCGCAAGCCGCAATTTTAGTTTCCCTTTGAACCAGAATGAAATTTTAGAAATCGCATCTATACTAACAATCAGTTGACGATTGATGCGATAAAATTGAATTGGGTCAACTAACTGAATAAGCTCATCCAATGTAAATTTTACAGCGTAGCGATCTCCGTTTTTCAATACGATGAACGTTTCGTTATCCTTAAAGAAATAAGCGATATTTGCGGTTGGGACGATCACCAATTCATCTGCTTTGTTGACCAAAAATCGCTCTTTGTATGATGGATAGATTGAAGCGGATTTAACATCGTGAAGTATACTTCTGTACGATTTAGGTGGACGATGAATACTCGATGCGTGCTTTGCAATTGACTTTTCGATACTGTTTCGAGAAATCGGCTTGAGGATGTAATCTATACTGTTTAATTCGAACGCTTTGATCGCGTATTCATCGAAAGCAGTAGTAAATACTATGGGCGATGTTACTTCTACCGATTCAAAGATTTTGAAACTCAAATCATCGCTTAATTGAATGTCTAAAAAAATGAGATCCGGAAAATCATTTGTCACAAACCAGTGGATCGATTGCTCAACACTCTGCAACCAAGATACGATTTTAATCGAAGGATCAATTTCCATTAAAATGCGTTTCAAGTTTTCAAAAGCGCTTTCTTCGTCTTCTATGATTACTACATTCATCCTATTATTTTCAGCAAAGGTAGTTTAACGGAGAATATGTTGTTGTCCTCATAGATTTCAATGGTTTTGTTTGTGAGAAATGTATATTGTTCGGTTAATAGCTGTAGTCCTTTTTTTGTAGAATCCACGTTATTCTTCCGGTTGATGGTATTTTCAACAACCAATGCATCCTCCTGCTGTTTAATCGTAAAATACATCGGAAAGTCATCATCAATCCGATTGTGTTTGACAATATTCTCCAACAATAAATGCAATGAAATTGGCGGGAGGACATAATCGTAGTCGTTTACTTCTAGTGTGTAATTGAAGTTTTTACCAAGGCGTTTTTTGAGCAAAAGGGTGTAGCTTTCAGCAAATTGTACCTCTTCCACCAATGGAACGACCTCCGTTTCAGTTGTTTTTAAAATGTAGCGATACATTTCTGACATTTCTTTTAAAAATTCATTGGCTGTGGCCGGATCCTGTCGGATTAATCCCGACAATGTATTCAGATTATTGAATAGAAAATGTGGATTTAGCTGACTTTTTAATGCCCTGTTTTGAAGTTCAAGTTCGTTTCGTTTTAAACGTTCATTTTCTTGATTTTCAAACCGCCATTGTTTGAAAAAATGGAGACTGAACAAAAAGCTCATCACCATAATACCTTTTAACAGACTGTCAAGCAATGAAACTGTAATCAACACCCAATTGAACAATGAAAATTCTGGATACCTGATTGTAACGTAAATAGTTCTGAAGGTCAAGAAGATAAATTCACTTACTAGAAGCGTTGCTATCACACCAACGATAAACAATCGAAGATTCAACTTCCAGCCTCTTTTTAATAGCTTATTTAGTGCAAATTGAGAAAGCCACCAAACAACCCCCAATTGAATTGAAATGATGAGTACCCCGATCCAATCGAAACCGTAAACAGCATCGTTAGTCATCGAAAACAAGAATAACGTACTGTAATGGATTAACCCCAGTAATGGGATAAACACCCACGGGTAAATGCGAAAGCTATTATTTTTGGTCGTTTTTGTCATTGAATGAGCGTTAAGTGCCTGTTTTTTTCAGCTCGTGGCTTTTAGTTGATGTGATACATATCTTCTATTATTCTATTTCGGGTTGGGTCTGCTTTTAGCAGCTCCGAACCATGCTGAAAAATCTCCAGGCTGGCTTTATTAATGTCTTTTGATGTTAACGTTTTCCATTTCGAAATATCTCTTTCAAATTCGACGTTGAACAATTTTTGAGAGAGCTGACATATCAAGTGATAATTTGCATACGGGTGAGAGTTATCTCTTGTTTCATTCGATGCGGTAATTATAAATTCATCAAGCCTCTTGTAGATTGTTTTTTTAGTACAATAAATAAGTTCAATGAGCTTTGCTCGATATTCTAAATCTGCGGGTTCCAAATAGGGATAATTCTCAATGTCAACAAAATGAATGGCTTCGTGTTTCAAATAGGAGTATTTAAAAGTCTCTGATTTTAATTTGTAGGCACCCTTGTTGCAATAAATACTTGAATCCTCATTACTCGCCCATCCTCCGATTTGTGAATCACCTAAAGAAGCATAGAAAGCAGCACCGCGTAAAACATAGTGCTCTATGAAAATTACCTTCACGACTAGTTTAGATTCGGGTAAATCAACAGCATATTCTGACTGACTTTGCTTGTCCCATATCAATACGTCTTGAATCCCGTTTAGGAGAAGAAACTTACTGTAAAACCCTTCGTTTTCAAGTACCTTGGTAAGCTCCGAGTCGTCCTTTATTATTCTTGAGAGGGAGTCAAAAGGAATTTCGGTGAGTTTGTTGTCTACCAGATAATGCGACAAGTTATCGTAAAGAATTGAATCACAATTAAGGGGTGTATTTAACAGCTTGATTTTCCAATAATCCTGTTAGAAGTTACATACATCATTTACCACTTTGTTTTTGCTTAAAGTTTTTGTTTTTTCCGTGTCACTTAAAAATCGTTGGTAATACTTTTTCTTCAGTTTTTGATACTTCAAATTTAACAATGGGTTTCTAAATTTATCTACACTGTCAAGTCGAGACAAAGTCAATGAGACATCACCATTGCACGCGGGACCTATAATTTGTTTAAATGAATGTACCTGTTCTTGCATTTTACAGGATGTAATTACCAATACAAGACTAGTTAATAGTAGAAGCGAGTATTTCTGTGACATTAAATTGTTGTGTTTTTCATTGTTTATCACCGATGATTTAACTGGCTCTAAGTAAAGATAGATTTTGTTTCTTTTCTAAGCGTAGATTTTTTTGAGAAAGACTTCTTTTTTACAGGCATACCTCACAAGCAAGAATACACCTATTCCAATGAGTGGCTGTGTAAGATGAAGTATCCATGCTGGAACATCATAAATTTCAATCCGCACCAATGCTCCCAATTTCCAGTTTTCTACTCCTCCACCAAAGGAAAAATAAAACCAATTGATACCGGTATGAACTCCAATAGCCAACCAAGTGGAGCCAGAATAATAGTAAATCCCTGACAAGGCATAGGAAACAATAAACAGGCCTATCGCATAAGCGATGTCGAATTCACGAACAACAAAATGAGCGAGTGTAAAAAGAACTCCCATTATGATGAAAATGATGTGGGGATTTAGGTGTTTCCGAAGCGCTTCAATCGGATAAGCCCGACAGCCCAATTCCTCAATGAGTGAGTTCCAGATCAACACCCCGAAGAAGAAATAACTGTAATAGCTAATATACGAGGCTATGGAACTATTTTTGGGAATTACAGATACAAATTTGACCTCACCTGCACTCATCCCCAGCACAAGGAATTCCAATCCAACCATACATACACCTACACCAAAACCAATGAAAAAAAGCTTTAGAATTTTGGATCTAAACCCAAGATCAGCGAGTGTTCTTCTGTCTATGTATTTCTGTGCAAGCCAGATAATCGCTATGGAACTCGCACCAAAAAGAAAGAAGAAAAAGACGTTGCCAAACTCAACCTTCATTTGAACATCGTGTTCCTTCGTCAAATCTACTCCAAACAGCAGAGCGAGCTGAACGATGGGTATTAATACTGCAAATGAACAGGAAACAACGAGGGTTACAATTATTAATTTAATGTATAATTTCTTTTCATAAAGGGTTCTGAATTTTTCCAGCATCGTATTGAATTTTGATCCAGCAATACTAATGCAATTCGCCAATTTCGCATAGATCAGAACTACTTAAACCGTTGTAATGGCTTGTAAAGCGGTTAAAAAAGGCACTGAAAGTAGGCTGAATTTCATTCTGCTTCAAGATTAACCCCGCGTTTAGCACTCCTTTTCTTACCGTCAATGATGACCACAGAACAAGGTTCTGTTTGGTCGACTTTCTTCGTAACAAATTCGCCCTTTTTATTATACAGATAGGTTGTCACATTACATAGCGTGCCATCTTCTGAACAATACGTTTCTTGGTGGATTTTCCCACTTGGTTGATGATACGAAATGTGGTAAAAACTCTTGTTTGGTAATTGTAGCTCGTAATGCGTTTTCTGTTTTAATTCATTATACCGTTCAGTATAGAGATATTCTGGACACCAGTTTGTAAATTTTCTGTATTCGCGTATATCTCCGTCGTCAAAACGGGCAATGTATTCGTTGAAAAGATCTGGAAATTGGTTGTAAAAGTACTCTCCTTTAGGCAATGAACAACTATCAGAAGGCAAGGAAGTAATGTGGATACATCTTACATCAGTGGTTATCTTATCGACATACTCACTAAAATAATAGTACATGTAACCATCTGTTTTCACAAAGAACTTATTTCGTTCAATGGTAACAACGGAATCTGCACTGCGTTTTATTTTCAATGCAATCAGTTGCGTAATTTGCCCTTGCTCCGGCATGAGTTGCTTTCCGTTGTCTAATCGAATTTTGTCGAAATCATTGTAATAGTTATAAATACTATCGCCGAGCGCTATTCCACGAGGATTATAGGTTACATTCACTTTGTATACACCAGCAAACAAGGGTACGCCAAAACTGTGGTGCGAGGCATTTTGGGTGTGGTAGTTGTAATAATTTTCAGAATCATTCAGATAAATCGGAACTACAATTTGTTCAAGCGGTTTCAGGTATTTAATCTGAACAGCTCCAGTATCATGAACCATCATCTTTAACATTCGATCTTCTGTATATCGAAGGAGCATGGTGTTGTTTGCCTTATCATACACATTGAGGTAAAACAATTTTTGGCCGACGTTTTGTGTAAATGGTAGTAAAACGGGATGAACATTCGCTGTGTCTGTGTTGGTTATAGTAATGTGAAACGTGATCTTTTCACCTTCGAAGTAGCTTTCTTTATCTGTATCAATTTTAAAGGTAACAGGATGAAGTATTAAATCAGCCAAAGCCAGATTGCATACAAATAGAAAACCAAAAAGTATAATCGATGTCTTCATTAAATTTCGCTTTAAATTCCGTAGTGATTCTCCAGCCACTTGCTTCAATGGCTTCACGGGTGTCGAACGTTCAATTTTAGCGATTTATTTTTAGAACTGAAAAATTCTATTGCCTCGATTTGACAGTTCTGCAGTTTTGCTCTTCACTTATACGATTGCGCCCTACCGATTTTGCAAAGCTGTTTTTACATGTGTCGTTATTTTCGTATTCCGTTTCCGATGACTTGTCCGTATTGTGTCAGTTCCAACTTCATCGTACCGTCGTTTAACTTGGTGAATGTCATGACACCATCAACTCCTCCTTGTCGTATTGCTTGAAAGGTGTTGATTGACGTCGGAAAAAATCGCATATCCCAATTTTCTTTGTCTGTGTTGTAAATCAAATATCCATCCAGATAGGTGATGCGATGTTTTTCAGAAGTGTCTTGCCCGTCGATGTAGTCTCCAGTGTATTTTTTGATTTCACCTTCCTCCATATCTACCTTTTTAGCAAACTCATTGGTAGTTGGTTTGTTATCTATGATTGCATTTATCGTTTCGTAGGGATATACTCCATTTCGGAAATTATTTAAAACAAGTATTGTTCGATCGTTTGCCGAATTGTGATGCATAAACGTAATATATCCATCCCAACTCCCTGTATGTCCATAACTTATATTTTTTTCACTTTTGCGAACTTCAAAACCAAAACCGTAGCTTACCTCTTGATTATCTGTTGTTTGGGTTATTTCCATCACTTCGTCAAACTCTTGTTGGGTTAACAACGTGTTGTTTTTGAGCGCATTCATCCATTTGTAAAGATCTTCGACCGATGAATTAATTTTGGCATTTCCTACGATTCCATCTAAATAGTAAGCGGTCGAATCACCAATCTTCGAATCGTCTGCAGTCGCTTTTTCAAACGAATTTTTTATCCACGTATATCCAAAAGCATAGTTTTTAATTCGTTGGGGATTTTCTCGTCGGTTATAAATAAAAGTTCGATTCATGCTCAACGGCTTAAATATGGTTGTAGACAAGTAATCTTGAATCGATTGGTTTGATATTCTTTCAATAATTGTGGCTAAAAAGACATAATTTGTATTGCAATACTGATGGGTTGATGTAGGCTTAAATTCTAACGTGTCTTTTCGGTGTGAATAGTAGTCGATAACATCTTGATTGGTCGCAATTTTCTTGTTGTTCCAATCTCCGGCAAATTGTCCCAAAAATTCAGGAATTCCACTCGTGTGTCGCAACAAATCATAAATTTTCACTCCTTTGAAATTGGCTAATTCAGGAATGTAATCGGTCATGTCATCGGTATAATTTATTTTACCATCCCTTTGAAGTATGACTATTCCAACTCCGATAAATTGTTTGCTGCATGATGCTAATTCGAAAATAGTTTTTGAGTTGTTTCTTTCTTTCGTCTTTTCATTGGCAAATCCTTTTCCAGATTTGTAGATGATTTTTCCCTTTTCGGATATCAATACACTTCCACTGAATTGGTTTTGTTCAGAAAGCGACCTAAACAATGAGTCTAGTCGTTTTTCGATGTTCTTATTTTGTCCAAAGCAAATATTCGATGCTAGAAATATCAGAGCGGTTAAAATAGGATTTTTAAAATTCATTTCTTTCTTAACGTTGTGTTCGGTTCTTGATCCTGCGTTATTATTCCGTTTGAAGGGATCAGGCGCAGTGAAGTTAGCGGTTTTACCAAGTTGTCGTGTGACGCGATTCACCTGTCAATGATACGGAAAATTTGTCAAACGATCTAGGAAACCACAGCGTTTTCAGTAACTTTTAGTGGTGTTGCTTCTTGTGTCCTGGTTCATAAATCAGTCGTAAAAAGGTGCTGAATCTTTCGTTCTCTCTGCTTACTGGAATTCCTGTTACAATACCAATAAGTAAGTTTTCAGCAATACCAACTCGCATTTGTGGTCGAATTGTCATATCAAAATCTCCATTTTCAACAGTCTTATTAAATTCTATTCCTACGAAATTTCTCGTCCCTGGAATCATATAATGAAAGTTGGTGTTTATTTGCAAACTTGTGTTTATCGAATTATCTGAAAAATGGTGTGTAATTGCTGGTCCGGTGTATACTAATGTATGAAAATTAGTTCCGAATCTTTTAGCCACCACAAAAAATGGATTATAAACATTGCCTGTGAAGAAGCTTTTTTTTCCATAGTTGACAAACTCCGTGAGTTCAAATTCTTGAATGTATCCAAACGCCATACTTGTAGCTCTTTTCTCTGATACATAAAACGAATATTGGGCAGCTACTTTCAAACTGTTGAGCTTGTTGCTTGGTGCTGTTGCATTTCCTGTTGTTGGATAATAGATAGAAACAGGCAATTCAACTTCAAGTCCAAGTCGATCAATCGGTGCCCATTCGTACTCTACAAGTGCGGTGTATTTATCAAATGTATTGTTGTCAATTAATCCAAGTCCAACGTTCCATTCTTTTTCGCCCCTTCTTGCGCCCAAGTCTCTTATCAAATCAATATACAACGGTTCCGCATGAAGTACTTTGTCGGGTGTCTTTTTGTTTTCAACTTCTTCAATGTAAAGACTATCTTTTGCCTCCTTAATTTGTTCTTCTGTTTGGGCATTGGCATTGGTAACCGCAATTATTATTAAAACGTTTAAAACGATTTGTCGCATTTGTCGATTTACTGATTTGACTTTCTCTAACGTAAAAATAGCTTCCTTATTATACACGATGGGTCGGTTGAGTCTAACAACGCAAGTTTTGAAGCATTAGTGATGATTTTAGGGTCATTCCCTGGTTCGTTTGCGTTCAAATTCTGAATTCTCGTACTCTTCTGGTGTCATGGACGGAACCAATTCGTGAGGATTCAGCAAAATTACGGGCAGAATAACGTGTACAAATCCATTTTCAATTTTATATTCTACAGTTTTATTGTCTGTGTACGTGTTATTTATGTAAATATTGAACGGAAGCACAAGCACTTCATTTTCTTCTATAAAGCTATTTATTTCTGCCAAATAAAGCGCTGCAATCAATTTGAAAAGCACTCTGTTTTCGATATCATGTAGTGAAAGATCATCTATTAAAGTAAGTTCACCATTGATCTTCTTCAGTTTAATCAACCAACGGAATTGACTGCGTTTTTGAACTGCTAATGCATCAAGCATAATTTCAACGTTATCGCTCGAACAAGTAGTTGCCGCAAAGCTAAATACGTTGTTGGAAGCACGTAGCATTTCCAGAACCATCAAGGTATTTAACGAACCCACGTTTTTTGAGTTGATTTTATACGTGCTATCCGCTCGCAAAACGCCATTGGTCAGATAAATAGGTTCTTGAAGAATTTTTTCGTTCAAGCGTGTTAAGCTGTCTTGTGTTTGAATTTGTCGTTGCTTGATCTCGGCTTGAATTCTGTTTGTTTCCGCTTTTTCAGCAGCTAGCAGCATTTCATCTTGCTCTTTCTTCAACTTCGTGATAACATCGCTGCATCCACACGCTGAATCTGGAATAAATTCCGCATTTGTAGCGTTTTTGATATACACATTTATACAAATTGATTTTTGAAGATTGATGGCTTCTTCGTACTCAGATTCATATTGACTGGGTTGCGGAAATTGGCTCAACTCACGGTATCTGTAAAACATCGCGTAGTTTTTTATTCCCAGTTGTAATCGGCACGAATTACCACCAACTAATTTAGATTCATACAAAAAGCATAAAAAATTTACGTACGCTGCATCTCTGTGCTTTTTAAGCCACGTTGTGTCGTGTATATTTTGTTCAATAACGAGCGTATCACTTAGTTTGAGACGAAGATTGTGAATATGCTTCAGTACTGAACTTCGGTCTTCGTTGTATTTTATATACTTCTCAAAATACGCAATAGTTGCCGTTTTCCCCGGTTGCGAAAGCGCTTGTTGGGTAAACGCAAGACATGCAAGTACGAATACAAGTAAAAATGCTTTTGTGATTGAATTTTTATTTTTTTTCATCGTAATAGCGTCTGCTAAATCACCGCTAACGGCGCTCTACAA
>SSGT01000023.1 GCA_008017065.1 Crocinitomicaceae bacterium
GTTGGTAGCTCGTCGGGCTCATAACCCGAAGGTCGCTCGTTCGAGTCGAGTCCCCGCTACCAGAGTAAAGGATTGCAATTTTTGCAATCCTTTTTTGTTATAAAGATGTTTACAGTTTACGTACTTTACGCAGAGAAATTCGAGAAAACCAATCTTCTTCAATGTCTTTATATGCCTAATATGGTTCACTAAGGATCACTAAGGATCACGACCAAATGTTGGGGATTATCCATAAATCTGAGTTAATCGATAAAGGAAAAAAGGGATATTTCTAACGCCTCTAAATTGAGCTCTGAAAGCGTTGATTTTTGGATTGAATGATCGCCAAATCAATCTTCTTCAATGCCCTTATATGCCTCATATGGTTCACTTAGGATCAAGACCAAAACGTTGAGATTATCCATAAATCTGAGTTAATCTATCAGGAAAAAAAGGAATATTTCGAACGCCTCTCAATTGGCTTTGAAAGCGTCGATATTTGGATTGAATGATCGCCAAATCAATCTTCTTCAATGCCCTCATATGCCTCAGATGGTTCACTCAGGATCACGACCAAAACGTTGAGATTTTGTTCCAAAATACGACTATCTTTACCATCTAAACAAACCCAATATGAAAAATAAAGTAATTGCATTTGCAATCGCAGCAACGTTAGGTTGCACCACATTTGTTTCAGCGCAGACTGGAACTACAACTGTACCTGCTGGAAAGGAACGTATCAGCCTTACACCAATTGAAATCAACGCCACGATGATCGTTCCTGCGGGTGTAAAAGCGATTGAAGAAACATACAGTTATTATATTTCAGGCAACAATTTTGTGATCTCAGTCGAACCAGCGTATGAAATGACACTCGAGAAAGCAAAACAGGACATTGCGGCAGATCCAAATAAAAAAATTGTATCAGTAAACGGACGTTCTGTACTTTACATGGAAAAAATGATGGGAAAAGAAATGGCGCATTTTGAGTCATACATTGAAATTGATGGGCAACTCTATCGTTTTTACGACAAGCGCGTTTCTCCCTTGACCGTTGAACAAGTAAAACCTTTGATGGAGGCGGTTGAAACAATTCAAGTTATACAATAATTTTCCCACGTGAAATCTGCTGTGGATAACTTGATGGTAGATTGAAATAGAAATTTGATTTAAAATTAGAAAAGGATTGCAAGCTTTGCAGTCCTTTTTTCATTTGAATACTTCTTAATTAGCAGTTTCTAAAAGTATGTATAGAAGTTCATAAAACACAATATGATACATGCAAAAAAGACCTCCTTGTCAGAAAGTCCATTTCGCCTTGTTGTATGTAAAATAATCGTTTTTCAATTTAAAAAATCAGGTTATTAATTTAAGCTTTGAAGTGATTCGCAGCTAAAGGTTTTGTGTGTGACAGAAGAACTATTATACTCTTAAATCAAACTAGAAAATGAAAACTGCCTCTCCATGCAGTTACGTCACACCTAAAATTCTTTAACTAAGTCTCAAACAATAACCTGATTCTTACTCCTTATCTCTGAAACAAATATACGCATGTCTCCGTGTTCGAAACGGTAAAATGAATATTGACCAATAAATTTTGAATATTTCGAGCGGTTCACCTATTTTAGATTTTAAAGCATCTATAAATCAAGGCTATTCAACCAAACTGGCAGCCAATAAAAACATTATCGAAAATAAAAAAATGGCACTTACAACAGTGCAAGCACTTTTTCTACGTCGGCTGGGACATCAATGTTGGGTGTTTCAATATCGGTCAACACGACATGGATCGGATACCCGTAATACAACCAACGTAATTGTTCCAAGGATTCAATTTGCTCCAAGGAAGTTGGCTTTAAATCTACCAATTGGCGCAAGGTTTCGGTTCGATAAGCGTACAATCCAATGTGACGTATAAACGGATATTTTTCGAGCGGATTTCCAGTTGCATTTGTAAAATTTGGAAGCGGACTTCTTGAAAAATAAAGCGCATTTTGGTGGTGATCTAGCACAATTTTTATACGGTTGGGATTCAAAATATCTTCCATCGACACGTGATTGATTCCCAACGTGGCAATTTGAACATTCTCATTTTCGAATGCTTGTGCCAACACATCCAATTGGCGAAAATCGACCAAGGGTTCATCGCCTTGGATATTGATCACAACATCGATATCATTGAAATGAGCTGCAATTTCGCCACAACGATCCGTTCCACTGGGATGATTGGGATCCGTGAGCATTACTTTACCGCCGAATCGTTCCACTTCGGCTACAATCCGGGCATCGTCGGTGGCTACGATCACATCACAAAGTAAACGGGATTTTTGGGCCCCTTCATACACACGTTGAATCATCGATTTTCCGTTCAAGTCAATTAATGGTTTTCCGGGAAAACGAGATGAACCATAACGCGCTGGAATAATTCCTAAAATTTTCATGGTCGATTTTTCTACGAAAATAGTCAAAATTAAGCGCACAAAAAAAGGGATCTGAACCAGATCCCTTCTTGACTATATCGTTGCGTTAGGAAATTTTGGCTTGTACTTGAAGCATAAAACTTCGAGGTGCTTGAATATCTCCTGGACGTCCCATGTACTCTGTGTTCAACAAATTGTTGATAATGAATCCAGCACGGTAATTTTTGTTGAAATCGTATCCAATTCGCGCATCAAAAACAACGTTTCCGTGGTTGTTTTCTTGACGGTATCTTTTCAAACCAGGAAGAATGTAGATGCCAGTTCCTGATACAACTTCTTCTTCAAAAACACGGTCAATATTTTTCATAAAACTGTTGTATCTCACAGAAGCTCCAATGTTGATTCCTTTGAAAACTACTTCAACATCTGCTTTTGCAAGGTGATTGAATCGGTATTTCAATAAGTTTCCAGAGGTGTCTGAAAAAGTTGCGCGATACGATGCATCCTTGTTTAAACTCACTGGATTCATGTAAGTGTATCCGATCAACGAACGGATTTCGACGTTCCCAATTTTCCCTTCGCTGCTAAACGATGTTTCGATTCCGCTGATGCGCGCTCTTTCGGCGTTAGACGCTCTAAATCCGAGCCATTTGTTGATGTATCCTGGACTATTTGGATTCAAACTAATAGGAATGCTGGGTGGATTGTACAATCCAAATGTAAACTCCATCATGTTGTTGTATTCGTTTACAAACGCCGAAACATCAAGGAATCCTTTAAAACTTTTTCCCATTTTCACTCCCTGTTTAATTCCAAATTCAATCGCCCATCCCGTTTCTGGCTGCAAATTTGGATTGGGGAAAACGTTTAAACTTCCAACGGAGGTTTGCGTGTAGCGCTCTGCAATTGCTGGATAACGAACTCCTTGTCCTGCAGATGCACGTAAATGGGTGTACTTGAAAAGTTGGTAGTGAGCAGCCGTTCTGAAAATTGGGAAAAAAGGAAGACTTTTCCCATTTCCAAGGTTGAATTTTGAATCTCCGCGGCGGTTGTCTTGTTCAAAATATTCCAAACGAACGCCTGCTGTTAAATCGAGTTTTTTGTATTTTTTCTCCAATTGTGCATACGCAGAGTAATTGTTCGAATGGTGATCGCCATACAGTGCAGATTTCACAACCGCAATGTTTGAAGTAACTCCCGTATTTAAAAACCAGGAATCATTCCATTTTTTGGTAAACAAATAATCAGCATAATAATTCAACGCAACGGAGTTTTGACCTGAATTGGTATAACTTGTATTGTCAACTCTGTATAGTCGTGTGCGTAAATTGTGTTTGTTTCCTTTTTTATCGATGTATTTAACATACGGATCAATATTCATACGTAATCCTTTTGTAACGGATAATGTCGATCCTGGCACATTGATGTCACTTCCGCCTTGTGGGGTGTAAGCCAACGTATCGCTTTGCCAAACGATGAATGAACCCAGTTTTTGATAGTGTACAGAGTACCCAATTCCAGCTTTTAAACCTTTTATTTTTTGAGAATTGAAGAAAATGGATCCGCTTAAGCGTCCGCGTCTTTCGGATTCACCATCTCTAAAACCTTTGTTGTCGAATCCTGTGAATGAAATGTTGTAACCAACTTTTCGGTACATTTTCCCGTACGTAATTTCCGCCAATTGGAAAGTCGGGTTTTTAGATCTCCAATTCAAGCTCGCTCTGCGCGCATCGTCGTAGATTCCAGACTGAAGTTTGATTTTTAGTTCGGGTTTTCGAGATGGCTCTCTTTCAGTCACAGCAATGATTCCGTTCAATGCACCACTTCCATACAACACAGAAGAAGCACCTTTGATTACCTCGATTTGTGATGACAATTCCATCGGAACCGTGTTCCACTTTGCATCTCCGGCATCTCCCGAAATCATCGGCATATCATTCCAGAGCAACAAAACGCGACTTCCTGCCCCGTAGGAGTATCCACTTCCTCCACGAATACTTACTTGACCGTCCATGGCATATACACCAGGACTTTGGTCAACCGCTTGTTCCAAATCGGTGATTCCTTTGTTGTCGATTAACACCGGTTTTAGAATTTCCATCGAGATGGGTACTTCTTCGATATTTTGTCCCCTCCGCGACGCAGTCACCACCAATGATTCCATTTCGATCACTTCCGGCTCTAATTTTACATTGATAAATTTATCCGAAGTAACTTCGAGCGTATCGCTAACAAACGAAGTTGCTGAAACAATTAACCGAAGCGGTAGATTTTTGTAATTTATGTTAAAAGTACCATCTGGATTCGAAACCGCTCGCGTACCTTCCGAGCTCAGAATTCGCGCGCTGGGAATGCCCGAAGACGACGAATTATCGACGATTTTCCCTTTGATTTCTTGAGAGATTCCTAAAAAAGGGATGAAAATAATGAGTAATAAAATTTGTTTCATAGTGTTTTTTGCATAACTTTAACTTGCCTAAAATACCAAATATTTTGAATTATACCGATTTACAACAGCAAATTGCATTGACTTTATTAAAAGGTGCAGGGAAGAAAAAGGTCCGATTACTGCTTTCTAACGTAGGAAGTGTGGATGCTTTTTTCAAAGAGAAGAAATATAAACTTTTAAAAATCAACGGGCTAGGAAAGAGTTTTGTCGATCAATTGAATCGAGAAGAAGCATTGGCCATGGCAGAAAAACACGTGTTGGAATTGTTGAAAAAACCTTTTCAAGCCCATTTTTTTCAAGACGACGATTTTCCACAGCGTTTAAATCAATGTGAAGATGCTCCGTTGCTGCTTTTCAGTCAGGGAAACATGGACTTGAACGCTCCACGCATTGTTTCCATTGTTGGAACACGCAATGCCACAGAATACGGCAAGTCAATTTGCAATGAATTGCTCCATACGTTTGTTGGCAAAAACATCGTTGTTGTCAGTGGATTAGCATATGGAATCGATATTTATGTTCATCAACTGTGCGTCAAACTGGGTATTCCTACGATCGGCGTGTTGGGTCACGGGTTGGATCGTTTGTATCCCTCCACGCACAAGCAAACGGCAAAAGCGATGCAATTGAATGGTGGATTATTGACAGAGTTTTTGCCGGGGACAAATCCCGATCGTGTTAATTTCCCGATGCGGAATCGGATTGTTGCAGGCATGTGTGATGCTACGATTGTTGTCGAAAGTGGAGAAAAAGGGGGGTCTTTGATTACAGCCGAGTTGGCCAACGATTACGCGCGCGATGTTTTCGCATTTCCAGGCGATATTGGAAGGGAATATTCCATTGGTTGCAACAAATTGATCCAGCAAAACAGAGCACATTTAATTACCAGTAGCGCTGATTTTTTTCGATTGATGGATTGGAATGAAATCGTAAAAAAAGCGCCGGAACAACCGAAATTATTTGAATTCGATTTATCGACAGAGGAATTAAAAATTCTGCAAATTTTACGTGACAAAGAATCCGAAAGTATAGACTTACTGGCGTTGAAAATGGACATTTCTGTCAGTCGCTTGAGCGGGATTCTGTTAAACTTAGAGTTTGAAGGTTTGGTGAAATCGCTCCCTGGTAAAAGGTATCGTTTGTCGATGTGAACAAAAATTACGATTTGTTAACAAAGTATTCAAATTTGTTTTTACTTTAGCGTGTTAATTCAAATAATAAAAACTATGAAAAAACTTTTACTTATTGCTACAATGGCTTTCATCGGAAGCTTTGGTGCGAATGCACAATGTACTCCAGACGGAACATATACCGAAGCTGGAATTTATCCAGATAGTGCTACAAATTTCGCTGCTGCGTGTGTTGGTGTTCCATACACTCAGTTGATTACAAATGTGGTTCCTGCTGATACATGTGCTCAAATTTTGCCAGCTCCAGCTCCATGTATTACTTTTTCAATGGACAGTGTTGTGTTGGTAGATGTAACTGGGTTACCTCCAGGGATGTCATATTCTTGTAATCCATCAAGCTGTACGTATTTGGGTGGATCAACTGGTTGTGCAGTAATTTCTGGAACGTGTAACACGGCAGGGACATATAACATTGTTTTCACATTAGATGCGTATGTTGGTGGTCAATCTACACCTCAGTCATTTACACTTGATTACTACAAAATTGTAGTTTTGTCAAACTGTAGTGCTGGAATCGAGGATAATACTTCTTCTTTGTTCCAAATGTTCCCAAATCCAACAAATGATAAAGTGATCATTGAGGGATTGAATGTTGCAAACAATGTTGTTTTGACAAACGCTGAAGGTAAAGTGGTTAAAACGTTTGAAACGATTGAAGGTGCTTCGTTGGAATTGAACTTGGAAGGTATGAACAGTGGTTTGTATTTTGTAACAATCAACCACACAAAAGGTACAGAAGTATTGAAATTGGTTAAAAACTAATTTTTTTCATTGGCATTGGAAAGGCTGGTCTTCGGATTCAGCCTTTTTTTTTGGTGTTAAACTAATAAATCCTTTTTACCTTTGACGCATGAAGATTTTGGTGGTTCGGTTTAGTTCAATTGGTGATATCGTGCTTACGACACCTATCGTTCGATGCATCAAACAACAACTTCCTCACGCAGAAATTCATTTTTTGACCAAAACGGGGTTTCGGTCGATACTCTCCGAAAATCCATACGTTGATCAGCTGATTACAATTCAAAAGTCGATTGATGAAGTGTTGGCACAGTTGAAATTGGAAAAGTATGATTTTTTAGTTGATTTACACAACAATGTCCGCACGCGAAGTTTGAAACTGAAATTACGTGTTCCGAACGCAACTTTTCCGAAGTTGCACCTTGAAAAATGGTTGCTTGTTCATTTTAAAAAACAAATGAAAAACCAGGTTCACATCGTTGATCGGTATTTCAAAGCGGTTGAAAAGTTGAACATTAAAAATGATCACCTACCGTGTGATTTTTTCATCGCGCCATCCGAGGTAATTGATCTAACAACAGTTGGTTTAGAAGCCAAACGGTACATCACATTTGCCATTGGTGCACAATTTTTCACGAAACGAATGCCGGTTTCAAAGATGGTAGAAATTGTAAGGCAACTGAAACAACCTGTAGTATTGCTTGGTGGTGAGATGGATATTGAAACTGGAGAAGCGTTGCGCAATGCGTTGGCCGATCAGCAAATTTTCAATTTTTGCGGGAAGTATTCTTTGCAACAATCCGCTAGTTTTGTTCAACAATCGGCGGTTTTATTGACGCATGACACGGGATTAATGCACATTGCATCCGCGTTTGAAGTGCCGACTGTCAGTGTGTGGGGAAATACTGTTCCTGCATTGGGAATGTATCCGTATTTTCCGCAATCACCTTCCAATTTCTCCATACATGAGCGCTTGGAAGTGAATTGTAGACCGTGTTCGAAAATTGGATTTCAACAATGTCCCCAAAAGCATTTCAAGTGTATGCACCTGCAAGATGCTTCCGAAATTGCAACCGATGTAAATCAGAAAGGACTACAAAATTAGCCGATTAGTTCGATTGCTTTTTGGCGCGCCAAAGTGTCGATGTGAACATAATCTTCGTAGGACGGAGTTTGAACGAATTCAACAGTACGCATCACTTTTTCATTGATTTCAGCAATTTGAAGAAATCCTATTTTCTGATCGAGAAAAGCTTGAACAGTGATTTCGTTGGCAGCGTTGATCGCGCAAGCAGCTGTTCCACCTAATTCCATCGCTTCGTAGGCCAAGTTGAGGTTTAAAAATGTTTCTCGATCTGGTTTTTCAAACGTCAACTGCGGATAATCTAAGAAATTGAAACGTGGAAAGTCTGTTTTGAAGCGATCTGGATAGGTTAGTGCATATTGTATCGGTAATTTCATGTCAGGCAAACCCATTTGCGCTTTCATACTTCCGTCTTCGAATTGAACCAACGAGTGTACGATTGATTGCGGATGAACGATCACATCGATTTGGTCGGGTGCAAGCTGAAAAAGCCATTTTGCTTCAATTACTTCCAATCCTTTGTTCATCAAGGTCGCTGAATCAATTGTGATTTTAGCACCCATCGACCAGTTGGGATGTTTCAAGGCTTGCTGTGGCGTCACAGTTGCCAATGCTTCCTTTTTCCAACCACGAAACGGACCGCCGGATGCCGTCAAATATATCTTTTCAATCGGATTGTGAAATTCTCCCGCCAAACATTGAAATATCGCGGAGTGCTCAGAGTCTACCGGATAAATATTGACGCCGTTTTCTTTCGCTAATCGCGTGACGAGTTCACCTGCTACCACCAATGTTTCTTTGTTGGCCAGCGCTATATTTTTCTTGGCTTCTATCGCTGCGAGTGTTGGTTTTAGTCCTGCGTATCCAACCAAGGCTGTAAGTACAATGTGGACATCGTGGAACGCCACCACTTGTGACAAGGACTCTTCACCCGCAAATACTTTGATGTCTTCGTGTTGCAAGGCGGTTTTAACGAGTTGTAATTTCGATTCATCCACAATGACAACGGTGTTGGGCTTGTATTTCAATGCTTGCTCGATCAGTAAATCTGCATTAGAATGTGCGGTCAACACCACCAATTCAAAATACGATTCATACGATTCAAAAACTTCCAACGCTTGCGTCCCGATTGATCCAGTTGATCCAAGTATTGCGATTCCCTTTTTTGCTGTCATCCTACAAATTTAAACTAAAACTTCAAAATGAATCGATACTTTGCTAGGCAGAAAAATAGTTTTTCATTTTTTAAACAGTAACAAGCGAAGTCGGGAATTAGTTTTACTTTTAAACTCGATTTAAAGATTCACTGATGCGTTCGTATTTATTTTTCCTTTTTGCGTTTGTCTTAACCACATTTCAGGTTAGTTCGCAACGCATTCCAGCTCAGATTACAAACCCAGCTTCCTTGTACAGTACGTATGATTTTTCTTCCGATGAGGGAGAGTTAAAAATCGCAATTTTGGAGCAATTGGGAGATAAGGAATTACTCGATATAATGCAAAATTCAACTGAAATCACTTGGCCTACCGGAATAGCAACGCTTTCTGCTCGAAGTTCAAATAAAATTGCGATGCTGAATTATGTTTGTTACAAGCTCGTTTCAACTGATCTGTTGTGTATTCTCCAAATTCCAGCTGCGGAAAATCAGGCGATGCCCACATATATGCGACCGCTAAAAGACATGTATTTTATTATTGGTTTGGATGGAGTCGCTTTTGAAGGAAATAATTACGTTTACGAGCCAGCACCCTTAGACGATGAATTTTTGGGAGATAATGAAAGTTCAGAAGATGTGGAAGATGAAATTGTGTTGATTTCGAATCCTGCAGACCTTGTTCCTAATTTCGATTTGAAAAATTGTGAAGATTTTAGACAACTCGTGTTGGAAGTTTTGGGTGAAGACGAAATGAACATATTGATTGAATTGGCAAGTGAAAAAACATGGCCTTTGGGTATTTCAACTGCGGCAGCTCGCGCTAGCGTTCAAGAAAAAATGAAAGAATACGTCGTTGTTTTTGCTGCGTCCTTTGAACAAGCTTCTCAAGCATATATTTTAGTTTGGGTTCCTTTTTATGGCAACGAACACATGCCACCTAAAATGCAGCCCTTGACGGAAGATGGGTTTTATTTGGTTTTTAAATCGGAAGGAATCTATTTTCAAGAGTGATTTTTCCGTAGTAAACCCAGTAAGGTTTTCCAGTCGAGCATTCTGAAAACAAACAGTGCGACAACTGACGATCCAAAAAACACAGTAAGTGTTGCATTGCCATCGCTGAAGTGCTCATTTAGCAAAACGGTTGAAATTAGCCAACCGACGAACCCCAAGTAGCGAGCAAGATGGAGTAAATTGAATTGCAATTGAAAGTATTTGCTTACAAAAACCAATTGTAGCACAGCAACTGCGGTTTGTGTTAGAAGCGTTGCGAGCGCAGCCCCCCAAGCGCCCCAGTATTGGATGAAAATCACGTTCAGAAACACATTCGCGAGTAGCCCAACGAATGAAAGTTTATTTAAAATTCGCAAGCTCCCATTTGCGGTGAGTAAGGTGCCGTAAATCAACGTTATGCAAATAGGAACAAAGCTGAGCATCAACCAACTAAAAACGGGGAGTGATTGATTCAATGCACCTCGATAGATCCAGGATAAGATTGTTTCGGCATAGAAGAACGCACAACACGCCGCAATAATAGAAAAGCTTAACAGCATGCGAGAAGCGGAGTTCAACAACGTAACAATCGATTGTTTGTCTCGAATCAGCCGAGCAAAAATGGGAAATAATAGATTGGAAAACAGCATCGCAAACATCAGCAATGCATCTAAAATTCGGAACGATTGCGCATAGATTCCAGCTTGAGCTTGTCCTGCTGGGTGCAAGCGTTCGATCATCACAGCGTCGACACGGTTGTAAAGCATCATTAGCAAAATCAGCAATGCGTAAGGTAAACTGTTACGCAGCATTACTTTGCTGAATGCGGGCGACCATGTTGGCTTCGGTATTCCGATTTTTGATAAAATCAAACCAATCGCGATACAAGCGGACAAGGCGTAGCTGATTAATTGTGCACCAACGAACCAATTCATGGTGAAGGAAGCTTTATCGGCTGAAAAGTAAAGTAGATAGCCAGCAAGCAGGATCAAGATGAATTTGTCAAGCACCGAAAGCAGGATGTCGATTTTGAAAAGCATCAGCCCTGCGAAATAGCTTCGTAAAAATAAAATGACACTGATCAAAAATTGATTTACGATCAAAACGCCTAAAAATGCGAGCTGCTTCAGGTTGTATCCCATGAGTAGCGCAATCCCGATACTGACCACAACATAAATTAAGAAGAGCAAGAGCCGCAACGGAATGATTTTTCCCATGTAACGCTTGACTAAGTGGGGATGTTGGGCAACGTATTTGGTATTGTAATTCGTGATTCCGAGGTCGAGCAGGATATTGAAAATGTAGGTAAAGTTGAGTAGCGAAAAATACAAACCATATTCCTGCGTTCCGACCACATTTTGAACTTCGGCATCAATTCCAAAAATTGCAAGGGGTTTTACCAATAAATTCAGTAAAACGATCAGCATTAAATTACTCAGAAATTTGCGCTGCATGCAGTAATAAATTGATGTACTCGTTGCTATTCAGCAATGAAGATAAAGTTTTGTTTGATATGTTTATCCGATTGATAATTCACCAACTTTTCATTTTCAACAATATGTGTTGTGTATCCTAAATTAGATAGCAATTCGAAGCATTTGGTTCTATTTTCATTGTCCCAAAGTTCAGCGTAGATAACGGGTTTGTTATTTTCAAGAATCCGTTGTGCGCCTTTCAACGCAAAATACTCAAAATTCTCTACATCAATTTTGATGGCTTGGATGAGTTGTCCGTTAATCAGGTTATCTAGTTTGTCGATTTTTACTTCGAATTCTTCGCCTTCGTTCCATTCAGAAATGCTTTCGTGTTTGATGTGACTCAATCCTTGCATTTTCGTTTTACCTTGTTCTGGTAAGATCATTTTCACCGTACCCGTCGAGTCACCTACTGCAACAGTGTGTAGTTTCGTTTGTTTTAATCCAAATCGGGCAATGATTCGTTTGAGAACAGAAATGTTGGCAGGCATGGGTTCAAATGCGTGAATGGTCGAATTTGGCAATTTTTGCGCAAGATGAACAGTCATTATTCCAACATTGGCGCCAATATCAAGTACATCGCCTTTTCCATCTTTGAGTAAGTTTAAGAAATGGAAAAAGTCTTTTTCGTTGCTGTCACTTTTTAATGTCTTGATTTTGAACAAAGAAAACACATACAGATAGGTTTGGAAACCCATCAGTTTTTGCAATATGTATTTGATTGTATTTTTCACTAGCTCTTAATCACTTCAAAAATAGGAAAAGTTAGGAGAGTAGAGGGGATGTGTGCAATAAATTTCGTGCAAGAACAGCGATATTTTGCACCAAAATGGTATTTGGGGACTGATTATTTGACTAACTTCGTCCTTATGCGGATTGCGATCAACACTCGATTTTTACTTTCACACAAAATGGAAGGCTTTGGATGGTATACGTATGAAACCACCAAACGGTTGGTCGAAAATCATCCTGAACATACGTTTATTCTGTTTTTTGATCGCTCTTTTGATCCCAAATTCATTTTTGGTTCCAATGTAATTCCCGTTGTATTGCGTCCCCCGGCGCGTCATCCGATTTTGTTTATTATTTGGTTTGAATGGGCTGTATTTCGCGCATTGAAAAAGTACAAGGCAGCTGTTTTTTTCTCGCCAGATGGTTATTTGAGTTTGCGTTCCAAGATCCCTCAAATTTCTGTGATCCATGATTTGAATTTTGAACATTTTCCGCAAGACATTCCAGCGGTTCCGAGAACTTATTTACGCTATTTTTTTCCGAAATTTGCGAAAAAAGCATCCAAAATCGTAACAGTTTCCCATTATTCCAAAGCGGATATCGCACAGATGTATGGGATTCAACCTTCCAAAATTGATGTTGGTTGGAACGGTGTTTCGGACGTTTTTAAGCCGATTTCAGAGTCCCAAAAAGTAGCAGTCAGAAATCAATATGCCGAAGGAAAATCCTATTTTTTGTTCGTCGGAGCGATTCATCCACGCAAAAACGTGAAACGTTTGATGCAAGCATTTGAAATGTACGTCAACAAAGGTGGCGAAAAACAATTAGTCATCGTTGGAGAGAACTTGTGGGGCAAAGGAACGATCGACGATGAATTGATTCAACCCAAAACAAAACGGCAGATTCATTTTACAGGGCATTTGCCATTGACTGAGTTAGCCAATGTGATGGCAAGTGCATTTTGTTTTACGTATGTTCCTTATTTCGAAGGATTTGGTATTCCGTTAGTGGAAGCGATGCGAAGTGGAGTTCCAATTATCGCAGGTAAATTGACATCACTTCCCGAGGTTGGAGGCGAAGCGGCACTCTACGTTAATCCGTTCGATGTTGCTTCCATAGCACGTGCCATGTTACTGATCGAGTCGGATGAAACGATGCGTCAAAAACTCATCGCGTTAGGGCTTGAGCGCTCGCTTCAGTTTGATTGGAACCACACGGCGGATGTTTGCTGGAAAGCGATTCAAGAAGTGGCGTCCACTTAATTTCGACGACGTTTGAACAACGCATGTTGTAAATTCGTGTATGATAGCGAAAACTCCAATGAACCTTGGTATGCCCGTTTAATTTTCGAGATCGTCACGTCGTAAGATACGCCAAACTTAAGCCCTTTCCAATCGAGCGTCATTCTTGGAATGAAGGAATCTTTGAAACGCATGTACGCACCAAATCCAACGTATGCATCGCGATTGAATCCAGTAAATTTGGATCCGTTTTGAAATCGGTAACGCATCAATCCGCCGACAATTGTTTCGGTGTGTGGACCTTGAAAGAATTGCAATGCACTCGCTTCAAATGCCCATTTTGTATTGGGGATATCTTGTGCGTACAAGGCGTGAACAACAACTTTTCTGAATAATTTGTCACCACTCACTCCGCTGTATTTTAACGTTGGCGTATTGACATGATACATTGACGCTCCCACTTGAATTTTTTGGGCGTTGTTGCGCGCAAATGCCGCTTGTTGTGAATCGTATTGGTAAAAAAGCCCCGTCGATACATCCAAGTATGAAAAACTGTTGATCGCTGCAATTTCCCCACTTGGAAGTGTTGGATCAAAGGCGTTTCCATTGATTTGACTCTCAAATCGGACTTTCGTCAAATCACCTGAACGCATTCCGAAACCACCTTGCAAGCCCGCAGATAGCGTATGACCTTCTTTTCCAAGCGGTAAGATTCCACTCAGCGAAAGTGCGCCTGCTTGGGTACCAAAATTGGAGTCACCGCCGATGTCATTGTAAAAAAACAACCCCAAACCCAAGTGTGCATTGTTGCTGCGTTGCGATTTGAAAAAATTGACATCACAGGCCAATGAAGACGTCATGAATTGTGTATTGGCACCCAACCACTGATTTCGATGATTGATCTGTACACGCTCCCACCCGCCATACACGCCAGTTGCACCGGGGTTAATTAACAGAGGAGTTTCAGCAGTTTGCGAAAAATGAATGTCTTGAGCGGTAACTTGTAATCCGCTTAAAAGAACGATCCCAGCAATTAGTTTTTTCATTCTCAACGGATTAATGTAATGTTACCAGATTTTAATTCTGCTGAACCATTTTTATAAACGATTTCCAAGATGTAGGCGTAAATCCCTTGGTTTAGGGCTTTCCCTTTGTATGTTCCGTCCCATCCAAAGCCACTTTCTGATGTTTGAAATAGGGCATTGCCCCAACGGTCATACACCGAAATCTTGAATGTTTTGATATCTTTTCCCGCAGTTACTCGAAACAAATCATTGTTGTTGTCGCCGTTTGGAGAAAACGCAGTTGGCACCAAAATACCCGGTTGGCATTGCAGCCCCACAGCATTTGGATCGCATGAATCCAACGGATTTGTTCCATTCGTGACTTCTGATCCATCTGTAATTCCATCACCGTCCGTATCTGGATTGTTTGGATCAGTACCGATAACTGCTTCTTCCGCATTGGTCACGCCGTCGTTGTCATCGTCGAGGTTGCAATCGGGTGAAGAATCGTCGGGATCACATGGATTCAAAGGGTCTGATCCATTGGTAACTTCCGTTCCATCGTTGATTCCATCGCCGTCCGTATCGGGGTTGTTTGGGTTTGTTCCCAACACGCCTTCGTTTGGATTGGTGATTCCGTCTCCATCTGAATCGCAATTTGCAGCATTCAAATTCGGACTACATGGGTTGAGCGGATTCGATCCATTTGCTACTTCTGTTCCATCATTTACACCGTCGCCGTCCGTATCTGGATTTTGGGGATCTGTACCCAGAGTCGCTTCATCGGTGTTTGTGACTCCATCTCCATCTAAATCTGGATTGTCGGCAATGAAAAATGCAACGACGTTTTCGGGCTGTAAAATGTTAATTGAATTGGTGTCTTGGTTGATTCCGAGTGCCATTGGCCCCACTGTAAATTCCCAATGGTCAAAGATATAACCGGTTAATGGTTGCGCAATTACATTGGTTGCGATACCCCCAAAATAGGAAGTTGTCCATGGATAACTTGGTGCCCAAATTGAGTTGACTTTGATTTCTCCCGACAACGCAGGATTCACGTTGAATGTAACATCAAATGGTCCTGTCAATTGATAACAATCGGTCAGTCCCTGGGTCATTGCATCACAACGTTGGTCGATGAAATCATACAAATCTTGCACATTTCCTTGCCATTCAGCCATGCTTCCTCCCCAACGATTGATATGAGCAGCCATTTCTGGCTGGATTTGAGCTATCATACTGTCCAACAGGAAATTCATATAATCACAGGAAAAATAGGTGTTAATCAAATCAGCATAGCGCGTGATATAGTATTGTTCAACTACGGGATTTTCGTCGATCAATTTTTGAAGGATCTCCGTATGACCTTGACCACCAGGATTCGGAAGGTTTTCGGCATTGCATGGATCAGCATTCGGTGTATTGTCTGGAATTCCAGTGTAGTTGACATAGTGTCCAAACACGGCATCCATGTCCCACAACGTATATCTCCATTTCTTGTGGTCACCTTGTGGGTTCATTCCCCTCCACCAAGCTGTATTCCAGTTTAACCAATCCTGACTGACGATGTAGGAGTTGATCACAAAGTAATCTACTAATGATTGCCAGTTGAGTTGCCCATCGACGTATGCAAAATTGGTTGCATTGCCCATGTTGTTGGCAGCAACATAGTTTTTAAGTGCATTCCAGTCGTTCAACGCATTGGGCGCTCCATATTCTTCCCATGTGTTTCCCCACGTTTTCAAATACTGTAAATTGAATTTATCTTGGTTGTCGTAGTATTCAGTAAAATCAGCATCATCTACTTTTTCACGGATTTCATAAACGCCCCAATATTGTCCGTTGAGGTACAAAACGCATGGTTTCCATGTTCGTTCGTCCATTTTCAAATCCGCTTTTTGCGAGAGCGTATGCACAAATGCATCTCGGATGTGTGTAGCCCCATTTTCGAACGGATAGTTATCACTCGCAGCGGCTTTAATAATTAATCGTTGAAACGACGTTCTGTCTTTTTCAGGGAAAATCTGATGCTCAATGGCATCGTTGTAGCCGAATTGATCGCGCATAATAAAGTCAAAACCACGTTGATCATACGCCCACGAGTCATTTCCATGTTTGTTGAATTCTCCTTCACCACCATCTACATACGAATCATCGGCCTCGTACATTTCGAAAAATCCTTGTGGCGTAATGTTATTGTTCCCATTGAGTAGGGATGCAACACTTCCATTGCCAAATCCTGCAATCGACAACACCGGAAGCGTATGATTTACATTGATGAAGTACGTACCTGATTTTGTTAAACTGGGCTCGTTAGCTGAGAATGATTTTGCCCGCAACACTTTGGTGGTTGTGATCGAGACGGGTCCTGAGTACAACGTAGATGTTGTTGTGGGAACTGATCCATCCAAGGTGTAGCGAATTGTAGATCCTGGATCTGGACACGTGATTGTAACGGATTGTGCACCGGGATAAAATCCTGGAGCAACGCTGAAGGTAGGAGTAGTGGTGTAAAAATTGACAGCGCCTGCATTTGGAGCATTTGGGGTTGGTGTGAGAAACAATTTCCACGTTGTTGCGCCATCTGTTTGACGTCCAACGGAATGGTTGTTTTTTGTCAGGTGAACGATGTGAATCGAGTCGATAACGTTCAAGTTGGGGTCAGACAAAATAATCCATTCGTTGCTCGTTTGCGTCAATCGGAAATTGGGATGTAATTGAGATCCATTGACAGTATTTCTTCCGGAGCAAAAAATCATCATTTTACCGTTTCCAGCAATGGTACCAGAAGGGATTTCCCATTTGTCGAGGTTGGTGGATTTGTCGGATAAAAAATACCCGGTTAGATTGACCGCCGAAGCGGAGGTATTATACAATTCAACCCAATCTTCGCGTTCGCCATAGGCATCTGTGGGTCCTGAAATATTGGAACACGAATATTCATTGATTACAACTTGAGAAAATGTTGTTGAAGAAATAAAGAGGAGAAAAAGCAATAGATATACATGTTTCATAGCACAGTATCTTTGGAGAATACAAAAAGTTAATTATCAATATTAACAATTATTTATTAAAATGATTACCTTTCAGACGAAAATAATATATAAAGGGTTGACTTGTGATCCCTTTTAATTGCAATGAAATTTAATTGAACACTAGAAAATGAAAAAATTAACAGCTCTTTTTGGTCTTTTTCTGATGATTTTTGCTCTCGCAGCATGCACAAAAGAAGCGGGTGAGGGAGGCACCTCTGTCATCAAAGGAAAAATTTATGTACAAAACTACAATTCTTCAGGCACTTCGATCACGAGCGAATACGATGGGCAAGAAGTGGATGTTTATATCATCTACGGGGACGAAAGTAATTTTTACAACGACCGAATCCGAACAAGTTATGACGGGAGTTTTGAATTTCCATATTTGGAGAAAGGGAATTACCGCGTTTTTGTATACAGCCAATGCTTCAACACTGTAGATGATCCGTGTCCGAGTGGTATGGAGGAAATTGTGGTTCCTGCAACGATTTCAAAAAATAAATCAACGGTTGATCTTGGAACTATAGTAATCAAGGAGTAAGATGAATCGGCTGATATTGTTCCTATTCGTTTTTGTCTGCAATGGAATTGTTGCACAAGTTTCTCCTGAACTTTGGTTGAGTGGTTCAATCAAACGCGATTTGTCGGATCGTGTTTCTTCTGAAGCCTCGTTGGATTTACGTTTTTATGAATTTGCTGCTCCCGGTACGTTGTTTCCTCAATTGTCGGTAGATTATAAAGTGCTTGATGGCATCAAACTTTCAGTGGATTACCGCATGATTTTCGATGAGAATAAATTCAATAATTACCAATTTACAAACAGAATCAATCTGAATTCTACGTTCAAATACCACTTCAAACATTTTGATCTGAAATGTAGACTTCGTTATCAAACTGCATTTGGAACGTTGCGACGTGTTGGTAATTATTCACCTGAATTTGACGAAGCTTTTCGAATCAAACCTTCGATCGATATCCTGTTGGGGAAGAAAAGTAAATTTGATCCATTCGTCAGTGGTGAATGGTTTTACAGTCCAGAAAACAAAGTAAATGGAAATCGATTTACCAAAGTTCGATTCAGTGCTGGAACAGAGATTAATCTGCCAGGTTCGCGGAGTATGGAAATTAGTTACATTTTCGGTAAGACAATCAATTTGCCGAAGTTTGGAAGTGAACATATTTTATCACTCAGTTATTCCTACGATTGGAAAAAATTGACACCGGAAGAAAAAGCAGCGAAAGCCAAAGCCAAAGCGCGGAAGAAAGCGCTTCAAAATCCTGCAGAAGAGGCGGAAGAATAATTAAGAAAGAACCGTATTTCGTTGACTATCTAATTTGAGCAAAATAAACATCATCATTGAAAATGACATCATGGATGACCCTCCATAGCTAAAAAAGGGAAGCGGAATTCCGATTACGGGTGCAAAACCAATGTTCATTCCGATATTGACCGCGAAGTGAATGAAAATAATCATCGCTACCGAGTAGGCGTACACCCTTGTAAATCGTGATTTTTGACGTTCCGCAATCGCTACAATACGCAGTAACATAAACAGAAAAAGAACCACTACCACGATGCTGCCAAAAAAACCCCATTCTTCGGCCAACGGACAAAAGATGAAGTCGGTTTCACTTTCAGGTACGTGGTTGGACTCAACGCTTGATAAACTTGCATTTCGGTAACCTTTGCCCGATAAACCACCGGAGCCTACTGCCGCCATTGCACGGTTTCGGTTGTAGTCGTCCACATCAGGGTCTTCTCGAAGTCCTAAAAACAATTCGATGCGTTCTTTTTGGTGGGAAGCCAATCCCTGGAATCCAAAGTTAACGGAGGTCGAAATGAGTGACGCCATCAGAAACCCAATGAGCACGATAAAAGTTACGCGTCGTTTGTCTCTGCGCGCAGAAATCCATCGTAAGATCACGTATGAAACGAGTGAGATAATTATCAGCGTAAGAATCACGCCAATGAATCCGGGAATTTCCAGTCCTGGCCAAAATTCAAATGTTAATACGTTGTTGCTCATCAACAGGGTGATGACAGATAAGAACACGACAACGAAAAGAATTGGAATGAAGTGACTTCCGAGCCAAGTGCTCTTGAATTTGATGCCTGGAATTTGATTGACCAATTTTAGAATGATGGGATCGTACGTCAACCCTTCACGGTACATAACGAACAGAAATGACGTAAAAACTAAGAAAGAACCAGCGTCGGGTTGCAAGAGAATAAGCACCATCGGAATCAGCATGATTGCGTTGGCAAGTAACACGGTCGTTACGTTTTGCTGTTTGACGTTGACACTGTTGATGTAGCTTCCCAAGGCAATTGCCGTACCGATTTTTGCAAACTCAGCAGGCTGAATTCCAAGCGAACCGATTCCCAACCACGCATGTGCACCATTCTTGGCGGGCATCCCCAGTACCACAATGAGCAACACAATGCAAAATAGATAAATCGGAATGGCAAATTTTCGATAAATGTCGGAATCGATGAGAAACACAAGTAAGCCAAGAAACAGCGAAAAACCTACCCATAGGATTTGTTTCCCGTATTTTTGAGAAAAGTCAAAAATATTGGGTGCTTCTTCGTTGTAAGCAACCGAATACACGTTTGCAACGCCCATGATGAGCATCAAGAAGAAGACAATAAGTAATCCCCAATCCACATTGGATGTCAACGATTGATTTCTACTCATTTCCCTTTTTTTACGACGTTTAGTAGGTTGGCTTCCAGAATTCGTTTTTCTTTTTCTGGATCAGTAATTTTATTTGTCAAGTATTTTTCAATTATCAAACTTGCGATTGGAGCTGCCCAACTTCCACCTGCTCCAGCATTTTCGACATATACCGAAATGGCGATTTTTGGATTATCCATCGGTGCAAATGCGATAAATACGGAGTGGTCTTCACCTTGCGGATTTTGAGCAGTTCCTGTTTTTCCACACACAACGATGTCTTGAATTCGTGCGCGTCGCGCCGTTCCACCATTTTCGTTCACAACCCGCCGCATTCCCTCAATAATAGGATCGAAGTGAACGGCTTTTGCCATCGAATAATTTTTCTTTTTGTAAATCGGAAGTGGTCCCTTTTTTCCCACTGATTTTACCAAGTGGGGAGTATAAAACCATCCTCGGTTCGCAATCAATGCAGCGATATTCGCCATTTGAAGCGGTGTTACTTTCACTTCACCTTGTCCGATCGAGATGGATCGAATTGTTGAAAATGCCCAACGATGATGTCCATAAGGGCGCTTTTTGGAAGGAAATAAATTGTCGTAGTAATTGGGGTCAGGAATTAATCCGCCGCGCACTCCCGGAATATCGGTCTCCAACGCATGTCCCAATCCAAAACTGTGCATGTATTTCGACCAAAGTTCAAGTCCTGCTTCTGCATCAGCGTACAGGCCTTTTTTTCTTCCACCTTGGATTACTCTCCGCACTGCTTGGTAATAATAGGGATTGCATGACATCTGAACTGCTTCCATAATGTTGCGTGCGTTTGGGTGATTGTGGCAGCCTACCAAACTTTTGTTGCACGGAAATCCGGTGTTGACATCAATGACTCCTTCTTGCAATGCAATGACCGACTGAAGCAATTTGAAAATGGATCCTGGAGGGTATTCGGCTTGCAACGGGCGAGGATACAACGGTTTCGCTGGATCAAGGCTTAAACGCGGATAATTTGCGGACGTAGATCGACGGCCAACAAACAAGTTGGGATCAAAAGTTGGTGCAGAGACCATGGATAAAATTTCACCGGTAGATGGCTCAATTGCAACAATACATCCGCGTTTGTTTTGCATCAATTTTTCGCCATACGCTTGTAGTTCGATATCAACACTCAAGTTGAGAACGGGCCCTTGCAATGCAGTGGTATCGTATTTCCCGTTTGCATACGGTTTGATCGCATTATTCATCGCTGAGGTAACGACGTAGTGGATTCCTTTTCGACCACGCAAATCGCTTTCATAAAAGCGTTCGATACCCGCCCGCCCGATGTTGTCACCCGAACGGTAGAAACGGTCAGCAGCTACCTCTTCAGCGTTTACTTCGCTCACATAGCCCAAGATATTCGCTGCATTGGCATACGGATAACTGCGCATGCTCGTGATTTCTTCATAAAAACCTGGAAATTTCACCAAATACGGTGCGATAGCATGCATCTCGTCGGTTGTCATCTCTTTGACAAACGCGTATGCGCGCATTTTTTGGTAGCGAGGTACGGTTCTTTTTTTCGTAACCGGATCTTTGTCATACCCTTCATCGTGAACAATTTCTTTGAATCGGTATTTTACCCGCTCTGGTGTCCAGCCGATTAATTTTGCAAAAGCGACGGTGTCGAAATTTTTGATGTTTTTTTCGACCATCATCAAGTTGTAGTAAGTTTTATTGACGACAATTTTCTTCCCATTTCGGTCTTTAACGATACCTCGTGGCGGAACGATAAGTACTCGTTTTTCGGCAATTTCTTGTGCGCGAAGTGTCCAACTTTCGTCAATCACTTGCATGTAAAACAAGCGTGTGCCGTAGATAACAGCGACAACAATAAAGAAAATTACGATAACATATCTGCGAGAATCCGTATTCATGAAAGTATGGTGCTTTCTTGTTAAAACAAGGTGCAATAACGTGTTTGCAATTACAAAAGTAACGCGAAAATTACAATTATTGATTCCGTTTGAAAAATAAGTCGAAATCGGAGTTTTTGATACGGATACGTGGGCTACAAATGTACCAATAAGTCAAAAAAAATCCCGCTTGAATCAATCAAACGGGATGTAGTTGGATTCGTATTTTATTACAATTTTCGAGCTACTTCAACTTCTTCGAATGCTTCGACGATATCACCGATTTTAATTTCGTTGTATTTGTCGATGTTCAAACCACATTCGTATCCTCGTTTCACTTCTTTTTGATCGTCTTTGAAACGTTTCAATGATCCCAACGAACCCGTGTGAACCACAATACCGTCGCGAATCACGCGGATTTTAGAGTTGCGTTTGATGACTCCATCCAATACGAAACATCCTGCGATAGTTCCCACTTTCGTGATATCGAATGTTTCACGAATTTCAGCTGATCCGGTGATTTCTTCTTTGATGTCTGGAGAAAGCATTCCTTCCATTGCCGCTTTGATTTCTTCGATTGCTTTGTAGATGACAGAGTATAAGCGAATATCAATTTGTTCCGCTTCTGCCAATTTACGCGCTGCGACTGAAGGACGTACTTGGAATCCAACGATGATTGCATCGGATGCAGACGCCAAGTTGATGTCTGCTTCGGTAATTGCTCCCACTCCTTTGTGGACAATTTTCACTGCAATCGATTCTGTTGACAAGTTCAATAAGGCATCTGACAATGCTTCGATTGATCCATCCACGTCTCCTTTAACGATCAAGTTCAATTCTTTGAAATCTCCAATTGCCAAACGACGACCAATTTCATCCAATGTAATGTGCTTGGTAGTTCGAAGACCTTGTTCACGGTACAGTTGCTCACGTTTGGTAGCAATTGTTCTTGCCTCACGCTCGTCGTCGAGTACATGGAATTTATCACCAGCACTTGGTGCGCCACTGATTCCTAAAATCGAAACTGGTGCTGCCGGCGTCGCTTCTTTTACAGATTTGCCGCGCTCATCGTGCATTGCTCGCACACGTCCGTAATGACGCCCGACCAAAACAATGTCTCCAACGTGCAACGTTCCTTCTTCAACAAGCATATTGGTGACATATCCTTTTCCTTTGTCCAAGGAAGATTCGATTACTGTACCCAATGCATTTTTGTTTGGATTGGCTTTCAAGTTGAGCATTTCTGCTTCCAACAAGACTTTGTCTAACAATTCGTTTAAGTTCAATCCTTTTTTAGCAGAAATCTCTTGGCATTGGTATTTACCACCCCATTCTTCTACGAGTATATTCATGGCTGACAATTGCTCACGAATTTTGTCTGGATTTGCTCCGTCTTTATCAATTTTATTGATGGCGAACACCATCGGTACTCCTGCTGCTTGCGCATGTGAGATCGCCTCTTTTGTTTGCGGCATCACGTCATCGTCAGCTGCTACAATGATAATTGCAACGTCGGTAATTTGAGCACCTCGTGCACGCATCGCTGTAAATGCTTCGTGACCTGGTGTATCTAAGAACGTCATTTTTCGTCCATCTGGTAAAGTTACCGAGTAAGCACCAATGTGTTGGGTGATTCCTCCGGCTTCACTTGACGTTACGTCTGCATTACGAATTTTATCCAGCAACGATGTTTTACCGTGGTCGACGTGTCCCATTACCGTAATAATTGGTGGTCGTGGGATTAAGTCTTCTTCTCGGTCTTCTACCAAGTTGATACTTTCTTGTACTTCAGCACTTACAAATTCGGTTTCGAAACCAAATTCTTCTGCGACAATTTGAATTGTCTCTGCATCCAAACGTTGGTTGATCGACGCAAAGATTCCCAGCGACATACATGCTGAAATTACTTGTGTTGGACCGACATTCATCATGGAAGCCAATTCAGAAACGGTCACAAACTCTGTAAGTTTCAAGATTTTTTCTTGCATTTCAGCTTCAATCGCTTCTTGCTCTCTTCGTTGTGCGAAGGAATCTCGTTTTGCACGTCTGTTTTTTGATCCTTTTGATTTCCCTCCTTTGTTAGAGAGTCTCGCTAAGGTGTCTTTTATTTCTTTTTGGATGTCTTTTTCCGTTGCAGCTGCTGGTTTCGCGAATCCTGAATTTCCAGTTGTGCCGCTTGGTTTGTGATTTCCAAGGTGTTTTCTAATTTTTGGAGCGGGCGTTGCACCTTTCGGATCCGTAATCGCTGGCGTTCCTGATCCTTGTTTTGTTGGATCAACTTTCTTGATACGTTTCCGCTTTTTTCTCGGTTCGTCTGGGCGACCGGTTCCGGATGTTTTTGGACGTTCTACAGGAAGTTCAATTTTCCCTAAAACCGTTGGTCCTGAAAGTACTTTTCGTTCTACACGAATCGTTTCAATTTCTTTGGGTTCAACTTTTTCAGGTTCTACAACAGGTGGTTTTACCTCAATCGGAGCGACTGGCTTAGCCGGTGCCTTTGGCGCTTCGTACTTTGGTTTTACATAATCCTGTTTTTTACGTTTGTCTGGACGTGTTTTCGAGTTGATTTTATCCAAATCAATTTTCCCTAGAACTTGTACTTGCACGTCACCTCCACCCAGTGTCTTTGCACCTTCTTCCATCGGAGGTTCTTGTGAAGTTGATGTTTCGATCACTTCAGGAGCAGAAACAGTTACTTCTTCTGTTTTTTCTGGAACAACAGCTTTTACTTCGATTTTCTCTTCAATCGGAGCTGCTGGTTCTGGTTTGTGTACAACGGGTGTTGCTTTCACTTTCTCCAACATGGAGATGTCAAAATCATCCTCGTCGTCCTGAATTTTTTCTTCAGGTTTTGCATCTCTCAGACTTACAGTTTCGCGTTTTTCACGTTTTACTGCAGACAATTTAGATTTCTCTTTCAGCGATTGATCATCCGCAAATTGTTGTCTTAGCAAATCATAGTGTTCCTCCTCCAATTTTGAATTGGGGTTCACATCTTGCTTGATGCCTTTGGAGTTTAGAAAGTCAATCAACGTACTTACTCCTACGTTTAATTCACCTGCTACTCTTCCTAATCTATGTGTTTTTCCGGCCATATTAATTTTTCTCTCCTACTATAAAGTTGTAGTTATTTAGTTGTATTTCGGCAAGTTAGTTTAGTTTCTATTAATTGTCAAACTCTGCACGTAAAATTTTGTGCACTTCGAGGATGGTTTCTTCTTCTAAATCGGTACGACTAACCAAATCTTCAACCGACATTTCAAGCACAGATTTTGCGGTATCGCAACCTACTGCTTTGAGCTCGTCAAGAATCCAGCTATCGATTTCATCTGCAAAGTCTTCCAAATCCACATCGTCAACATCCACTTCACCATCTCTGTAAACGTCGATTTCGTAGCCTGTTAATTTGGTTGCCAATTTGATGTTGTTTCCACCTTTTCCAATGGCCAACGACACTTGGTCTGGTTTCAAGGAAACTTTCGCACGTTTTTCTTCTTCTAAAATTTCGATCGAGGTAATTTTAGCCGGAGATAATGCACGTTGAATAAATAACTGTGGGTTGTTGGTAAAGTTGATAACGTCGATGTTTTCGTTTCTCAACTCGCGAACAATTCCGTGAATACGCGAACCTTTCATCCCAACACAAGCACCCACTGGATCGATACGGTCATCGTACGATTCAACAGCTACTTTCGCTCTTTCTCCTGGTTCACGAACAATGCGTTTGATAGTAATCAATCCGTCAAACACTTCTGGTACTTCTAATTCGAACAAACGTTCCAAAAATTCAGGTGCAGTGCGTGACAAGATGATTACTGGACTGCTATTTCGCATATCCACTTTCGCAACAACTGCACGAATTGACTCACCTTTTTTGAAGTAGTCAGATGGAATTTGTTCTGATTTTGGCAAGATCAATTCGTTGCCTTCATCGTCTAACACCATGATTTCTTTCTTCCAAACTTGGTAAACTTCACCTGTGATGATTTCACCAATACGCTCTTTGTACACTTTGTACAAGTTGTCTTTCTCTAATTCTAGGATTCTAGAAATTAAATTCTGACGAAGTGACAAGATGTTTCGTCTACCAAAGTCGGCAAATTTAAACTCCTCTGAAACTTCTTCTCCCACTTCAAAATCAGGTTCGATTTTGATTGCATCGGAGTAAGCGATCTCCGTAAATTCATCTTCCACTTCCCCGTCCATTACAATTTCTTTGTTCACAAAGATCTGAACGTCTCCCTTTTCGATGTTTACGATTACATCTATATGTTCGTCGGTATTGAATTTCTTTTTCAACATCGCACGGAAAACATCTTCCAACACGTGTTGCATCGTTTGTTTATCGATGCTTTTTAATTCTTTAAATTCCGAAAACGAATCAACCAATTCTAAGCTATTCATTGCTTACTTATTTAAATGAGATAACAATTTTTGTTTCTTTTATTTCTGACATCGGAATCGTTTCCGCTTCAACGATGGTCTCTTTCTTCTTTTTACCTTCCAACTTTTCCTGACGCGTTGTTTCTACGGTTACTGCTTCTTCGGTAGCCGCCAGTAAAACGCCTTGTTTTTTTGTACCGTTGCTCATCACCATTTCGACCTCGCGACCTACGTTTTTGATATATTGTGCCAAAACACGTAACGGTTTATCTAAGCCAGCCGATGAAACATGCAATTCAAAATCAACTTCTTCGCGATCCAAATTGTGCTCCACATTGCGTGAAACCGAAACACAATCATCAATGGCAACGCTGCCGCTTGTTTTGTCAATTTCCAAACTAATCACCATGGATGAAGTGATCGAAATATCAACAATAAACAAATCGCGATCGAGTTCATCGATGCGTTCCTGAGCTAGTTTTCGTACAAGTTCTTTACTAATCATTTGGATAGAAAAAGAGGGGACTTTTTGTCCCCTCGTTCTGTTAATTTTATAAAAACAGCACAAAGATAAGTTTTTTTTCTTAATTGTCCAAATCTATATTCTTTTGAAATTGTGAACACACTGTTAATCAATTGTTCTTATTTTTTAAATGTCAGTTGTTTCGGGTATTCACGATTCTATCTTCACACAAACGCTGAAATCGATGCAGTTTTAACCCGCACTTTTCCACAAATTTTTGGTCAAATTCGGCCTGGTTTTCAAACGGAGAATTGCTTACCAAGTCGGACAGGTTGATTTTATTGCCAAACTGAATGAGTTTTCGGATCGCATCTTCAATGAAAAAGTTGGCAATAAACACATGGGATTGAACGGCGTGGTTGACAAGCGTACTCCAATTTGTTTCGATCAGCTGATAGAGTGTCGTTGGTTGGATGTTGAGTGCGTTGCAAAGACCGTCTTCGGTTACCTCTGTTGGGTTATTTTTTTGAAGTTCTTCCAACAACTGGTGCAAAAGCGCATTATTTTTTTCAGCGGAGATTCGCGGAGTTTCCAATTGAGCGTGAAGCGTTTCTTCTTGCATCGTTTGATTTACTTGTTGCGCGAAAAGCGCAACTACGTAGTTTTTCTTTTGTTTGTTTTTACGAAACACGAGTAGCGAAGCAATCGTAATGATTATTGCAAAAATCCCGCTGAGCAGGAGTAGTTTTTGTTGCGATTTGAGTTGAATCTTCTGTTGTTCAATCCGTGCGTCTTTTTGCTCGAAATCATACAATAGCTGTAACTCTACGATACGTGCTTCTTCTGTTTGTTGCGATACTTGCTCAATTTTGGTGCGTCGTTTTTGGATTGTTTGCTTATACGCTGGGTAGTTATTCGTTTTCACGTACAAATCCGCTAAGGATTGGTAGCAATTGATTTGTTTGTCAACGTATCCATTGTCGATACTGAGTTGTAAACACTTGTTGTAGTAGGCTTCCGCCTCTTGATTTCGATTCATCTCTTGGAGTAGATTCCCTTTCTGCTGGTAGATACTCGATAAGATATTTGCTTGTGCTGCTTTTTTAGCAAGTCGGTATGAATTGTCTAAATGAAAGTTGCTTTTTTCGCTGTTTCTCATCAGCGCGTATACCAATCCAATGTTGTACTCTGCAAACATGATTTCATACTCGTTTTGCAATGCACGTGAGATGTTCAAACACTTGTTGTAATATTTCAAAGCACTCTGGAAGTCTTTCATTTCCATATCAATAAATGCGATGTTTTGGTAGCAGATTGAAATGTTCAACGAGTCGTTGATGCGCGCAAAATAACGCAGTGATTGGTTGAGCATTTGCTTGGATTGGATGTAGTTCCCTATTTTCGAATTGACCAATGCGATGTTGATCAATGATTCGCAAATACTGGTTGAGTCGTTGAGACTTTCGGCAATCTTGAGCGAATTTTGATGGGCTTTGATGGCTAGCGTATATTCATTTTGAATGTCGTAGTTGATGCCCATGTTGTTGTAGCAATTGCCAGCAAATTCTTTATTTGTTTTTGCAAATTCGGAAGCAATTGCTTTTTTGTAGTAATTGTTTGAAATCAATTGTCGGCTCAGGAAGTAATTGATTCTTCCCCGTAAATAATCAGATTTGGCTTCAATCTCCGCGCGGTTTTCGGAAGTCGCAAGTTGGGTGTATGACGCGACTAATTTTTCGGCTCGAAGCGGATCGTTAAACGAAATCTCTTTGATTTTTTCAAACAAAATGGCATCTTTTGTTTGCCCAAAATTGACAGACGCAAAGTAAATCAGAAAAAACAGCGTTAACCAGTTTCTCGGGTTGTCTTTATTCATCAGCAGTATGTGTCGTTTGTTCAATTTGTGTTTCGATTAACTTGCGCTTTTTATTCTTCGTTCCAAATCAATTTTTTCTTGCGAATAAACAATAAATTGTTCAGGCGTTAAACCCGTGATGTCTTTAAACTTTTTGTAAAACGTATTGTAGTTTTCAAAATTTGACGCTGCAACGAGTTCTCGGATATTTACTTCCTTTCCTTTTTCGATCATTTTTTTACAAATCTCATCGATGTAATGCGTGTATAAAAAGGACTTAAAATCTTTGTTTCCAAACAGCTCGATTGACTTCGAAATTTTTGATTCATCCGCTTTCAAATGTGCGCTAATTTCTTCGATCTTCACGTCCGGTATGGATTGGATTTTACGCTCATTTATAAACGTAATAATTTGATTGTATAAATCAAGCAATTCGTTCTTGGAGGTTATTTCAGAAATGGAGTTTACTACATGCATACTTTCGTGTTTCGTCTGCTCGAGTTTTTGCTCAAACAGCGAGCGCATGTAGCGTTTCATGCGGATATGAATGAAAATGAGATAGACGAGAATTCCGATGATAACCGAGATGAAAATCGATAACGCAAGGAGTTGGTATTGCTTGACGATCAATTCACGGTTTTGCTTATCGATCTTTGCTGTCTTCCGGTCAAATTCGTACAATGCTTGTAATTCTTGTACGCGTTCGATTGATTTCCGTGTTTTCTCAAGTTCATTGAACAATTCCAATTGATCGCGGTAGTAACTGTATTTTTGATAATCCCCGTATTTGGCATACAGATCGATTAATCCATTGTATGAATTGGGAATACTTTCAGAAATATCCAATGATTTGACAATTTCAAGTGATTTGAGCAAGTAGTTTTCAGCGACCTTAAAATTCCCTTTTCCAATTTCGTTATTTCCTTTTTGTAAATAAATTCGTGACGAAACGCCCTCTCGGTTACCTATTTCCGGAATCAACTGCAACGCGAGTTCGATGTAGTAGTCTGATTTTTCAGGCTGATTGAGTAGCGAATAATTGTTGGATATGTTGTAATAATCGTTTGCGATTTGAAACGTGTTATTTGTTTTGAGGCTGATTTGCAATGATTTTTGGGCAAACTCAATCGCCTTTTCGTAGTTGTTTTGAAAGGAGTAAAGTACCGTTAAGTTTTGGTAACACAGTGATAGATTTGCGCTGTCTTGTTGCCGTTTGAAGTAGTGCAGGGCTTCAAGAATGGTGGAGTATGCAAGGTCAAATCGATTGATTTTCGAATTGAGCAATCCGATGTTGATTTTGGATTGACCAATACTTGTGGAATCACCGAGTTTTTCAGCGATTCGTAAGGATTGCTCATACGATTTGATTGCTTCTGGATACATGTTGAGAATTTCATAGTTGATTCCCATGTTGTTGTAACAGTTGCCTTTGAAGTTGATATCTTGTTGTGCGTATTTTGATTGAATTGCCTGCGCGTAATATTTGTTGGAAATGTAGTGTTGTGTCTTGTAGTAGTTTATCAACCCAGCGAGGTAATTCCCCTGAGCGATCATTTTTTCGTTTCTAGCTTCTAACGCTCGTTGATTGAATGAATTAGTTAGTTTCGTTGCATGGTCGATGTCAATCAGTATTTCGGATTTGATGGTGTTAAATTCTTTGTCGTTGGTAGATTGTGAAAACGTCAAAGACGAGCTACATACTAGCACGAACAGCAGAATAGTGAACGATTTACAATAGAAAAAAATTAACGTTTTACACATAAAAAAATTAATTATTTCGTAGTAGCAGAACCAACATCGCGAATACCCACTTACAATCAAAGCATCGACCGAGCTTTGCGGACATCCATGTTATTTATGTCACCAAATTTAACATAAATGATTGATTTTAGACGCACTTTTTAAAGTTTTATCAAAAAACTACGTGCTTGTTAATTTTACCGATTTTTTCGGATTGCGTCGTTACATTTGTTGAGTTGCTATTGTGGCCGTCGTTCGTTTGATTAATTTTAGCTAATTGATTTGGATAAAATATGAAAAAAGTAGTTGTACTGACTGGAGCAGGGATCAGCGCTGAAAGTGGAATACAAACCTTTCGCGATGCAAATGGGTTGTGGGCAAATTATGCAATCGAAGAGGTTGCTACTCCGGAGGCATGGAAAAAAAATCCGATAGTGGTGCAGTCATTTTACAACGAGCGACGTAAACAAATTGCCGCAGCGTCGCCCAATCAAGCGCATATCTATTTTGCAGCGTTGGAACAACATTACGATGTTCAAATTATTACTCAAAACATCGATGATCTCCACGAACGCGCAGGAAGTACGAAGATCTTGCATTTGCATGGAAACATCCGCTTTGCAAAGAGTTCGGGACCACAACCCGACAAACGGTTTTATCCGATTGTTGGAGATGAAATCCAACCGGATGCAGTCTGTGACGACGGATATCCGTTGCGTCCGCATGTTGTGTGGTTTGGAGAGGAAGTTCCCGAACTAGAGCGCGCTGCTCGTTTCTGTCAGCAGGCAGACATCTTGCTTGTAGTAGGTACATCGTTGCAAGTTTATCCTGCGGCAAGCTTGGCGTTTTTAGCACCTGAAGCAGCATTGAAAGTGGTATTGGATCCAGACTGTGAACGTTTGGAAATTGGCGATGAATTTGTGAAACTCCCGTATACAGCCGTAGAGGGTGTTCAGGTTTTAGACCGTTTGTTAGCGCAATTAGCACGCGATTAGTTACTTGCAATCAGTTTCCAGTTGGCTTGCAGACGGAAATATTCATTTTTGAATTCCACCATTTTTTTTGCTTTCGAATGCGGATTCTCGCCATCGACAATTGCTTTGTAAGCTGCTTTTATCAACTCCAAAACGGGTGAATTCATCAGTACTTCCGAAGCTTTTTTGTTTAATTTGA